>NZ_CVTT01000023.1:0-105376 GCF_900006605.1 Pseudomonas sp. 58 R 3 | reverse complement strand
GTGCCCCGGCAGCGAGCGCGCATTCGCCTGCGCCCAAGCGCAAAGCCTACAAGCTGGTGGCCATCGGTACGTCTACCGGCGGCCCGGTTGCCTTGCAGCGCGTGCTGACCCAGCTGCCGGCCAACTTCCCGGCGCCGATCGTGTTGATCCAGCACATGCCCGCCGCCTTTACCAAGGCCTTCGCCGAGCGCCTGGACAAGCTGTGCCGCATCAGCGTCAAGGAAGCCGAGGATGGCGACATCCTGCGTCCTGGCCTGGCGCTGCTGGCACCGGGCGGCAAGCAGATGATGGTCGATGGTCGTGGCGCGATCAAAATCCTGCCGGGCGATGAGCGCCTGAACTACAAGCCGTGTGTGGATATCACCTTCGGTTCGGCGGCCAAGTCCTACGGCGACAAAGTTCTGGCGGTGGTACTCACCGGCATGGGCGCCGACGGCCGTGAAGGCGCACGCCTGCTCAAGCAGGGCGGCAGCGCGATCTGGGCCCAGGACGAAGCCAGCTGCGTGATCTATGGCATGCCCATGGCCATCGTCAAGGCGGACCTGGCTGACGCGGTTTATAGCCTGGACGACATCGGCAAACATCTGGTGGAGGCCTGCCTCTGATGGATGTCTTGAGCCTGATTGGCATCACCATGGCGTTTGTCGCGATTATCGGCGGCAATTACCTGGAAGGCGGCCACCTCGGCGCCTTGGCCAATGGCCCGGCGGCGCTGATCGTGATTGGCGGCACCGTGGGCGCGGCGCTGTTGCAGTCGCCGCTGAGTTCCTTCAAGCGTGCCATGCAGATTCTGGTGTGGATCATCTTCCCGCCACGCGTGGACTTGCCGGGCGGCATTGACCGTGTCGTCAACTGGAGCCTCACCGCGCGCAAGGAAGGCCTGCTGGGCCTGGAAGGCGTGGCCGATGCCGAGCCCGACAGCTACGCGCGCAAAGGCCTGCAACTGCTGGTCGATGGCGCCGAACCCGAGGCGATTCGCAGCATTCTGGAAGTGGATTTCTACACCCAGGAAAGCCGCGATATCAACGCCGCCAAAGTCTTTGAAAGCATGGGCGGCTATGCGCCGACCATCGGCATCATCGGTGCGGTGATGGGCCTGATCCACGTGATGGGCAACCTGGCCGACCCGTCGCAGCTGGGCAGCGGCATTGCCGTGGCCTTTGTCGCGACCATCTACGGCGTGGCGAGTGCCAACCTGGTGTTGTTGCCGGTGGCCAGCAAGCTCAAGTCGATCGCCATGCGCCAGTCGCGTTACCGCGAAATGCTGCTGGAAGGCATTTTGTCGATTGCCGAGGGTGAGAACCCGCGCTCCATCGAATTGAAGCTTCAGGGCTTCATGGATTGATGGGAGGGAGTCGATTGTGAGCCGTCGCCGCCGCGAGCCTGAAGAGCACGTCAACCATGAACGCTGGCTGGTGTCCTACGCCGACTTCATCACCTTGCTGTTCGCGTTTTTTGTGGTGATGTACTCCATCTCGTCGATCAACGAAGGCAAGTACAAGATTATTTCCCAGGCGCTGGTGGGCGTATTCAACGACACCGACCGCTCGCTCAAGCCGATCCCGATTGGCGACGAGCGGCCCAAGACCGTGACGCCGGCCAAGCCGCTGGTCAATGACAGCGACGAAACCGCCGCCGGCATCGGTGGCACCAGCGACCCGCTCAAAAGCATCGCCGATGACATCAGCGCAGCGTTTGGCGACTTGATCAAATCCAACCAGATGACCGTGCGCGGCAACGAGTTGTGGGTGGAGATCGAGCTTAATTCCAGCCTGCTGTTCGCCAGCGCCGATGCGTTGCCGAGCGATCAGGCGTTTACCATCATCGACAAGGTGGCGGCGATTCTCAAACCGTTTGAGAACCCGATCCACGTCGAAGGCTTTACCGACAACTTCCCGATCAGCACTGCGCAGTACCCGACCAATTGGGAGCTGTCCTCGGCACGGGCCTCAAGCATCGTGCGCATGCTCGCGATGCAGGGCATTAACCCTGGGCGCCTGGCATCGGTGGGCTACGGTGAGTTCCAGCCGGTGGCCAATAACGCCACCGCCGAAGGCCGCGCGCGCAACCGCCGGGTGGTGCTGGTGGTGTCACGTAACCTGGATGTACGCCGCAGCCTGACCGGCACCGGTACTGCCAATGCAACACCGGATGCGGCCTTGAAGCGGGCTGGCACACAAACTGCACCGCCAACCGTTAAGCCGCCGGTTCGTCAGAGCGCCGTCAATTCTCCGTCGCCGGCTCAATAATGTTATGTAATGTCTCGGTCGCGCCTTAGCCTACCGGGAGGAACCAACTGAATGAGAGTCTGGGCAGTTGCCAATCAAAAGGGTGGAGTCGGCAAGACCACCACGTCCATCGCCCTGGCCGGCTTGCTGGCCGAGGCGGGCAAGCGTGTGGTCGTGGTCGACCTGGACCCGCACGGCTCGATGACCAGTTATTTCGGCTATGACCCGGATGCGCTGGAGCACAGCTGCTACGACCTGTTCCTGCACAAGGGCAGCGTACCGGCAGATTTGCCGGGGCAATTGCTGCTGCCCACCAGCAACGAGAGCATCTCGCTGTTGCCGTCGAGCACCGCGCTGGCGACCCTTGAGCGCCAGTCGCCAGGGCAGAGCGGCCTGGGCCTGGTGATCGCCAAGACCCTGGCGCAACTGTGGCAGGACTTCGACTACGCAATTATCGACAGCCCGCCGTTGCTGGGCGTGCTGATGGTCAACGCCTTGGCGGCCAGCCAGCAGTTGGTGATCCCGGTGCAGACCGAACACCTGGCGGTCAAAGGCCTGGAGCGCATGGTCAGCACCTTGGCGATGATCAACCGTTCGCGCAAACAGGCGCTGCCGTACAGCATTGTCCCGACTCTGTTCGACCGCCGTACCCAAGCGTCGCTGGGCACCTTGCGGGTGTTGCGCGATGCGTACCCGGAAACGATCTGGAACGGCTACATTCCGGTGGACACGCGCCTGCGTGACGCCAGCCGTGCCGGGCTCACGCCGTCGCAGTTCGACGGCAAGAGCCGTGGCGTACTGGCTTACCGTGCGTTGCTCAAACATTTGCTGTCCCAGCAACTTGTGGCGCAGGTGGCGTGATGAACCGTCCCGTTGAGCTTAAGACCCGGCCGCAACTGGCACTGGAGTCCTACCTGGACGCCTTGTTGCAGGAAGCGACGGCCGAGGAGTTGCCGGAACCGATTCTGGTACTTGAACCTGCTGTAATCGAACCTGAAAGCGCTCTGGATGAATTCCAACTGGCGGTGCTGGAAGAGCAGGCGCGTGATGCCCATGTGGTGGTGCCGATTGTGCCAGTGGCCGTGGTGGTTGCGCCCGTGGTGGTTGAACCGGTGGTGGAAGTGCATTTGCCGCCGAGCATCACGCCACCACCGGCCACGGGCGATGGTCGCCCGGCGTGGGCGGCCGAGCCGTTCGAGTGCCTGCTGTTCGACGTCGCCGGGTTGACCCTGGCGGTGCCGCTGGTATGCCTGGGGTCGATTTACTCGCTGGAAGGCCAGGAGTTGACGCCGCTGTTCGGGCAACCGGAGTGGTTCCTCGGCATCCTGCCCAGCCAGGCCGGCAACCTCAAGGTGCTGGACACGGCGCGCTGGGTGATGCCCGACCGCTACCGCGATGACTTTCGCCAGGGCTTGCAATACGTGATCTCGGTGCAGGGCTACGAATGGGGGCTGGCGGTGCATCAAGTCAGCCGCTCGTTGCGCCTGGACCCGAATGAAATCAAGTGGCGCAGCCAACGGGGCCAACGGCCCTGGCTGGCGGGCACCGTGATTGAACATATGTGCGCGTTGCTCGACGTCGCCGAACTGGCCGAGTTGATCGCCAGCGGTGCGGTCAAGACGATGCCACAGAACAAACGCAGTTGATTGAACAATAAGGGCCGTGCGGTTGCGCGGTCGAAGAAGCACACACTGAAGGGGTCAGGGGTATGAACAAGTCAGCGTCCGCACAAGGTTTGGATGATCCGATCCTGCAATGGGTTACCTTCAAACTGGACAATGAAACCTACGGCATTAACGTGATGCGCGTGCAGGAAGTGCTGCGCTACACCGAGATCGCTCCGGTGCCGGGTGCGCCGAGCTACGTGCTGGGCATCATCAACCTGCGCGGCAACGTGGTAACGGTGATCGACACCCGCCAGCGTTTTGGTCTGGTGCCGACCGAGGTCAACGACAACACGCGTATCGTGATCATCGAAGCCGACAAGCAAGTGGTCGGGATCATGGTCGACAGCGTGGCTGAAGTGGTTTACCTGCGTCAGTCGGAAGTTGAGACCGCGCCGAACGTGGGCAATGAAGAATCGGCCAAGTTTATCCAGGGCGTGTGCAACAAGAACGGCGAACTGCTGATTCTGGTTGAGCTGGACAAGATGATGAGCGAAGAAGAATGGTCGGATCTGGAGAACATCTGATTGTTTCTTGATGCGGTGGTGATTGTCCTGGCCCTGCTGTGGGCCGGGACGTTGGCATTCCTGCTGCGCTATATGCGCCAGCAACGGGAGTTGGCCGTGCAACAGGCCGAGCGCGATGCGGTGCGTGACCGGCGGATTCTGGATCTGGTCAAGCGTGTGGATCACTTCCAGCAAACTGCGGTGAAGGTTGGGGATGAGGTGCATGAACTGCGCGCGATTCTTGGGCCATTGCCGGATAAGTTGGCGCAGATTGAGCAGCGTGATCCTTCAAGCTTGTCGTTTGCCCAGGCGGCTAAATTGGTCGGCATGGGTGCGACGGTGGATGAGTTGACGCAGTCGTGTGGGTTGACCCAGGCTGAGGCGCAGTTGATGAGCAAGTTGCACAAGAGCTGATTGGCCCGATCCATTGAGACATCTCTGTCCAACTGTGGGAGCTGGCTTGCCTGCGATGGCGGTTCGTCGGTGTACATATCCGTTGCTGCGGTAACGGCGGCTTAGGGTTCCGCCCTGACGGCGGGTCACTTTTGTAAAGACCGGAATGCCGGCCCAGACAAAAGTAACCAAAAAGTCTTCGCCCCACCACTCGGTGCCTCGCCTAGGCTCGGCATGCCAGAACGAAGGCTTGAATCCGCGGCTAACCCGGCGTCCTGCCGGGTTACCCACGGATTCAAGCCTGCGTTCGGCCATCGTGGTTGACGGGGCGCCTCAGATCAAAATCAAGATCAAGATCTACAGCACGGCGGCCTGAAAGCCGACCTGAGTGGTTGAAGCAAAAGCCTATCTACCTGATGCAACGCGGTCTAAATGTGGGAGCGGGCTTGCTCGCGAATGCGGTGTGTCAGTCAATTCATCTGTCACTGATAAACCGCATTCGCGAGCAAGCCCGCTCCCACCTTTGACCGAGTATGGCTCTGCTGTTGCTGTTGCTGTTGCTGTTGCTGTCGGATTGCCGGCATGCCGAGGCATAGCGAGGCACCGAGTGTTGGGGCGAGGACCTTTTGCTTACTTTGCGTCCTTGCAAAAGTGAGCCGCCGTCAGGGCGGAACCCTAAGCCGCCGTTACCGCAGCAACGGATATGCACACCACTCAACCTGCACAATACCAAGCCCAAAAGCACATCAACGTGTTTTCGGGTTACCGAGACAATCCTTATAGCAAGGCTCCACACGCACATCCGGCCTGTCGTCGACGTAGAATCCATCGCGATTGGGCATCTTCAGATGGGTGAGGGTGGCAGCATCCAGCGTGGCGTTCGCTTCCACTATCTGGTTTTTGTTGAGGATATAACCCACCACGGCGTACACCTGATCATTGCTCAACGACTGTGGTTGCTGAAAGGGCATGGTGCGCCTGACATAGTCGAACAGGGTGGTTGCGTAGGGCCAGTAACTGCCGACGGTTTTTACCGGTTTGGGCGTGGGCAGCGAGCCGGCACCGCCGACTAATGCCGGGCCTGTGCCGCCTTCGAGGTGGGCGCCGTGGCAGCCAAGGCAGGCGGTTTGATAGACCTTTTCGCCTTCCATGACCGTGCCTTGCCCGGCGGGCAGGTTTTTGCCATCGGGCGCGACGTCGATGGTCCAACTGGCAATGTAGTGCTCTGTCACCGGCTGCCCTAAGTCGGATTTCGGCGCCGTCGATGCGCACGCAACCACGCCGATGCCCAGTAACCCCAATGCGATGGCGGTAAGCTTATGCACGGCCATTGCTCACCTCCCCATTGGCGTTGATGCGCCAGGGCTGGATGGCGTTGTTGTGGTAAAACGAAAAGTCCCCGCGCACGGCTTTCAGTTGTTCCAGGCTGGGTTGCACGTAGCCGGTCTCGTCAATGGCGCGGCTCATGATGAGCATTGCTTTGCCCTGCCATTCGAAGGGCGCACGAAACACCGTCAGGCATTTGTTCAGCACCGGCGCCTGCAGCGTGGCCGCATACCAGTTGTTCCCACCGTCGACGGACACGTCCACGCGGGTGATTGTGCCGTTGCCGCTCCAGGCGATTCCGCGTAGTTCATGCAGGCCTTTGCGGGTGAGTGTCTGGGTGCCGGACGGGGCAGTGATGATTGACTTGCATTCCATCACGAAGGAGAACTTCCTGGCCCGCCCATCCGGCATCAAGTCGGTGTATTTGGCCGTTTCCTCACGACTGTACGCCGGGGCATCGGTGACATGCAGGCGGCGCAGCCACTTGATGTGGGTATTGCCTTCGTAACCCGGCACGATAAGGCGCAGGGGGTAACCCTGTTCGGGGCGCAGCCTTTCGCCGTTCTGGCTGTAGGCCACCAATACGTCATCCAGGCATTTGTCGAGCGGCAGGCTGCGGTTCATGGCGGCGCCATCGGCGCCCTCTGCCACAATCCATTTCGCCTCAGGCTTGAGGCCTGCCGCGTGCAGCAGGGCTTTTAACGGCACGCCGGTCCACTCGGCGCAGCTGACCAGGCCTGCGACTTCAGCGGCGGTTTTGCCCCAGGGCGGCAGGAATGAAGGGTTGCCCGAGCATTCGATGAAGTGGATGCGTGAGACGGCAGGGAACTGGCGTAGCTCATCCAGGGTGAACAGCAGGGCAGTGTCGGTCAGCCCATGAATCACCAGGAAGTGCCTGGCCGGGTCAATCGCTGGCACACCGGCGTGGTGGCGTTCAAAAAACAGCCCGTTGGGCGTGATGATGCCGTCCAGTTCCTGCAAAGGCGAAGTACTGTAGGCCGACATGCGCTCGGTAAGCCCAGGGTAGAGAGTGCGCACCGTCTGCGTCTCAAAGCTGGACGGTTTACCGTAGGGCACACCGGTGGGGCCGCCCAAGTTTTTGGTCCAGGCCGGCACTTCCAGTTGTTCATCTGCAAAAGCGGTGGGTTGTGCCGCGCGTGCCAGCGGGCCAAACGCCGCACCGATTGCCGCGCTGCCAACCAGCAGGCCGGTTTTGCCGAGAAAGTCCCGGCGGGCCAAAGGGGCGGTGATTGCAGGTTTATCGTCTGTTGAGTCGTCCTTCATTCCGGCTCTCCTGAGCAAAAATTGTGGCGACTCACCAGCGGTAAACGCTGCACCAATGGTTTTAATGTAGTCGGTTTTTAATCGCAGGCTTGGAAATGGGCGTAACCCAGCGGCAAATTAATTTTCAAGCGAATGACTTTTTTCTCCTCCGCAAAGGTCCACATCCTTCAGGAACCCTTGAACCCAGGAGAATGACCCCATGACCACCCCCAAAGCACTGTTGATCCTGCACGGCAAGCAAGCCCTCAATGAGGACGTGCGCGCTGCCGTGCAGGCCCGGCGCGAGCAGGGTTGGGAGCTGGCGGTGCGGGTGACGTGGGAGGGCGGCGATGCCCAGCGCCTGGTCAATGAAGCCTTGGCCGACGGCTATACCCACTTGATCGCCGGTGGTGGTGACGGCACCTTGCGCGACGTGGCCGAGGCCATGGCCCTGGCCAAGACCGACGCCAGCCTGGTGTTGATGCCGCTGGGCACCGCCAATGACTTCGCCCGCGCCGCCGGTGTGCCGCTGGAACCTCAAAGTGCGCTGGCGCTGCTGGATGTGCCGCCCAGGGCCATCGACCTCGGCCAGGCCGGTGGGCAGATGTTCCTCAATATGGCCACCGGCGGCTTTGGCAGCCAGGTCACCGCCAATACGTCGGAAGACCTGAAAAAAGTGTTGGGCGGCGCCGCGTATCTGTTCACCGGACTGTCGCGTTTCAGCGAGTTGAAGGCGGCGTATGGCGAGCTGGAAGGGCCGGGCTTTCACTGGAAGGGCGATTTGCTTGCGCTGGGTATCGGCAACGGCCGCCAGGCGGGCGGTGGGCATGTGCTGTGCCCCGGCGCGCTGGCCGATGATGGCTTGCTTGATATCAGTATTTTGCCGGCGCCCCAGGAAGTGGTGGGCACGCTGATGACCCTGATGAGTGACGGCTGGGGCCTGGACAATATGTTTGTGCGTGCGCGTCTGCCCTGGGTCGAGATCAAGGTGGCCGAAGGGCTGTATATCAACCTTGATGGCGAGCCATTGAAAGGCGATGACCTGCGTTTTTCCGCGCTGCCCAAGGCCCTGCGCGTGCATTTGCCGCTGGGTTCGCCGTTAGTCGTCCAGGCTGATGATCTGCTCGCGAACGGCGAATAACACCAGGCCCGCCACGTCGAAGATCTGCAGGCGTTTCATGATCTGCGAGCGGTGCGCTTCCACCGTTTTGATGCTCAAGCCCAGGCCCTGGGCGATTTCCCGCGTGGACTTGCCGCGCACGATCAGGCGCAGGATCTCCAGCTGGCGCGCCGTGAGGTTGTGGCTGTCGGCGGCGGGGGAGATCGGCCCCTGGCTGCGGATCAGCGCCTGGTTGATCACCGTGTGGGCAATCGCAGGGCTCAGGTAGCGCTCGTTGTTACGCAAGGCCAGCAGAGCGTGTTCCAGCTCGCTGGCGGTGGTGTCCTTGAGCAGGTAGCCATGGGCGCCGGACTCCAGCGCGCGCATGATCAGCTCCGGGTCGGTGTGCATCGACAGGATCAGCACCTTGCTTTTGGGGTACGCCGCCTTGAGTTGCTGTAGCGCGTCGAGGCCGCCGGTGTATTTCATCGACAGGTCGAGCAGCACGATATCCGGCTGCAGGGCGCTGAATGTCTCCAGCAATTGCGCGCCATCGCTGGCCTCGCCGATCACGCTGTAGCCTGGGATGTCCTGGATCAGCGCGCGTACGCCGGCCCGGATCAGTGCGTGGTCATCCACCAGGAGTAAGTTGCAAGTCACTCGAGAACCTTAGGGGAATTGGCCCGTTCGAGGGCGCGGGGCGCCCAGGGGAAAAGCGCTTCGATGCGCGTGCCTTTGCCTGGCTGGCTGCTGACAGACAACGCACCGCCCAGTTGGTCGATGCGCTCGCTCATACCGGCCATGCCCCGTTGGCCTTCCAGGCTTGGGTTGATTGCCGGTGAAAAGCCCAGGCCGTCATCGCAGATCATCAGCGACAGGCCTTCGGGCAGGCGTTGCAGGCGTACCAGCAGATTCTGCGCCTGGGCATGGCGCAACATATTGGTCACCGCTTCCTGGGTGATGCGAAAGGCTGCCACGGCCATTTCTTCCGGGATGCCGGTCAGGCGCTGCTGGCATTCCAGGCTCCAGTGTACCGAGGTGTTTTCCAGGGTCTTGAGCAAGTGCGCGCGCAGGCTTGCCTCAAGGCCCAGGCTGGCCAACTGGCGGGGGTTGAGGATGGCGGACACGTCGCGCACTTTGGCCAGGGTTTCGTTCAAGGTATTGCATAACACCGTGCATTGGCTTTGCAGGTCGTCGGGCAGGCGGCGCTTGAGCCATTCGCTTTGCAGTTTGGCGGCGGTCAGCAGTTGGCCGATATCGTCATGCAATTCGCGGCTGAGGCGGTGGCGCTCGTTTTCCTGGACCTGCAGCAGACGGTCGGCCAGTTCCTGCGGCTGGAACTTGATCGACTTGCGCGAGCGCCACTGCTGCAGCCCCACCACCACCAGGGTGGCCAGGTTGAGCAGCAGTATCAGCAAGGGCAGCGGCGCGGCGCGGGTGTAGGCCCACAGGCTGACCAACAGCGAGCAAAGGCACAGGGCGAGGACCAGGCGGCGGGCATTGCTGCGGGACACGGACCATGCGACGAGTGACTTTAGGCTGGCGTACATAGCGGATGGAGCCACTGAAGGTTCGCTGCGGGAAGACCGGTCATGGCGGCTGACAGGGCTCTGTGTGGAATGCGGTGCTGGAACGTTTTTTTATACATGATGAAGTTGAGTCACTTCGAGCGGGGCATAGTACCACCACTATTACCGTTGGTCGCCTGGCGCCTTACCCGGTGCGGTTTAATCTGCGCCAAACGCCGAGGAACCTGACTCTGTAGTTAAAAGAGTCAGCCGTTTACCCAGGGTAATTATATTAATTGGGTTTGTTTGTATCGATAGTGCGGTGATGGCTAATTGATATATAGCCCGCGCATCATTGTCGACCGCTTAATGTACGGTCGTTTTTAGATAACTCGACGATCAAATACGACCTGCCGGCACTCAGGACGCGTGATGTACGCGCTGTTGTGGTTTATGCGTGAAGTCTTTCTGTGGGATCTGCAAGGTGACGGTCGCGATCAGTGTGGTTTGTTCGCTGTCGTCCAGCGTCAGTTCGCCCGTACGGATGTCGATCAGTTCCAGTTGCCAGGCCAGTAACGTCAGGCAGTCATGCAGGGCATTCAGCGCCTGGTCATGCAGCTCCATGGGGCTGGCGGCGTTGGCGATCAGGCATTGGATATGTCGGGAAAACTCGCTGATTGCCTGCAGGGCCAGGCCTTCGGCCTTTTCCGCGAGCTTGGCCAGGCTGGTTTTTATGCAGTCGACGGCATCGCTGTCATTGCGAATCAGATGTAAATGGTGCAAGCACTCTTCTGACTTGGCCAACAGCTTTTCGGCTTCGAGCAGAAACTCGGGAAGTGCAGTTTGCCATTCGTTTGCGCTATTCATCATACAAGTCTCCGCAACATAAGGTCGGGTGATGAGATGCCGCACTGGGTGAATGGCGTAAAACTACCGCTGAAATGTGACTGAGATCTGTAGCCTGCTTCTGAAATTCCAGTAGGACCGTTACTTGAATGATCAGAGTATCCGTGGAAGGCCCTGGTCATTCGGGTCATTTGCACAACTTTGGTTGCCGCCACGTATAAGTCTGGAAGACCCGTGGGCCGAGGGCTTGGTATGGCAAACAAAAGCCTGACTCCATTCATGCAATGAGAATGGCGTCACATTAATGGCTATTAGATATCGCGAATATCAGGTCGGGCCTGATTGTGCATAGGGGAATCCCTTACGCAGCGGAACCCTGCGCCGATTTGAAGGTCGCGCAAGGTCGCTGTACTGCCGTCTGGAGAGCAGATTGCAGTAAACCATGATGTCAGTGTGACATCAATGAATTTACATGGCATTTTACCAGGGTCAAGGTCTGGCGCTTGCCGCCGATAACAAGCCTTAAGTGAGCTGCACAATCCCACATCAGGAGCTTTTAATGGCCGGCATTCTCGACACGGTAGATCAACGCACGCAATTGGTGGGTGAGAATCGCCTGGAGATCCTCATGTTTCGCCTGGCCGGGCGGCAACTGTTTGCGATTAACGTGTTCAAGGTTCAGGAAGTCCTGCAACTGCCCAAGTTGACCCTGATGCCCCAGCGTCACCCGTTTGTCTGCGGCGTGGTCAACCTGCGTGGCCAGACCCTGCCGGTGATCGACCTGTCCCAGGCCATCGGCATGCGCCCGCTGGTGCCGGGGCCGAACAGCACAATTATCGTCACCGAGTACAACCGTTCGGTGCAGGCGTTCCTGGTGGGCGGTGTGGATCGCATCGTCAACATGAACTGGGAAGCCATCCTGCCGCCACCGGCCAGCGCCGGGCGCCAGCATTACCTCACGGCCATCAGCAAGGTCGATGACCAGTTGGTGGAAATCATCGACGTGGAAAAAGTCCTCGCCGAAATCGTGCCGTATAACGCCAAAGTCTCGCGTGAAAAACTTGAAGACCCGGTGCTGGAACGTGCCCGTGGCCGCGAAGTGCTGCTGGTGGACGACTCCAATGTGGCCCTCTCGCAACTGCGCGACACCCTGGGGCAACTCGGCGTGAAGATGCACATTGCCAGCGACGGCCTCAAGGCCCTGAACATGCTCAAGGCCTGGGCCGACAGCGGCCAGGTCATGACCGACAAGTTGCTGATGATCTTCACCGACGCCGAAATGCCCGAGATGGATGGCTACCGCCTGACCACCGAAATCCGCAACGACCCGCGCCTGCGTGGCCTTTACGTGGTGCTGCACACCTCGCTGTCGGGCAGCTTCAACGACTCGATGGTCAAGAAGGTCGGCTGCGACAACTTCCTGTCCAAATTCCAGCCCGACAAGCTGGTGGATGTGGTGCGCCAACGCTTGATGTTGGACGAAGTGCCCGCCTGACTTTAGGATGACACTTTGTTTCCCAGGAATGCAGGCCCATGCTTCGTCTCAGCGCGCTGTACCGTTACCCCTTGAAGTCCGGCAAGGCCGAAACCTTGCAACGCATCGGCCTGGACAAACTCGGGCTGGACGGGGATCGACGCTGGATGCTGGTGGACGAAGCCAGTGGGCGATTCCTGACCCAGCGGGCGGTGGCGAAGATGAGCCAGTTGTCGGCGTTGTGGAACAGCGCCGGAGGCCTGACCTTGAATTCACCCGGCTTTGCCGCGCTGGACGTGGCGCTGCCGGGCAGCGATGCCGAGTTGCGCGGCGTCACTATCTGGCGCGACACCCTGCGCGTGCCGGATGCCGGCGATGCGGCGGCGGCCTGGGTCAGTGACTTTATCGGCAAGCCCACACGGTTGGTGCAGGTGCCGCTGGCACGCGCACGTACCACTGAAGCGGGTTATGGCAAGGACGACGATCAGGTCGGTTTTGCCGATGGTTTCCCTTTGCTGCTGATCGGCCAGGCCTCGTTGGACGACTTGTCCCAGCGCATCGGCCGCCCGATGGAGATGTTGCGTTTCCGTCCCAATCTAGTGATTGAAGGCAGCGAGGCCTTCGCCGAAGACGGTTGGAAACGCCTGCGTATCGGCGATGTGGAGTTGCGCGTGGTCAAGTCGTGCTCGCGCTGCATCCTCACCACCATCGACCCGGCCAGCGGCGAGCGCAACGACGACCGCGAACCGCTGGCGACTCTCAAGACCTACCGTGAGCAGGACGGTAACGTGATGTTCGGTCAGAACCTGGTCAACGACGGCATCGGCGAGTTAGCCGTCGGCATGCCCGTGACGATCCTGGAATAAAAAATGCCCGTCTCCTGCGAGACGGGCATTTTTTTTGCGCTGTAACCCTTAGCCGCGGTATTCGCACAGGTAAGCGGTGTCTACGGCGACCTTCAGCTGGAACTTGCTGTTGGCCGGCACATTGAACTGGCTGCCGGCGGCGAAGGTTTCCCAGGCGTTGGCGTCTGGCAGCTTGACGGACAGGGCGCCGGACACCACGTGCATGATTTCACGCTGGGCGGTGCCGAATTCGTATTCACCCGGGGCCATCACGCCGATGGTCGCAGGGCCCTCTGCGGTGCCGAAAGCGATCGACTTGACGGTGCCGTCGAAGTACTCGTTGACTTTGAACATGGGTGAATCCTCGGAAAAGGGTCTGTAAAGGTCAGCCAGTATGCCCAAGGCCAGGGGAGCTGCCTAGACCGGCAAAATCAACGGCAGCAGGCGTGCGGTGTTGCGCGCGTCTTCCAGTGCCCGATGTTGCTGGCCATGGAACTGCATCCCCGCCAATTGCAGCGCGCCGTTGAGCCCCAGGGGCTTGTCCAGCCGGCGGGCCTTGGCGAAACGCTGCTTGAGGTTCACATGCGGCGTCTGCGCGAGCGCGCTGGTCAGGCCATGGCGTTGCCATTCAAGTTCAAGCTGCGCGCGGTCGTAGTCGCCCCAGCTGGCCCAGCCTTCCAGGCGCGCTTGATGCTGGCCCAGCCAACGCTCGAACAACGGCCACACCTCGGTGATCGGCGCCGCCGCGTCGATGTTGGCCTGGGTAATATGCGTGAGTTGGCGACAGAACGGCGTCAGCAGGGGCCGGCGCAGCGGCCGCACGAAGCGCTGGAAGTGATCCAGCTCGCGGCCCTGGCGGTTCACCAGGCTGGCGCCGATCTCGATGACTTCCATCTCCGTCACGGGCCAGCCGCCTTCATCCGTTGTGGCTTCAAGGTCAATAATCAGCCAATGGGGCATGGTGCAGGTTCCCGTACTCGTCCTTTCCTGATGGGGATAGAGCGTAGCTGGGCCGTGTAGTTCCGCCTAGGGGGTTATTCGATCTCCAGCAAAACCTGGCGATTGCGCACTTGATCACCTGCGACGACCTGCACACCCTTGATCACACCGTCGATGCCGGCCGTCAGCGGATGCTCCATTTTCATGGCTTCGAGCACCAGCAGCAGTTGGCCTTTGCTGACGCGTTCACCGGCGCTCACGCGGATATCGACAATCGCGCCGTCCATCGGCGCCTTGACGACGCCGGTGCTGGCGTCGGCCTGGCGGCTGGCGACCTGTTGGGTGTGGTTGATGATCTTCACGCCCGGCAGCCAGAGTTGAGTGTCGTCCAGGTGATAGGGCAGGCGCCGGCGAACGCCGTTGATCACCAGCGTGGCCCAGCGGCCGTCGGTGGTCAGGTCGTGGATCTCGATGCCGTTGGCGTGCAGGTGGTTGCCCTCCAGTACGCTGAGGTCGAGCTCCTGCATCTCGTCATTCACCGTCAGGCGATAGCGCCAGGCGGCGTTGTTGCGCCATCCCGACAAGCCTTGTCGGTGGGTGCTGGCGCTGTGTTGGTAAAACAGCGCGGCGGCCAGCGCGACCTGCTCCTCTGTCGCGGCCTGACGCGGAATGTGATTGAAGTGCTCGGCGATAAACCCGGTGCTGAACTCGCCCGCGATAAAGTCCGCGTGCCTGAGCAGGTCCACCAGCAAAGCCTGGTTGGTGGTGATGCCCAGCAACACCGTGTCTTGCACTGCGCGCAGCAATTTGCGCCGGGCCTCTTCCCGGGTGGCGCCATGGGCGATGATTTTGCCCAGCATCGCGTCATAGAACGGGCTGATGCGCTGGCCTTCCAGCACCCCATGGTCGATGCGTACGCCGCCAGCCGGTTCCCAGCGCAGCACATCGCCGGTTTGCGGCAAAAAGCCCTGGGCCGGGTCTTCGGCGTACAGGCGTACTTCCATGGCGTGGCCGGTCAGGGTCACGTCGGCCTGTTGCAACGGCAGCGGTTCGCCGGCGGCGATGTTCAGTTGCAACCCAACCAGGTCCAACCCCGTGATCAGTTCGGTGACCGGGTGCTCCACTTGCAGGCGGGTGTTCATTTCCAGGAAGTAGAAGTGGCCGTTGCGGTCGAGCAGAAACTCCACCGTGCCTGCACCGACGTAATTGACCGCACGCCCGGCCTTCAGCGCCGCTTCGCCCATGGCTTGGCGCAGCGCGGGCGTCATCACCGGGCAGGGCGCTTCTTCGATGACTTTCTGGTGGCGGCGCTGGATCGAACAGTCGCGTTCGCCCAGGTAGATGAGGTGGCCGTGGCTGTCGCCGAACAGTTGGATTTCAACGTGGCGCGGGTCGATCAGGGCTTGTTCGAGGATCAGTTCGTCGCTGCCAAACGCGTTGAGGGCTTCGGAGCGTGCTGTGCGCAGTTGGTCGAGCAGTTGGCTGCTGCCGTGGACCAGGCGCATGCCACGCCCGCCACCGCCGGCACTGGCTTTGATCATCAACGGGTAGCCGATGCGCTCAGCCTCTTGCTGCAAGGTCGCGTCATCCTGGGCAGTGCCTTGGTAACCGGCGATGCACGGCACACCCGCGTCGAGCATGGCGAGTTTGGACTGGCGTTTGCTGCCCATCAGCTCGATGGCGGCCACGCTGGGGCCGATGAAGGTGAGGCCGGCGTCCAGGCAGGCTTGGGCGAATCCAGCGTTTTCGGAGAGGAAACCGTAACCTGGGTGGATGGCGTCGGCGCCTGTGCGTCTGGCGGCGTCGAGAATGGCCGCAATGTTGAGGTACGACTGGTTGACGGGTGCGGGGCCGACAGGGACGGCTTCGTCGGCCATTTGCACGTGCAGGGCCTGGGCGTCGGCGTCGCTGTAGATGGCGACGGTTCTGTAACCCAGGGCCTGGGCGGTGCGCTGGATGCGGCAGGCGATTTCGCCGCGGTTGGCGATCAGGATTTTGGTGAATGCAGGCATGGGGTTATCCCTTGGATGATGGGGTGTTCGTGCTGGCCTCTTCGGGAGCAAGCCCCCTCCCACATTTGAAGGGGTTCACACATCAAAATGTGGGAGCGGGCTTGCTCGCGAAAGCGTCATTTGCACCACCCAGGCTTACGCTTCTGTACAAAAGCCTGCGTCCCCTCAATCCCTTCCTCACTGCTCACCGCCTCGGCAAACCACTGCGCGGCCTGATCCAACAGCGGGCCGACCGGCTGTTCCACGCTGGCGAGCAACAGCGCTTTAGTCCGCGCATTCGCCCCCGGCGCACAGCGCAACACCTGCCCCAGCACTTCATCCAGCCGCTCTGCCAAGGCTTGTGCATCGCGCTCGACGTAATGCACCACGCCCAATCGCTGTGCCTCAACCCCATCAAACCGCGCCGCTGTCAGCGCCAGCCGCCGCGACTGGGTCAAGCCAATGCGCTTGACCACAAACGGCGCAATCTGCGCCGGCAACAAGCCCAGGCTGGTCTCCGGCAGGCCGAACTGCGCCTGGTGGTCGGCAATCGCGATATCACTGACGCACGCGAGCCCAAACCCGCCGCCCAGCACGGCGCCTTGCAGCACCACGATCACTACTTGCGGCACGGCTTCGACGGCTTGCAACAGGGTGCCGAAGGCGCGGTTCAGCGCCTGCAACTGCCCGCCCGCCATGACCATGTCTTTCACATCCGCCCCGGCACAGAAGTGCCCGCCGGCGCCGCTGATCACCACGGCGCGCACCTGGCTGTCCAATTGTGCCAAGACCGCCTGCAGTTCGTTGACCATCTCCAGGCTCATCGCATTACGGCTGGCGGGGCGGTTAAGGGTGATGTGCAGCACGCCGTTGTGTGGTTCGAGCAGCAGGGTGTTCATGATTTTTTCCCGGGCAGGGTGCCCATCAATTTGCAGATGATGCCCAGCATGATTTCGTCGGCGCCGCCGCCAATCGACACCAGCCGCACATCACGGTAGGCGCGGGCCACCGGGTTGTCCCACATAAAGCCCATGCCGCCCCAGTATTGCAGGCAGCTGTCGCTGACTTCACGGCCCAGGCGCCCGGCCTTGAGTTTGGCCATGGAGGCCAGGCGGGTCACATCCTGGCCTTTGATGTATTGCTCGGTGGCCTGGTAGACCAGCGCGCGCAGGCATTCGATTTCGGTGGATAACTCGGCCAGGCGAAAGTGGATGACCTGGTTGTCGATCAGCGCCTTGCCGAAGGTCTGGCGCTCTTTGCAGTATTCGATGGTGCTGTCGATGCAGTGCTCCAGGCCCTTGATCATATTGGCCGCGCCGAACAGGCGTTCTTCCTGGAACTGCAGCATTTGCATCATGAACCCCGCGCCTTCGTGGCCGATGCGGTTGCGTTGCGGCACGCGCACACCGTCGAAAAACACCTGGGCGGTCTCGGAGCTGTGCATGCCGAGCTTTTCCAACGGCGGGCTGACGCTGATGCCTGAGGTGGTCATCGGCACCATGATCAGTGATTTGTTGATATGCGGCTTGTCGTCGGAGGTGTTGGCCAGCAGGCAAATAAAGTCGGCGCTGGGCGAGTTGGTGATCCACATTTTGCTGCCGTTGATCACGTAGTCGTCGCCGTCCTTGCGCGCGTGGGTTTTAAGCCCCGCCACGTCGGAGCCGGCGCCGGTTTCCGAGACGCCGATGCAGCCCACCTGCTCGCCGCTGATGGCCGGGCGCAGGAACTCATCGCGCAGCTCATCGGAGCCGAAGCGGGCGAGGGCGGGCGTGCACATGTCGGTCTGCACGCCGATGGACATGGGGATGCCGCCGCAGTGAATGGTGCCGAACTCTTCGGCGGCCACGATTGAGTAGCTGTAGTCCAGGCCCATGCCGCCAAATTGTTCCGGCTTGGAAATGCCCAGCAGGCCGAGGTCGCCGGCCTTGCGGAAGATCTCGTGAATGGGGAAGCGCCCGGCTTTTTCCCACTCGTTCACATGCGGGTTGATCTCGCGGTCGACGAAGGCACGCACGGTGCGGCGCAGTTCCTGGTGTTCCTGGGTGAAGATCATGGTTGTTCTCCTTGTTGGGACGCGGAGCGTCCTTGGCTGCATTACCACGCGGAGCGTGGGAACGATCAGCGCGCTACACCAAAACTGTTGGGCTGCAGTTGGCGCACCTCGGCCTCGTGGCAGATGTCCAGCAAGAACCCCACTAGCGTGCGGGTATCGCGTGGATCAATCAGCCCGTCGTCCCACAGGTTGGCGCTGCCATACAGCGCGGTGGACTGGCTGTCGAGCTTCTGCGCGGTGACCTGTTCGAGCATGTCCAGCATCTTGGGGTCGGGCACCAAACCGTCTTTCAATTGCTTGGCCTCAGTCACGATGCGCAGCACCTTGCCCGCCTGCGCGCCGCCCATCACCGCCGTGCGGCTGTTGGGCCAGGCGAAGATAAACCGTGGGTCCAGGCCACGGCCGCACATCGCATAGTTGCCTGCACCATAAGAGCCGCCGACCACTACCGTGAGTTTAGGCACCCGCGCATTGGCCACCGCCTGGATCATCTTCGCGCCGTGCTTGATCACGCCTTGTTGCTCCGACTCGGTGCCGACCATAAAGCCGGTGGTGTTGTGCAGGAACAACAGCGGCGTGCGGCTCTGGTCGCACAGTTGGATAAATTGCGCCGCCTTGCTCGCGCCCTTGGGCGTAATGGGGCCGTTGTTGCCGATCACACCGACGGCGCGGCCCTGGATATGCAAGTGGCCGCAGACGGTATGGGCATCGAATTCGCCTTTGAATTCGAGGAAGTGTGAGCCGTCGGCCAGGCGTGCGAGGATTTCGCGCACGTTGTAGGGTTTTTTCGGGTCGTCGGGGATCAGTCCCAGCAACTCATCAATCGGATACAGCGGCTCCTTGTAAGCCCGTTGTGGAACAGGCGGCAGGCGATCATCCCAAGGCAGCAGGCTGACGATTTCGCGCACGATGCGCACGCCGTCGGCATCGTTTTCCGCCAGGTATTCGGCCGTACCGGCGGTTTGCGCGTGCATCTCGGCGCCGCCCAATTCTTCGTCGGTCGCGACTTCGCCGGTGGCGGCCTTGAGCAGCGGCGGCCCGGCCAGAAACAGCTTGGCCTTGCCGCGCACCACCACCACGTAATCCGACAGCCCCGGCTGATACGCCCCGCCAGCGGTAGCCGAGCCGTGCACCACGGTGATCTGCGGCAAGCCCATGGCCGACATGCGCGCCTGGTTGGCGAAGCTGCGCGCGCCTTCGACGAAAATCTCCGCCGCGTAGTTGAGGTTGGCACCGCCGCTTTCGGCCAGGGTCACCACCGGCAGTTTGTTTTCCATGGCGATCTGTTGCAGGCGCAGGGATTTTTTCAGGCCGGACGGCGAAATGGTGCCGCCCTTGATCGCGCTGTTGTTGGCTACCACCAGCATGCGCACGCCGCTGACGTAGCCGATGCCGGCGATCAGACCGCCACCGGCGGCGCTGCCGTCTTTGTCGTCGTGGAGTTTGTAGCCGGCCAGGCTGGCCAACTCCAGAAACGGCGCGCCGGGGTCCAGCAGCAGGTTGAGGCGCTCGCGGGGCAACAGTTGGCCGCGTTTGTCGAACTTGGGCTTGGCTTCCTGGGCTTTGGCGAGCAGGTTGTGCTCCAGCTGGCGTAACTGCTGGATGCTTGCGAGCATGGCTTCGCGGTTTTGCGCGAACTGTGGGCTGTGGGCGTCGATCAGGCTTTCAATCACCGGCATGGTTTAGGGCTCCGTCTTCAGCACATCGGGCAAATACGCACGGTGGAAACCATTGAACGCCTCGCTCGGCGGCTGCGCTTTGTGCAGCGGCCAGGCGCGGCTGCCCAGGCTGGCGGCGCCGTCGATGCGCAAGGTGCTGCCGCTGATAAAGGCGGCGGCGGGGCTGAGCAAAAACACGATGGCCGCGCTGACTTCCGATTCGGTGCCGATGCGTTTGAGCGGCACGTGTTCGCGCAAGGTGGGGATCACCGCCTTGAACGCGCCTTCGTAGGTGTCCATGCCGCTGGAGGCGATCCAGCCCGGCGCAACGGCGTTGACGCGCACCCCGGCGTAACCCCATTCGAAGGCGGCGGTCTTGGTGAAGTTGTCCATCCCTGAACGTGCTGCGCCCGAGTGGCCCATGCCGGGCATGCCGCCCCACATGTCGGCGAGCATGTTGACGATGGCGCCGCCGTGCTTGCTCATCGACTGGTTGAACACTTCCCGCGCCATCAGGAAACCGCCGACCAGGTTGGTGCGCAGCACGGTTTCAAAGCCTTTTTGATTGATCGACGCCAGTGGCGACGGGTATTGGCCGCCGGCGTTGTTGACCAACCCATGGATCGGCCCGTGCTCGCGGAGGATCTGCGTGACCAGCGCTTTCACCGCTTCTTCATCGCGAATGTCGCAGGCTTGCCAGTGCGCGGTGCCGCCGTCTTCGGCGATTTCGGCCGCGACGTTTTGCAGCTTTTGCGGCTTGCGCCCCACCAGTATCACGCTGGCGCCAAGGGCCGCCAGTTCATGGGCGGTGCAGCGGCCAATGCCGCTGCCGCCGCCGGTGACTATCACGGTTTGCCCCTGGAACAGGTCGGCTTTGAAGATCGAGTCGAAGGCCACGGCGACGGTCCTTTAGGAAAGTTGATCGGCTAGGTATTGCGGCACGGCGATGGGAATTTCCAGCAACTGCTGGGCGAAAGCCTTGCCTTGCGGGTCGATGCGCAGGCTGGCGATGCCGCCGCCGCCCAAGGCGTTTTCCAGCAGGAAATTCAAGCTGTGGCTGCCGGGCAAGTACCAGCGCTCGACACGGCCGTGAAGTGGGTCGAGCACGTGGCTCATCCAGTCGACGATCACCTCCGGCGTGAGTGCTTCGGCAATCCAGGGCAGGTAGTCGGGGTGGCGGGCGATCACGCCGATATTGCTGTGGTTGCCCTTGTCGCCGGAGCGCGCCACGGCCAGTTTCACCAGGGGCACACTGGCGTCGGCGCGGCCTTCGGGCTTGGGCGGATCGATCGGTGCGGCGGGTGTGCGCATGGGCACTGATGAAGGCAACGCAACGGCGTGACGCTCGCCTTGGAAGTCGACCAGCGGCGTACAGGATGACTTGTCGATCAGGAATGAAAACAGCCGGATCAGCGGGTACACCGTCGGCCGGCCGCCGACGATGCCGGTCAAGCCGGGCGCCATGCCGGTCGCCGCCTGAGCGATCTCGCGCGCGAACAGCACCAAGGCCTGCTTGCTCGGGTGGCGTACCGCCAATTTCACCACCACCTCGCGGCAATCCTGGCGCTGGGTGTGGGCGCCGTAGGTGGCTTCGCTGCCAAGCAGTTCGATATTGACCTCAGTGTAAGGCGCCCAACCGCGTTGGCTGAACAGCTCCGAGGTCTTGTTGATGATCGCCTGGCTGACTCGCTCGGCCTTGGCCACCGCGTCGATACCGGCGATCAGGCAACTGGCGGTGCAGCGGAAACCGTCGGGGTAAGTGGCGCTGACCTTGTACTGGTCGGTGGGCGGCAAACCCTTGGCGCCGTGCAGGCGCACGCAATTTTTGCCTTGCTGCTGCAGGTTGACCTGGCTGAAATCGCAGATTACATCGGGCAGTAAATACGCACGCGGGTCGCCGATTTCATACAGCAACTGTTCGGCCACGCTGAGTTCGCTGATCAGCCCGCCGGTGCCGGCGACTTTATTCACGCTGAATTGGCCGTCGGCGCTGACCTCGACGATGGGAAAACCGATGTGCTCGTAGTCCGGTACATCACGCCAATCGGTGAAGTTGCCGCCGCAGCACTGCGCGCCACATTCGATGATATGCCCGGCGAGCGCGGCTTGAGCGAGGCGGTCGTAGTCCTGCCACGACCAGTTGAATTCATGCACCAACGCGGCGCTGACCACGGCGCTGTCGACCACGCGCCCGGTAATCACAATATCGGCGCCCAGCGCCAGTGCCTGGGCAATGCCGGGTGCGCCGAGGTAGGCATTGGCCGAGACGCACACTGGCGGCAGGGGCGCGTCGTTGAACATATCGGTGATGTTGTGCAGTTGCTTGAGTTGAGGTTGCAGGTCATCGCCCAGCAGCACCGCGATTTTCAGCGGCACATCGGCCTTGTCGCAGGCCGCTTGCAGGGCGGCGGCGCAGGCGTGGGGGTGGATACCGCCGGCGTTGCTGATCACGCGGATGCCCTGGCGCTGGATATCGCCGAGCAACGGCGTGAGCACCTCGACAAAGTCCGTGGCGTAACCGGCCTGGGGATCTTTCATCCGCGCACCGGCAAGAATCGACATCGTGACTTCCGCCAGGTAGTCGAACACCAGGTAATCCAGGGCGCCGCCGTGCACCAGTTGGGCGGCAGCCGTGCAGGTGTCGCCCCAGAAGGCGCTGGCGCAGCCGATACGAACCGTCTTGCTCATGAGAAATCCTTCCTCCGATGGCTGGCATCGAGACTACCAAGCAAGCGCTTGGTTTGTAAACCGTTGACATAAGTTTTGCCCAAGCGCTTGCTTGGCTGACGGCCACGGCCTAAATTGCCGCCCAAGACGTCAGTAGAGATGAAGGAGAGCAGCATGGATGAGCACAAAGCCCTGCGGGTGATGCGCACCATGGTCGACGGCGGCCAGTTGACCGACCCCGACAGTGCCCGGGGCAAGTTGCTGCAAACCGCGGCTCACCTGTTTCGCAACAAGGGTTTCGAGCGCACCACCGTGCGTGACCTGGCCAGTGCCGTGGGCATTCAGTCCGGCAGTATCTTTCATCACTTCAAGAGCAAGGACGAGATCCTGCGTGCCGTGATGGAGGAAACCATCCACTACAACACCGCGATGATGCGCGCTTCACTTGAAGAGGCCAGCAACGTGCGCGAACGCGTGCTGGCGCTGATCCGCTGCGAGTTGCAGTCGATCATGGGCGGCAGTGGCGAGGCGATGGCGGTGCTGGTTTACGAATGGCGTTCACTGTCGGCCGAGGGCCAGGCCCAGGTGCTGGCGCTGCGCGATGTGTATGAGGACATCTGGCTGCAAGTGCTGGGCGAGGCCAAGGCGGCGGGTTACATCCGCGGGGATGTGTTTATCACTCGGCGCTTCCTGACCGGCGCCTTGTCCTGGACCACCACCTGGTTTCGCGCCGAAGGCAGCCTGACCCTCGAGCAGTTGGCCGAGCAGGCGCTGTTGATGGTGCTTAAAGCCGATTGAGGCGCAAGCTATTAATTTGCCGACGGAAAGTTGTCTCACCTGACAAAAACGCCTAGCTTATTGCCATCAGAGTGTTAAACGGTGTGTGCCTCAATGTTTTCGCCATGGCGGCTGGCTGCAGGACTGACTATATGGGCACTGGGCACCGCGTGGTGGCTGCCGGTGTCGGCCGCGCAATGGGTCAGGATCGGCGCCGCACACTTCCCGCCCTACACCGTTCGGCCCGAGCAGGGCGCCGACACCGGTTTATTGCCGCAATTGATAGAAGCCCTGAACGCTGCGCAAACCGACTACCGGTTTGTGCTGGTGCCTACCTCGATTCCACGGCGCTTTCGTGATTTCGAGCAAGGCCGGGTCGACATGGCCATCTTCGAAAACCCCGACTGGGGTTGGCAGGGTATTCCCCACACCAGTGTCGACATGGGCCTGGAAGATGCAGAAATCTTCGTCGCCCAACGTAAACCCGGCCGCGACCAAGGCTATTTCACCGACCTTGCCGGTAAGCGCCTGGCGGTGTTCAGCGGTTATCACTACGCCTTTGCCGGTTTCAACCCCGACCCCAGGAACATGGCCGAACACTTCAACGCCACGTTGACCTACTCCCATGACAGCAACCTGCTGATGGTGGCGCGCGGGCGTGCCGATATTGCGCTGGTCACGCGTTCGTACCTGAGCGATTTCATGGTGCGTAACGCGGACATGGCCGGGCAGTTCCTGGTCTCGGAGCGGATTGACCAGGTGTATCACCACTACGCGCTGGTACGCCCCAAAGCGCCGATCACAGGGCCTGCGTTCGCTGAGCTGCTCAAACACCTGCGTGACAGCGGGGAGCTGTTGAAGATCTTCGAGCCGTATCGCATTGATGTGATGCCGGTGCCCTGATTATCTGGGTTGAGCACGCTTGGTGTGGCGAGCAGGCTTTTTGTGGCGAGCAGGCTTGCCCTGCGTTGGGCTGCGAAGCGGCCCTAAAACCAGACACTCGGTACTAATTGGAAGAACGCGGTGGCCTTATTGAGGCCGCTTCGCGCCCAACGCAGGGCAAGCCTGCTCGCCACATATCCCTACAGCTTCACACCCTGCGCGCAAACGTATCGCTATGGCTGCCCGACACCTTGCGGCAATGCACCAGCGCATCACGAATCATGAAGTTGACCAGGGTTGGGGACACGCCCAACTCCTTGGCGATGTCCTTTTGCGGCACGCCGTGCAGGCGGTACATCTCGAACGCGTAGCGGGTGCGCTGGGGTAGCTCCGTCAGGGCGTCGGCGATGTTTTCCAGGGTATTGAAGTTGATATGCGAGGTTTCCGGTGAAGCGCCGTGAATAACCACATTCAAGCCTTCCTCTTCCGTCCCCGAATACTTGAGCTCCAGGGCCTGCTTGCGGTAGTGATCGATGGCCAGGTTGCGCACGATCTGGAACAGGTAACTCAATTGCGCCTTGAACGACGAGGTGATGGTCGGCGCTGATTGCAGCCGAAAGTAGGCGTCCTGCACGACGTCTTCGGCACGTGAGCGGCAGCCGGTAATCCGGGCGGCGATCTTCACCAAAATAAGTCGATTGTCGACGAATGCCTGCAAAAGGGGTGAGTCGCACCTGCCTGTGGATACTTGTTCCGTCATGGAAATCACCTTGTTGCGAAAGAGTTGGGGGAGGGCGTCCTGGCTGAGGCCTCCTACACATCGGGCAACAAATTATGCTGAATGATAATGATTGTCAAATGAGAAGACGAACTAATCTTATGCTTTCTTGTTGGGTGTGAACCACGTCTCGCTCGCCCCCGGCGACTAATTATTTGCCGGGGCCGTCCGTTCTTCTGGGTGACAGGTCCGTTAGCGAACGGCCAGGGATCAGCACCCGCAGGAGGGCGAAATGGGTTTTTATCGTGCAGGCCGCGTGTTTCAGTTTGGAGGCCGCGACCAATGAGCGTTTCCACGCGATTGCGCCTGTTCTGCCTGCCCTACTCGGGTGCCAGCGCGATGGTCTATGTGCGCTGGCGCCGGGCGCTGCCTGACTGGTTGCAGGTGTGCCCGCTGGAGCTGCCGGGTCGCGGCATGCGCATGGATGAGCCGTTGCAGCGCGATATCAAAACCTTGGCGGCGCAGCTTGCCGACGAGATCGGTCGTGACCTGGGTAGCCCTTATGCACTGTTCGGCCACAGCCTGGGCGGCCTGCTGGCATTTGAACTGGCGCATGCCCTGAAGGCACGCAATCTGCCCGCGCCGCTGGCGTTATTTGCCTCCGGTACCGCCGGCCCGGCGCGCCGCGATGTCAGCGAATACGCGATTGAAAAGACCGATGAACAACTGATCGCCCGCCTGCGCGAGCTGCAGGGCACCGCCGAAGAGGCCCTGGCAAACCCGGAATTGATGCAGTTGATGCTGCCGATTCTGCGCGCCGACTTCCTGCTGTGCGGCAGCTTCACCTATGGCGAGCGCGCGCCGCTGGGCATGCCGATCCACGTATTTGGCGGCAAGCAGGACAGCGTACGCGCCGACCAGTTGCTCGACTGGCAGCTCGATGCCGCCAGCGGCTTTTCCCTCGACATGTTCGACGGTCACCACTTCTTCCTCGTGCAGCACGAAAGCGCGGTGCTGCGCTGCCTGCGCCGCTATGCCGACGAGCACCTGGCCCGCTGGCGCAATGATGCGGCGCGCCAACTGGCTGCCGTTTAGCACAGCCCCAATTCCCGATTTTCCCGTAAGCCGATTTCAGGCAGGAACCCCATGATGGACGCCTTCGAACTTCCCCGCACCCTGGTCCAGTCCCTTCAACACCGCGCCGCGCAGACCCCGGACCAGGTGGCCCTGCGCTTCCTGGCCGAATCCGCCGCAGACAGCGTTGTGCTCAGTTACCGCGACCTCGACCAGCGCGCCCGCACCATCGCCGCCGCCTTGCAGGCCAATGCGGCATTGGGCGACCGTGCGGTGCTGTTGTTTCCCAGCGGCCCGGATTACGTCGCGGCGTTCTTTGGTTGCCTGTACGCCGGGGTTATCGCGGTGCCGGCCTATCCGCCGGAGTCCACCAAGCGCCATCATCAGGAGCGCCTGCTGTCGATCATCAGCGATGCCGAACCACGCCTGCTGCTGACCATCGCCAGCCTGGCGGACGGCCTGGCGCAGATCGAAAACGCGCCACCGGTATTGAGCGTCGATACGCTCGAAAACGCCGGCAATTGGGTCGAACCCGAGCTGCAAGCGCACGACATCGCCTTCCTGCAATACACCTCCGGCTCCACCGCACTGCCTAAAGGCGTGCAAGTCAGCCACGGCAACCTGGTGGCCAACGAAGTGCTGATCCGTCGCGGCTTCGGCATTGATCTGCACCCGGATGATGTGATCGTCAGCTGGCTGCCGCTGTACCACGACATGGGCCTGATCGGCGGCTTGCTGCAACCGATCTTCAGTGGCGTGCCCTGTGTGTTGATGTCGCCGGCGTACTTCCTCGGCCGGCCATTGCGCTGGCTCGAAGCGATCAGCGAATACGGCGGCACCATCAGCGGCGGGCCGGATTTCGCCTATCGGCTGTGCAGTGAGCGGGTCAGTGAAACCGCGCTGGAACGTCTGGATTTGAGCAAGTGGCGCGTGGCCTATTCGGGTTCTGAGCCGATCCGCCTCTACACCCTGGAACGCTTCGCCGAAAAGTTCGCGGTCTGTGGTTTCACCCCGAACAGTTTCTTCGCCTCCTACGGGCTGGCCGAGGCGACCTTGTTCGTTGCCGGTGGCTCCCGTGGTCAAGGCATCCCCGCGTTGCGTGTGGATGAGCAGGCGCTGGCCGCCAACCGTGCCGAACCGGGGCAGGGCAGCGCGATCATGAGTTGCGGCACCAGCCAGCCGGAGCATGCGGTGCTGATCGTCGATCCGCACACCCTCACCGAACTGCCCGACAACCGTGTCGGCGAACTCTGGGCCGCCGGCCCAAGCATCGCCCACGGCTACTGGCGCAACCCCGAGGCCAGCGCCAAAACTTTCGTGCAACACGCCGGCCGCACCTGGCTGCGCACCGGCGACCTGGGCTTTATCCGCGACGGCGAGGTGTACATCACCGGCCGCCTCAAAGACCTGCTGATCGTGCGCGGTCACAACCTGTATCCGCAGGACATCGAGCAGACCGTCGAGCGCGACGTCGAGGTGGTGCGCAAAGGCCGGGTCGCGGCGTTTGCCGTGAATCACCAAGGCCTGGAAGGCATCGGCATCGCCGCAGAAATCAGCCGCAGCGTGCAGAAAATTCTGCCGCCCGACGCCTTGATCAAGGCGATTCGCCAAGCGGTGGCCGAGGCGTATCAAGAAGCCCCGAGCGTGGTGGTACTGCTCAACCCCGGCGCCTTGCCCAAAACCTCCAGCGGCAAGGTGCAGCGTTCGGCCTGCGCGCTGCGTCATGCCGATGGCAGCCTCGACAGCTACGCGCAGTTCCCGAATCTGCAAGCCCAGGCCAGTCAATCGCTGCTTGAATCCGAGCTGCAAAAGCAGATTGCAGCGATCTGGTGCGAACAGTTGCAGGTCGCAACGGTCGCGGCCGATGACCATTTCTTCCTGCTTGGCGGTAATTCCATCACTGCCACCCAAGTGGTCGCGCGCCTGCGTGAAACCCTGGGCCTGGAGCTGAACCTGCGCCTGCTGTTCGAAGCGCCGACGCTCTCGGCGTTCGCCGCCAAGGTGGCGCAGCTGCAGCAGGACGGCGGCATTGCTCAAGGCGCGATCCAGGCCTTGTCACGCCAGGATGACCTGCCGCAATCCCTGGCACAGAACCGCCTGTGGATCACCTGGCAACTGGACCCCCACAGCAGCGCCTACACCATCCCCGGCGCCCTGCGTTTGCGCGGCGAGCTGGACGAGGATGCGGTGCGCGCCAGCTTCCAGCAATTGATCCAGCGCCACGAAGCCTTGCGCACACGCTTCTATGAGCGCGATGGTCAAGCCTTCCAGCGTGTCGAGGCCAGCACGGGTTTCGAGCTGCAAGTGATCGACCTCAGCGACCTGCCAACCACCGAACGCGAAGCCCGCGCGCAGCAGATCCGCGAAGACGAGGCGCGCACCCTGTTCGACCTGGAAAAAGGCCCGTTGCTGTGGGTAACGCTGGTGCGCCTGGACGATGAAGATCACCAACTGTTGGTGACCCTGCATCACATCATCGCCGACGGTTGGTCGCTCAACATTCTGATCGACGAATTCTCGCGCCTCTACGCCGCCGCGATCCAGGGCCAAAGCCTGAAGCTGCCGCCACTGGCCCTGCAATACGCCGACTACGGCAGCTGGCAACGCCAATGGCTGGCCGAAGGCGAAGGCCAGCGGCAATTGGCTTATTGGAAGGCGCAATTGGGTGACGAGCACCCGGCCCTGAGCCTGGCCACCGACCATCCACGCGCTGCGCCGCGCATCAACAGTGCCTCGCGCCATAGCGTGCGCTTGAACGCAGCGCTCAGCGAAGCGATTCGCCAGGTGGCTCAAGCCCATGAGTCCACCCCGTTCATGGTGTTGCTGGCGGCGTTCCAGAGCCTGCTCTACCGCTACAGCGGCCAGCGCGATATCCGTATCGGCGTGCCCAACGCCAACCGCCCGCGCCAGGAAACCCAAGGCCTGATCGGCTTCTTCATCAACACCTTGGTGCTGCGCGCCGAACTGGACGGGCGCCTGCCATTCAATCAGCTGTTGGCTGCCACGCGCCAGGCTGCACTGGGTGCCCAGGCCCACCAGGACCTGCCCTTCGAACAGCTGCTGGAAGCCTTCCCCCAGGCTCGCGAACAAGGCCTGTTCCAGGTCATGTTCAACCACCAGCAGCGCGACCTGAGCGCCTTGCGCCGCTTGCCGGGGATGCTTGCCGATGAGCTGCCATGGCATAGCCGCGAAGCCAAGTTCGACCTGCAACTGCACTCTGAAGAAGACCGCAACGGGCGCCTGAGCCTGGCGTTCGACTACGCCGATGAGCTGTTCGACAGCGCGACCATCCAGCGCCTGGCCGAGCACTTCATCAGCCTGCTGCAAGCAGTGTGCGAGCAGCCCGAGCAAGCCATCGGCGACCTCAAGCTGATGCACACAGACGAGCAGCAACCATGGAGCGAAGCTCCGTGTGCCCCGGCTCAGCAGTGGTTACCCGAATTGCTCGGCCAACAGACTTCGGACAGCACCGCGCTGGTCTGGCAAGACGGCAGCCTGACCTTCGCCCAATTGCACACTCAGGCCAACCGCCTGGCTCACTACCTGCGTGACAAAGGCGTCGGCCCGGATGTGTGCGTGGCCATCGCCGCCGAGCGTTCGCCGCAACTGCTGATTGGCCTGTTGGCAATCATCAAGGCCGGTGGCGCCTATGTGCCCCTCGACCCGGATTACCCCGCCGAGCGTCTGGCCTACATGCTCAAGGACAGCGGCGTGCACCTGCTGCTGACTCAAACCGCACTGCTTGAACTGCTGCCGGCCACCGAAGGCGTGTGCGTGATCGCCATGGACAGCCTGCACCTGGACAGCTGGCCGACCCAGGCGCCGGGCCTGCATTTGAATGGCGACAACCTCGCTTACGTTATCTACACCTCCGGCTCCACCGGCCAGCCCAAAGGCGTGGGCAATACCCATGCGGCGCTGGCCGAACGCTTGCAGTGGATGCAGGCCACCTATCAACTGAACGACACCGATGTGCTGATGCAAAAGGCGCCGATCAGTTTTGACGTGTCGGTGTGGGAGTGCTTCTGGCCGCTGATCACCGGCTGCCGCCTGGTGCTGGCCGGCCCTGGCGAACATCGCGACCCGCACCGCATTGCGCAGCTGGTACAGGAACATGGCGTGACCACGCTGCACTTTGTGCCGCCGCTGTTGCAGCTGTTTATCGATGAGCCACTGGTGGCTGAGTGCACCAGCCTGCGGCGTCTGTTCTCCGGCGGTGAAGCCTTGCCTGCCGAGCTGCGTAACCGCGTGCTGGCGCAGTTGCCGGCGGTGCAACTGCACAACCGATATGGCCCGACCGAAACCGCGATCAACGTGACCCACTGGCATTGTCACGCCGAGGACGGCGAGCGCTCGCCCATCGGTCGGCCGCTGGGCAATGTGATCTGCCGCGTGTTGGATGAGCAACTCAACCCGTTGCCGGCCGCTGTGCCGGGCGAGCTGTGCATCGGCGGCATCGGCCTGGCGCGCGGTTACCTGGGCCGCGCCGGGCTGACCGCCGAGCGTTTTGTCGCCGACCCGTTGGGCGAACCCGGCACACGCCTGTATCGCACCGGTGATCGCGTGCGTTGGAGCGCCGATGGCGTGCTCGAATACCTCGGCCGCCTTGATCAGCAGGTTAAATTGCGTGGCTTTCGCGTAGAGCCTGAAGAAATCGAAGCCCGTATGCTGGCGCTGGACGGCATCGCTCAAGCCGTAGTGCTGGTGCGTGACGCACAACTGATTGGCTACTACACCGCGCAGATGGAGCTTGCCGAGCAGGACGTAAAAGCCGCCCTGGCCGCTGATCTGCCGGAGTACATGGTGCCCGCCTTGCTGATGCGCCTGGCCGCCATGCCCCTGAGCCCCAGCGGCAAACTCGACCGCCGGGCCTTGCCCGAACCGGTGTGGCAAACCCGTGAACACATCGAGCCTGCAACGCCGCTGCAACAACAAATCGCCGCGATCTGGCGCGAAGTGCTGGGCTTGCCACGTATCGGCCTGGGCGACGACTTTTTCGCCCTCGGTGGCCATTCGTTGCTGGCCACGCAAATCATCTCGCGCACCCGTCAGGCCTGTGACGTCGAATTGCCGTTGCGCACCTTGTTCGAAGCCAGCGAGCTGGGCACATTTGCCGAGCAGGTCGGCTTGATCCAGGCCTCTGGCCAACGCAATCAGCAAACCGCTATTGCCAGGGTCGACCGCAGCGCGCCGGTGCCGTTGTCCTATTCCCAACAACGCATGTGGTTCCTCTGGCAGATGGAACCCGACAGCCCGGCCTACAACGTCGGCGGCATGGCGCGCCTGCGTGGCGTGCTGGATGTGGGGCGTTTTGAGGCCGCGTTGCAAGCCTTGATCATGCGCCACGAAACCCTGCGCACCACCTTTCCGAGCGTCGATGGCGTGGCGTACCAAAAGGTCGCGGCGCAAACCGGCCTGCGCATGGACTGGCAGGATTTCTCCGCGCTCACCGACGCTGAGCGTCAGCAGCGCCTGCGGGATTTCGCCGATCAACAAGCCCACACGCCGTTCAACCTGGAAACCGGGCCGCTGTTGCGCGCCTGCGTGGTCAAGGCCGGCGAGCAGGAGCACTACTTCGTGCTGACCCTGCACCATATCGTCACCGAAGGCTGGGCCATGGACATCTTTGCCCGTGAACTCGGCGCGCTGTACGAGGCGTTTATCGACGAACGCGATTCGCCGCTGGCGCCGCTGGCGGTGCAATACCTCGACTACAGCGTGTGGCAGCGCCAGTGGCTGGAGGCTGGCGAGCGCCAGCGTCAACTGGACTACTGGACCGCACAGCTGGGTCACGAGCATCCTTTGCTGGAACTGCCCGCCGACCGCCCACGCCCGCCGGTGCAAAGCCATCAGGGCGAGCTGTACCGCTTTGACCTGAGCGATGATTTGGCCGCTCGCGTGCGTGCCTTCAATGCCGAACGCGGCCTGACCTTGTTCATGACCATGACCGCCACCCTGGCGGTGCTGCTCTACCGCTACAGCGGCCAGACCGACCTGCGCATCGGCGCGCCGGTGGCCAACCGCATTCGCCCGGAAAGCGAAGGGCTGATCGGCGCGTTCCTCAACACCCAGGTGCTGCGTTGCCAGCTCGATGGGCAGATGAATGTGGCCGAGTTGTTCGAGCAGGTGCGCCATACCGTGATCGAAGGCCAGTCGCACCAGGACCTGCCATTCGATCATCTGGTGGAAGCCCTGCAGCCACCGCGCAGCGCGGCGTATAACCCGCTGTTCCAGGTGATGTGCAACGTGCAGCGCTGGGAATTCCAGCAGAGCCGCCAACTGGCGGGCATGACGGTTGAGTACCTGGTCAACGATGCGCGGGCGACCAAGTTCGACCTCAACCTGGAAGTCACCGACCTCGACCATCGCCTGGGTTGCTGCCTGACCTACAGCACCGACTTGTTCGACGAGCCGCGCATTGCGCGGATGGCCGCTCATTGGCAAAACCTGTTGGACGCGTTGATCGCCGATCCGCAACAGCGACTGAGCGAGTTGCCCTTGCTGACCGCCACTGAGCAGCGCGCCTTGCAGAGCAGCCTGGGTATCGAGGCGGGTGAACACCGCTTGGATCAGTGCCTTCACCCGCTGTTCAGCCAACAAGCTTTGGCCCGGCCCGATGCACCGGCGTTGACCTTTGCCGGGGTGACGCTCAGCTATCGCGAACTGGACGAGCGCGCCAACCGCCTGGCGTGGATGCTGCGCGAGCGCGGCGTTGGCCCGCAGGTGCGGGTTGGCCTGGCGCTGCCGCGCTCGCTGGAAATGGTCATCGGCCTGCTGGCGATTCTCAAGGCCGGCGGCGCTTATGTGCCGCTGGACCCGGAATACCCGCTCGACCGCCTGCACTACATGATCGAAGACAGCGGCATCGGCCTGCTGCTCAGCGATGCGGCGATGTTCGAAGCCCTTGGCGAATTGCCGGCGACGGTCGCGTGCTGGTGCCTGGAAGATGACTTGCCGGTGTTGGCCAATTACCCTGCCGACGCGCTGCCGTTTATCAACTTGCCGCAACATCAGGCGTACCTGATCTACACCTCCGGCTCCACCGGCAAGCCGAAAGGCGTGGTGGTGTCCCACGGTGAAATCGCCATGCATTGCCAGGCCGTGATCGAGCGCTTTGGCATGCGCGCGGATGATTGCGAGCTGCACTTCTACTCCATCAACTTCGACGCCGCCACCGAGCGTTTGCTGGTGCCGCTGCTCAGCGGTGCGCAGGTGGTGTTGCGCGCCCAAGGCCAGTGGGATGCCGAAGAAATCTGCGCGCTGATCCGCGCCCATGGCATCACTATTCTCGGCTTTACCCCCAGCTACGGCAGCCAGTTGGCGCAATGGCTGGCGACCCAGCAACAGACTCTGCCGGTGCGCATGTGCATCACCGGCGGCGAGGCACTGACCGGCGAGCACTTGCAGCGCATCCGTGCAGCGTTCCAGCCCGAGCTATTTTTTAATGCCTATGGCCCGACCGAAACCGTGGTGATGCCGCTGGCCAGCCTGGCGCCGCAGGTATTGGAAGAGGGCGCCGCCAGCGTGCCGATCGGCAGCATCATCGGTGCTCGCGTGGCCTATATCCTCGATGCCGACCTGGCGCTGGTGCCCCAAGGCGCGACCGGCGAGCTGTATGTCGGCGGGGCAGGTCTGGCCCAGGGTTATCACGAACGTGCGGGCATGACGGCCGAGCGGTTTGTCGCCGATCCGTTTGCTGCCGATGGCGGCCGTTTGTACCGCACCGGCGACCTGGTGCGCCAACGCGCCGACGGCCTGGTGGAGTACCTGGGCCGTATCGACCATCAAGTGAAGATTCGCGGTTTCCGTATTGAACTGGGCGAAATTGAAACCCGGCTGCTGGAGCACGCAGCCGTGCGCGAAGCCGTGGTGCTGGCGCTGGATTCAGCCAGTGGTAAACAGCTGGCGGCCTACCTGGTCAGCGACGCCGACCCTGCTGCCTTGCGTGATGCACTCAAGGCGCACCTCAAGGCGCAGCTGCCGGACTACATGGTGCCCGCGCACCTGATCGTGCTCGACAGCATGCCGCTGACCGCCAATGGCAAACTCGACCGTCGCGCCTTGCCGCAGCCCGACCCTGAGGCCAATCGCCAAACCTACGTGGCGCCGCGCAATGAGCTGGAGCAAAGCCTGGCGGCCATTTGGTGCGCGGTGTTGAACGTGCAGCAAGTCGGCCTGGACGATAACTTCTTTGAGCTGGGCGGTGACTCGATCCTGTCGATCCAGGTGGTCAGCCGTGCGCGGCAGGCCGGGATTCATTTCAGCCCACGGGATTTGTTCCAGCACCAGACCGTGCAAACCCTGGCCGCTGTGGCCACGCGTACCGAACAGGTGACCGCCGAGCAAGGCCTGCTCACCGGCAGCTCGGGCCTGACGCCGATCCAGCACTGGTTCTTTGATACCGAGATCCCCAACCGTCAGCACTGGAACCAGGCATTGTTGCTCAAGCCCCTGCAATTGCTGGAGCCCCATCGCCTGGAGCAAGCGCTGCTGGCGGTGCTGGAACATCACGACGCCTTGCGCCTGAGCTTCTCCAAGCGCGACGCACACTGGCATGCCGAGCACTTGGCCGTGCCCCAAGGCGGCGTGCTGATGCAGGCGCAAGTGCGCGACATGCAGGGTTGCACCGCGCTGTTCACTGACACTCAACGCAGCCTGAACCTTGAGCATGGCCCCCTGTTACGGGCTTTGCTGGTGGACGGCCCGCAAGGCCAGCAACGCCTGTTGATCGCGATTCATCACCTGGTGGTGGACGGCGTGTCGTGGCGCGTTCTGCTGGAGGACCTGCAAACGGTTTACCGCCAGTTGAGCGACGGCCAGTCCGTCAGCCTGCCGGCCAAAACCAGCGCATTGCGCGATTGGGCTGCGCGCTTGCGCGCTTATGCCGGCAGCGAATCCCTGCGTGAAGAGTTGAGCCTGTGGCAAGACCAACTGGCCGGTCCTGCGGTGGAACTGCCAGTGGCGCGGGCACAGGGTTCGCTGCGCAACCGCGAGGCTGAGACCGTCAGCGTGCGCCTGGGCGCCGAACACACCCGCCAGTTATTGCAACAGGCGCCGAGCGCGTATCGCACCCAAGTCAACGACCTGCTGCTGACCGCCTTGGCCCGCGTGCTGTGCCGCTGGACGGGGCACGCCTCGACCTTGATTCAACTGGAAGGCCATGGCCGTGAACCCCTGTTCGATGAGATCGACCTGACCCGCAGCGTCGGCTGGTTCACCAGCGCTTACCCGCTGCGCCTGACACCGCACGCCGGGCAGGGCGACTCGATCAAGGCCATCAAGGAACAACTGCGCGGCGTGCCGCATAAAGGCCTGGGTTATGGCGTGCTTCGCTACCTGGCGGACGACCAGTGCAAGCAGGCCATGGCCGCGCTGCCGACGGCGCAGGTCACCTTCAACTACCTCGGCCAGTTCGACCAGAGCTTCGGCGCCGATGCACTGTTCCACCCGCTGGATGAATCGGCGGGCCTGGCCCACGACCCGGATGCGCCGCTGCCCAATGAGCTGAGTGTCGACAGCCAGGTGTATGGCGGTGAGTTGCTGCTGCGCTGGACCTTCAGCCGTGAGCGCCATGACCCACAGACCATCCGTGAACTGGCGCAGGCGTACTTGAGCGAGCTGCAAAGCCTGATCGCGCATTGCCTCAACGACGAGGCGGGCGGCCTGACGCCGTCCGACTTCCCGCTGGCGCACCTGACTCAAGCACAGCTCGACAGCCTGCCGGTGCCGGCCAATGTCATCGAAGACGTTTACCCGCTGACGCCGATGCAGGAAGGCCTGCTGCTGCACACCTTGCTGGAACCGGGCACCGGCCTCTATTACATGCAGGACCGCTACCGCATCAACAGCGCTCTGGACCCCGAGCGTTTCGCCCAAGCCTGGCAGGCGGTGATCGCCCGGCATGAAGCCTTGCGTGCGTCGTTCTGCTGGAACGTCGGCGAGGACATGCTGCAAGTGATCCACAAGCCGGGCAGCACGCCGATTGACTACCTGGACTGGAGCAATGACCCCGAAGCCGAACAGGAGCCGCGTCTGCAAGCCTTGCTCAAGGCCGAGCGCGAGGCCGGGTTTGATCTGCTCAACCAGGCGCCGTTCCACCTGCGCCTGATCCGCGTCGGTGAAGCGCGCTACTGGTTCATGATGAGCAACCACCACATCCTCATCGATGCCTGGTGCCGCTCGTTGCTGATGAATGATTTCTTCGATATCTACATGGCCTTGGGCGAGGGTCGCGATGCCCAATTGGCCACGCCGCCGCGCTACCGCGATTACATCGCCTGGATGCAACGCCAGAACCTGAATGAAGCACGCCAGTGGTGGCAACAGAACCTGCAAGGCTTTGAGCGCACCACGCCGATCCCGAGCGACCGGCCGTTCCTGCGTGAACACGCCGGCCACAGCGGCGGCATGGTGGTGGGCGATTGCTACACCCGCCTGGATGCCCGCGACGGTGCGCAATTGCGCGAACTGGCCCAGGCCCATCAACTCACCGTCAACACCTTCGCCCAGGCGGCGTGGGCCTTGGTGCTGCGGCGATTGAGCGGTGAGCGAGACGTGTTGTTCGGCGTCACGGTGGCCGGGCGCCCAGTGGAAATGCCCGAGATGCAACGCACCGTCGGCCTGTTCATCAACAGCATCGCGCTGCGGGTGAAACTGCCGCAAGACGACCAGCCTTGCAGCGTGCGCCAGTGGCTGAGCGGCCTGCTCGACAGCAATATGCAACTGCGCGAATACGAGTACCTGCCGCTGGTGACTATCCAGGAACACAGCGAACTGCCCAAGGGCCAGCCGCTGTTCGACAGCCTGTTCGTGTTTGAAAACGCGCCGGTGGAAGTGTCGGTGCTGGACCGTGCGCAAAGCCTGAATGCCACCTCGGATTCCGGCCGCACCCACACCAACTTCCCGTTGACGGCCGTGTGTTATCCGGGCGATGACCTCGGCTTGCACCTGTCCTACGACCAGCGTTATTTCGATGCAACCACCGTGCAAGGCATGCTCGGCGAGTTCAAGCGTCTGTTGCTGGCGTTGGTGCAGGGCTTCCATGGTGATATGGCCGACCTGCCGCTGATCGGTGAGCAGGAGCGGGCGTTCCTGGTCGACGGTTGCAACCAGAGCGAGCATGACTACACGCTGGCGCGCAGTTACATCGAGCTGTTCGAAGCGCAGGTGGCGCAGCATCCGCAGCGCATCGCCGCCAGTTGCCTCGACCAGCAATGGACCTACGATGAATTGAACCGCCGCAGCAACGGCCTGGGCTACGCGCTGATTGAGGCCGGTGTCGGGCTGGATCAGCCGGTGGCGCTGCTGGCCGAGCGTAACCTGGATTTGCTCGGCATGATCATCGGCAGCTTCAAGGCCGGTGCCGGTTACCTGCCGCTGGACCCTGGCCTGCCAAGCCAGCGTTTGAGCCGCATCATCGACCTGAGCCGCACGCCGTTGCTGGTGTGCACTGAAGCGTGCCGCGAGCAGGCGATTGAATTGCTGGACGGCACCGACTGCCAGCTGCTGGTCTGGGAAGAAGTGCCCGGCCGTGGGCAAAACCCGGGCATCTACAGCGCGCCGGATAACCTCGCCTATGTGATCTACACCTCCGGCTCCACGGGGTTGCCCAAAGGCGTGATGGTGGAACAGCGCGGCATGCTCAATAACCAGTTGAGCAAGGTGCCGTATCTGCAACTGAAAGAGGCAGATGTGATCGCGCAGACCGCTTCGCAGAGCTTCGATATTTCCGTGTGGCAGTTCCTCGCCGCGCCGCTGTTTGGCGCGCGGGTGGATATTGTGCCGAACAGCATCGCCCATGATCCGCAGGGTTTGCTGGCGCATGTGCAGGCCCAGGGCATCACTGTGCTGGAGAGTGTGCCGTCGCTGATCCAGGGCATGCTCGCTCAAGAACGCATGAGCCTGGACGGCTTGCGCTGGATGCTGCCGACGGGTGAAGCCATGCCGCCGGAGCTGGCGCACCAGTGGTTGCTGCGTTACCCCGAGATCGGCTTGGTCAACGCTTATGGCCCGGCGGAGTGCTCGGATGACGTGGCGTTCTTCCGCGTTGACCTGGCGTCGACCCGTGGCACGTACCTGCCGATTGGCACGCCAACCGACAACAACCGTTTGTACCTGCTCGACGGTGCGCTGGAGTTGGTGCCGCAAGGGGCTGTGGGCGAGTTGTGTGTGGCAGGCACGGGCGTAGGGCGTGGTTATGTCAGCGACCCATTGCGCACCGCCCAGGTGTTTGTGCCGAACCCGTTTGGCGCGCCGGGCCAGCGGCTCTACCGCACCGGCGACCTGGCGCGGCGCCGCAGCGATGGCGTGCTGGAATATGTCGGGCGTATCGACCATCAGGTGAAGATTCGCGGTTACCGCATCGAACTGGGTGAAATCGAAGCCCGCCTGCATGAACAGCCAGAAGTGCGGGACGCGGCAGTCGGCGTGCAGGAAGGCGTCAACGGCAAGCATTTGGTGGGTTACCTGGTGGCGGCCGATGAAGCCTTGAACCCAGGTGAGCGCATGGACCGTATCAAGCAACGTCTGCGCGCGCAATTGCCGGAATACATGGTGCCGCTGCACTGGCTATGGCTCGACCGCTTGCCGCTGAACGCCAATGGCAAGCTGGACCGCAACGCTCTGCCGGCCCTGGATATTGGCCAACTGCACAGCCAGGACTACCTGGCGCCGCGCAACGAACTGGAAACCACCTTGGCGGCGATTTGGGCCGAGGTGTTGAAGGTTGAACGGGTGGGCGTGCAGGACAACTTCTTCGAGTTGGGCGGGCATTCATTGCTGGCCACGCAGATTGCTTCGCGGGTGCAGAAAACCCTGCAACGGGATGTGCCGCTGCGGGCGATGTTCGAATGCAGCACGGTGGCGGAGTTGGCCGAGTACATCGACGGGCTGGCGGCCAATGAGATCAGTGCGGAAAAGGTGGATCGGTTGAGTGATTTGATGGCGGAGTTGGAAGGCTTGTAACTGATCGTTCCCACGCTCTGCGTGGGAATGCAGCCCAGGACGCTCTGCGTCCCAAAGCGTGACGCAGAGCGTCACCTGAGGCATTCCCACGCAGAGCGTGGGGAACGATCTGATGGGCTATTTTGGCCCGAGAATCTTCACCAGCTTGTCCGGCGACGGCGCGCCTTGCTGTTGCTGCAAACCGCCCTTGTCATCGCGATAGAAAATTGCCGGTGTTGCCGACAGTTCCAGCTCTTCCATCAGCTTCATGTTGGCATCGAGCTTGGCTTCGATATCTGCCGGGATCTTGTCCAGCGCCTGCAATTTGCTGCCCTTGCCGGCGGCTTCGTGTGCTTCCAGGGCTTTTTGCGGGTCTTTGGCGGCCAGCAGCGCGGCGGATTTGCCTGGGCTGTCTTCGCGAATGATGCCGACCATGATGTGGCGCAATTGCACCTTGCCGGCCTTGACCCACGGGCGTGCCTGTTCCCAGAACATATTGCAGTACGGGCAGTTGGGGTCACTGAACAGGTAGACGATGCGCGGCGCGTTTTTGTCGCCGTCCTGGATCCAGTTGCTGTGTTCCATCTTGGCCCAGACTTCCTTGGCCATCGGCGCGTACACCAGTTTTTCCAGGGGCGCGCTGCTCAGGTCATTGCCTTGGGCGTCGTACAGGTTACCGGCCAGCACACTTTTACCGTCGGCGGTCAGGTACAGGGCCATGCCACGGTTCTGGTATTGCGCGGCGTAGCCGGTGAGGCCGCTGGGCGCGTCGAACTTGCCGAGGATCTTGGCACCCTTGGCTTCGATCTGTTTGATCGGCGCCGGCCAGTCTTCGGCCTGGGCCAGTGTGGCCGCAAGCGTCAGCGGCAGCAGGGTCAGCAGGTGGCGGAGTCTTGGCATGTCGGTTTCCTTGTGGCAGCAGGGGCAGTGTCGAAGGGTTCCATGGCACGGGCCAGGCTGGCCTGGGACAACTCGCCCAGGTGGCTGTTGATCAGGCGCCCATCGGCTTGGTAGAACAGGGTGGTCGGCAGGGCCATGGAGCCCACGGCTTGGCCAAGACGGCCACTGGCGTCGAACAGCACGTTGTCGAGGGTCAGGCCCTGGGTGGCGAGAAAGGTGCTGACGCTTTGCATGCTTTCGGCCTGGTTGACGAACAGGAAGGTCACGTCCGGGCGCTGGTGTTGCGCACGCTCCAGCACCGGCATCTCGCGGCGGCACGGCGGGCACCAGGTGGCCCAGAGGTTGATCACCAGCGGGCCGCCTTTGTAGTCGGCCAGTTGCACCACGTCGCCATTGGCGTTACGCAAGGTGATGTCCGGCAGTTGCGAGCCCTTGTCGTAAAGGCTCAGGGACACGCTGGTCAGGCCCCAGAACACCAGCCCGGTGACCACCCCGGCACTCAGCGGGGTGCGCATGGCCGGGCGGCGCCAGCCGTAGAACACGGCGCCCAGCACCAGTGCGATCACGCCGGGCCAGGCCAGGAAGCCGCCGTCGCGCAGGTCGACCATTTGCAGTGGGTCGTGGCTGTAGTCGCTCCAGTACATCAGTACAAAGCTTAAGCGTGCCACCAGCATGCCCAGCAAAAACAGGCTGAACAGCACCGATTCGGGGTTTTCACCGCCACGCTTGGCCACGCGCCAGCCCACCAGCGTGGCGAGGATCAGCGCGCTGATCAGCAGGATGTGATTCAGGGCGATGGCGAACGTACCGATGGTCAGGGTCAGCATCAGCGCGCGTCTCGGGTTTGCGTCCAGCGTTGCAGGAAGGCGGCGGCATCCACTTCGCCGGTGATGCGTTGGGCGCGACGTTCTTCACCGTCCGGGCCGATCCACACGAAGCTAGGTGGCCCCGGCACCTTGTAGCGCCCGAGCAGTTCGCGGCTGGCGGCGTTGTCGGCGGTGACGTCCAGGCGCAACAGGCGCACGTCTTTAAGCGCGTCCATCACCTGGGGTTGGCCGAAGACTTGTTTTTCCATGATCTTGCACGACACGCACCAGTCGGCGTAGTAGTCCACCAGCACCCATTGGCCCTGGGCCTTGGCGCTGTCGAGCTGGCTTTGCAGCACGGCCGGGTCGTTGATGGTCATGAAGGCGTCGTGGGCGCTGGGCGCAGCAGCCATCTTCGAGCCGCTGTAGACCTTCAACGGTTGCCACAGGTCGTCGCTGCCACCGGCCGCGCCGACTACCAGCAGCGCGCCCCACAGGCCCAGCACCAGGGAGCCGGCGCCGAATACCTTGGCCGCCAGGCCGTATTCGCGGGCCAGGGTCCAGCCGCAGTAGGCCATCACCAGCGCCAAGACGCCCCACAGGCCGAGCCACAGGCTTTCGCCGACCACCGGGCGAATCATCAGCACGGCGGTGCCGAGGAACAGGAAACCGAAGACACCCTTGAGCACGTTCATCCAGGTGCCCGGCTTGGGCAGGAAACGGTTACCTACGGTCACCAGCAGCAACAGCGGAATACCGATGCCGATGCCCATGGCGAACAGGATCAAACCGCCGTGCAGCGCGTTGCCGCTCTGGGCGATATACAGCAGGGCACCGGCCAGTGGTGCGGTCATGCACGGGCCGACCAACAGGCCGGACAGCGCACCGAGAATCCCGGCGCCGACCAGGCTGCCGCCGCTTTGCTGACGGCTGACGTTGTCCAGGCGATCACGCAGGAAAGCCGGCAGTTGCAGTTCAAAGAAGCCGAACATCGGCAGGGCCAGGATCACAAACAGCGCGGCGAAGCTGCCAAGGATCCACGGCGTTTGCAGCAGGGCGGCAAGGTTGCCGCCGAGCAGCGCGGCCAATACGCCGAGCGCCGCATACACCAGCGCCATGCACACCACGTAGCTGCTGGCCAAGGCAAAACCACGACGCGGGCTGGCACCGCTGCCGACCACCAGGCCCGCGAGAATCGGCAGCATCGGCAGCGAGCACGGGGCAAATGCCAGCAGCAGGCCCAGGCCAAAGAACACCAGCAGGCTCCAGCCCAGGCTGCGCTGTTGCAGGCCGCTGGCCAGGCTTTGGTCCTGGGCTTGTGCGGTGGCCGCTACGGCCGGGTTGCCGCCCAGGTCCACGGTGATCGACTGCGGCGGGTAGCACAGGCCCGCATCGGCGCAGCCCTGCCAGCCCAGCTTGACCTGGCCGGTGGCACCGGCCGGGATCTTCACTTCGAGGCCCTGGCGGTACACTTGCTGCTCGCCGAAAAACTCATCGCTATGGGCTTCGCCTTGCGGCAGCACGGGTTTTTCGGCCAGGCCGTCGAACTTCATGCGTTGCTGGTAAAGGTAATATCCGTCGGCAATCTGCCAATACAGCTGGGTTTCGCCGCTTTCAAGACGCTCGGAGGTAAAGGTGAACGCTTTGCCCACCGGCAGGAAGTCGGGTTTGGTCTCGAATGGATTGCCCGGCGCGGCCTGGGCGAACCCTGCGAATAACACCAGCAGAAAGGTAAACAGATGCCGCATGGTCAAGCCTTAGTTCGATGCAAGTTAGGCACACAATGTGTGGTGTTGATTAACCGATGATTAACCGGGCGCTATTCTAAACTGAGCCTGTCGGTTTTCACGGCATAATCGGCGCTTAATCCGCCCGACCTTTAATTCCCCCATCTTTCATGAAGGGTTAACCATGCACGTACTGGTCTGTGAAGACGACGAACTGATCGCCAGCGGCATTGTGGCCGGGCTTGGCGCCCAGGGTTTTACCGTCGAGCGCGTGGCCTCGGCCGCCGCCGCACGCGCGATGCTCAAGGCCGCCACGTTCGACATCATGGTGCTCGACCTGGGCTTGCCCGATGAAGACGGCCTCAAGTTGCTGCAACAACAGCGCAGCCAGGGCCTGGAAATTCCGGTGCTGATCCTCACCGCCCGCGACTCGGTCACCAACCGTGTCGACGGCCTGCAAGCCGGTGCCGACGACTACCTGCTCAAGCCCTTCGACCTGCGTGAACTTGCCGCACGCCTGCAAACGTTGCTGCGTCGGGTGGCGGGGCGTCGGGTCAACCTGATCGAACATGGCCAACTGGCCTACGACCCCAGCAGCCGCGAAACCTTCCTGGCCGGCCAGCCGGTCGACCTGTCACGTCGCGAGCAAGCCTTGTTGCAGGCGCTGTTGCATAACAAGGGCCGCGTGCTGTCCAGCGAGCAACTCAAAGACAGCGTCTACGGCTTCAACGACGAACTGGAAAGCAACGCCCTCAACGTGCACATCCATCACCTGCGGCGCAAATTGGGTAACGGCATCGTCGAAACCGTGCGCGGCCTGGGTTATCGCCTGGGCACGGCGGATGGGGGAGAGGACGCGTCGTGATGAGTTTGCGCCTGCGCCTGACGTTCAAGTTGGGCGCTGCTTTTGTGTTGATCTGGGTCCTGGCAGCTGCCTGGATGCTCAACGATCTGCGCAACCAGATGATGTTTTCCCTCGACCAGCGCCTGGTGGCATCGGCGCGCATGGTGGCCGGGCTGACCGAGCAGATGCCCGGCCTGGCCAGTGTGAGCGGCGCGCCTACGCATTTGCGCACTGAACAACTCAACGTGCCAGGCGGCATGGCCTGCCAGGTCAGCTCCCTGCGCGGGGAAATCCTGGCGCGCAGCCACATGACCCCGGATGAAGGTTTGGAGTCGCGCAAAAGCGGCTTTCGCGACCAGATGATTGACGGTGTGGGCTGGCGCAGCTTCACCTTGTCCCGTGGCGACCTGCTGATCACCACCGCCGACCGCCAGGTGGAGCGTGAGGCGCTGAACCTGTCGATCCTGCTGGCGGCCTCGGTGCCGGTGGGCGTGGCCCTGCTGGGTTGCCTGTGCCTGTTGTGGCTGGGCATCGGCCAAAGTCTGCTGCCCCTTAACCGCATGCGTGATGCCCTGATGCGCCGCAGTGCCGATTCCCTCGAACCGCTGCAGATTCACCCGCTGCCCAGCGAATTGAAACCGCTGCTCGACACCCAGAACCAACTGTTGCAGCGCATCGCCAAGACCATTGAGCGCGAGCGCCGCCTGACCGGCGATGCCGCCCACGAACTGCGCAGCCCGCTGACGGCGATCAAGACCCACCTGCAAGTGGCCCGCATGACCGACGGCGCGGCCCGGGACCAGTCCCTGGCCCACGCCGAAGAGGGCGCCGACCGCTTGCATCGCACCCTGGAGCAGTTACTGCTGCTGGCGCGGGTCGAGGGCAGTCTGTCGTTTGACGATGGCTTGCAGTCAAGCGCCGAACAAGTGGCGCGGCTGGCGATTCAGGATGCCAATGCGGGTGATAACCGCCGTATCGACCTGATCCTGGCGGAAAACCTCACACAATCCCCGGTGGAGATGCCGGTGGCGCTGGCGGTAGCGGCCCTGCGTAACCTGTTGGATAACGCGTTGCGCCATACGCCGGGCGACACTCGCGTTGAGCTGAGCGTGTTCACCAGCGCCGACACCGTGGTGTTTCGCGTGCGCGACCATGGCAAGCAGATTTCTGCCGAAGACCTGCAATACCTCACCCAACGTTTCTGGCGCAATGGCAGCAGCGAGGGCTGTGGCTTGGGCCTGGCGATCGTGCAAGCCATTGTGCAGCGCTGCTCCTGCTCGCTGAAATTCGACAGTCAACCGGACGGCCTGCGGGTCGACTTGGGCATGCCGCTGCGGCGTTGAATACTTTTCTTCAAACCTTAAATAGTTACCGCCAGCCTGAAAACCATCCCTTCAGGATGGCGGTAATTTTTTTGCGTTTGAACGGGCTGAATGACTCGGCCTGTATTGAAAAGGATGGTTCTTGTGTTAGTGATCGACAGCAGTTTCCCCGCCCAGGATTTTAATCAACGCAACGGCGAACCCGTGCGGCAGATCATCCTGCATTACACCGCAGCGCCCTTTGCAACGTCTTTACGCACGCTGACCCGAGGGGGCGTCAGTGCGCACTATTTGCTCCCTGATCCTGATGAACCCAGCTACCACGCTGCCGGTTATGACGAGCTGCGGGTGTTTCGCCTGGTGGACGAAGATAAGCGTGCCTGGCATGCCGGGGTTAGCCATTGGGGTGGGCGTGATCACCTCAACAGCCGTGCTATTGGCATCGAGATTGTCAATCTGGCGCGGGACGATGGTGGAGTGTTTACCTTTCCCGAGTATGGCCGTGAGCAGGTTGCTACGTTGATCGCGTTGGTTCGCGACATTCTTGAGCGTTACCCGCAAGTGGGGCCTATGGATGTGCTCGGGCATTCGGATGTGGCGTATTGGCGCAAGAGTGATCCGGGGCCTCGGTTGCCCTGGCGGTGCTTGTTCGAGGCCGGGATCGGCGCCTGGTTTGATGAGGCAACACGGGCGATGTACCAGCGGCGGTTTTGCCTGGGGTTGCCGCCGGAGGTGGAGGTTGAGCGGGCGTTTCAGCGGTTCGGGTATAAGCCGGCCTGGAATCGCCAAGCGTTTGAATGGCGGACGCGGGCGTTTCAGATGCACTTTCGGCCGCGCGATTATGGCGGAGTGCTGGATGGGGAGACGTGTGCGATTTTGTATGCGTTGAATGAGCGCTACCGGGGGATTTGATCGTTCCCACGCTCAGCGTGGGAATGCCGCCCCGGACGCTCTGCGTCCCGCTTTCGATCAAAAACCATAACAAGCCTAAATCCCCCCTGAGCTGGTGCGTCTCCAGAACATGAAATCCGCACCTACGCGGATCGCCCGTTTGGTCACCCCTACCCGCGTATTGAGGGATCGAGAGATGTCAGTCGCTACCAGCCGTATCGAAGACGCACCGGTGCATGCAGGCGCAGCACCGGTGGAAACGCTCTACCACTTCGAAGAAACCCCGCTGCTGGCCCGCCAGCGCCTGCAGGAATCCAACGCCCGCAGCTATCCTCGGCGTATCCCGCTGGCGCTCAAGCGGGCCAAGGGCATCTACGTGGAAGACGTTGAAGGCCGTAGCTTCATCGACTGCCTGGCCGGTGCTGGCACCCTGGCATTGGGCCACAACCACCCGGTGGTGATCGAAGCCATCCGGCAGGTGCTGAGCGACGAGCTGCCACTGCACACGCTCGACCTCACTACGCCAGTCAAAGACCAATTCGTCCAGGATCTGTTTGGCCTGTTGCCGGCAACGCTTGCACAGGAAGCGAAAATCCAGTTTTGCGGCCCCACCGGCACTGATGCGGTGGAAGCCGCGTTGAAGCTGGTGCGCACCGCCACCGGTCGCAGCACGGTGTTGTCGTTCCAGGGCGGTTATCACGGCATGAGTCAGGGCGCGCTGAGCCTGATGGGCAGCCTGGGGCCGAAAAAGCCCTTGGGCGCTCTGCTGGGTAATGGCGTGCAATTTTTGCCGTACCCCTATGACTACCGCTGCCCATTCGGCCTGGGCGGCGCGGAAGGCGTGCGGGTCAACCTGCATTACCTGGAAAACCTGCTCAACGACCCGGAAGCCGGTGTGCTCTTGCCGGCGGCGGTGATTGTCGAGGTGGTGCAGGGCGAGGGCGGTGTGATCCCGGCCGATCTCGATTGGTTGCGCGGCCTGCGCCGCATCACCGAGCAGGCCGGAGTGGCCTTGATCGTCGATGAAATCCAGAGTGGTTTCGGTCGTACCGGCAAGATGTTTGCCTTTGAACATGCGGGCATCATCCCGGACGTGGTGGTGATGTCCAAGGCCATCGGCGGCAGCTTGCCGCTGGCGGTGGTGGTGTATCGCGACTGGCTCGACACCTGGCTGCCGGGCGCCCATGCCGGGACTTTTCGGGGTAACCAGATGGCGATGGCGGCAGGCTCGGCGGTGATGCGCTACCTCAAGGAACACGACCTGGCCGGCCACGCGGCAGCCATGGGCGAGCGCCTGGCTGAGCACCTGCGCATCCTGCAACGCGACTTCCCGCACCTGGGCGATATTCGTGGGCGCGGGCTGATGCTGGGTGTTGAGCTGGTTGACCCCGACGGCACGCCCGATACCCAGGGCCACCCGCCGGTGCATCGCCAACTGGCGCCGCGGGTGCAGCGCGAATGCCTCAAGCGTGGCTTGATCCTGGAGCTGGGCGGCCGGCACGGCAGCGTGGTGCGCTTCCTGCCGCCACTGGTGATTACTGCCGCTGAAGTCGACCGCGTGGCCGAGATCTTCGGGCGCGCGCTGACGGCAGCGGTCGCCAGCGTCTAATTTTTAGCGGGCCTGGTACGTTTCTACAGATATCAGTGCTGCGCGTGGTGCGCAGCCGGCTTTTCAGCGATGGAGAACAGCAATGACCTCAGTATTTGACCGCGACGACATCCTGTTTCAGGTAGTGGTCAACCACGAAGAACAGTATTCCATCTGGCCCGACTACAAGGCTGTGCCCGAAGGCTGGCGCACCGTGGGCAAGAGCGGGATGAAGAAAGAGTGCCTGGCTTATATCGAAGAAGTCTGGACTGACATGCGCCCGCTGAGCCTGCGCCAGAAGATGGATGGCGCTGCGCTGGCCGGCTGACACACCCCAGAGCAACTGTGGGAGATTCTATGGTTGAGGGTTGCCTCTCAGCCAGAGAATCTCCCACAGAAAAGCCTTACTGCGGTGTGTTGGTATACAGGTAATCCGTCGCCAACGACGCCAGCGTCCGCACCCCCACCACCAACGCCGACTCATCCACGAAGAACCCCGGATTATGGTTCGGCGCCGCTTTGCTCATGTCCTGATCCCTCGGCGTCACCCCCAGAAACACAAACAGCCCCGGCGCTTCCTTGGCGTAGAACGAGAAGTCCTCGGCGCCGCCCACCAGTGGGCCTTGCACCACATCATCCTTGGCCGCCCAACGCAGGCTTGGCAGCATTTTTTCGGTGAGTGCCGGGTTGTTGATGGTCGGGTCGTATTTTTCGATGATCGTGACCTCGGCCTTGGCACCACCGCTTTCGGCGATTTTCTCCACGGTCTGGCGCACGTCCGCGTGCAGCTTCTGGCGAATGCCGTAGTCGTAGGAGCGGAGGGTGCCGCTCATGTCTACCGACTCGGGGATAATGTTGTAGCGGGTGCCGCCATTGATGGTGCCGATGCTCACCACCGACGGAAATGACGAGATGTCGGTGCGCCGACTCACCACGGTTTGCAAACCGACAATGGTCTGCGCGCCGACGGTGATCGGGTCGATGCCGTCCCACGGGCGGCCGGCGTGGGTCTGTTTGCCGAGGATCTTGATGCGCAGGTCATCGGAGCTGGCCAGGGTCGGGCCAGGGCGATAGGCGATCTGCCCGGCAGGCACACCAGCCCAGACATGCAGGCCGAACACCGCGTCCGGTTTGGGCGCCTTCATCACGCCTTCCTGCACCATCATTTTCGCACCCCAGGTGTTTTTGCCATCGGGGATAAAGTCGCTCGGGCCTTCTTCGGCCGGCTGGAAATAAAACACCACGGTGCCGGGCAGGCGCTCGCGCATGCCGGTGAGGATTTTCGCTGTGCTTAGCAGGATCGCCGTGTGGGCGTCGTGGCCGCAGGCGTGCATCACGTCGACTTCCTTGCCCAGGTAGGTGCCTTTGGCTTTGGAGGCGAAGGGCAGGTCGGCGACTTCCTTGACCGGCAGCGCATCCATGTCGGCACGCAGGGCCACGGTCGGGCCGGGTAGCGCACCTTTCAAAATGGCGACGACGCCGGTGCGGGCCACGCCGGTTTTGACTTCAAGGCCCAGGTCGCGCAGTTGTTTGGCGACCAGTTCAGCGGTGCGGGTTTCGGTATTGCCCAGCTCGGGGTGGGCGTGGATATCGCGGCGGGTTTCCAGTAACGCCGGTTCGAGGATTTTGGCTTGGGTGGCGATTGCTTCCCGGGCACTCTCCAGGTCATTGCCCTGGCCATTGCTGGCCGCAATCACCGCGCTGCTGGCGAGCCCGCAGAGCATGCCGAAAACCCATGGGTGTGTCAGACCGTTCAAACGCATACAGACCTCTCCTTGTTTATTGTTGTTGATCTTTCTCCTGCACCGTACCGGCGGTCACCACCTGCACGCTCAGGCGCGGTGTCGCCAGGTCCAGCCCGGCTTCATCCAGCTGGCGCTTGAGTGACAGGTTGAACGCCCGTGACACTTCCCACTGCTTGATCGGCGCGGTCTTGAAGCGCGCCCGCAGGATCGCGCTGCCGGACTCAAAGCTTTCCACGCCCTGAATCTCCAGCGGCGACCAGATGTTGCGGCGTTGCAGTGGGTCGTTGCGCATTTTCTGGCCAACATCACGCATCAGTTTGATGGCGTCGTCGATTTCCATGTTGAAGGGGATCGCCACCCGGAAGATCGCGTAGCCGAACTCCCGCGAGTAGTTCTTGATGCTCTTGATTTCGCTGAACGGGATGGTGTGCACGATGCCGTCGATGTCGCGCAGGCGCACGGTGCGGATGGTCAGGCCTTCGACGGTGCCGAGGTGGCCGCCGACATCCACGTAGTCATCAATCGCCAGGGAGTCTTCGATGATGATGAACAGGCCGGTGATCAAGTCGGCGACCAGCGACTGTGCGCCGAAACCGATGGCGATACCGATCACACCGGCACCGGCCAGCAGCGGCGTGACGTTCATGCCCATGTTCGCCAGGGCGACGATGGCGGCGATGATAAAAATGGTCACGAACAGCACGTTGCGGATCAGCGGCATCATGGTCTGCGCACGTGCATTGGCCAGGCCTTTGCGCGAGCGGGTGAGGGCATGGTGGATCGCGGTGTCGCTGAGGATCCAGATCAGCCAGGCAAACAGCAGCGTGCCGCCCAGGCCGAACAGCTTGACGCTGACTTCATGGCCGTCACCTTCGGTGAAGCGAATCATCGACAGGCCCCACACGCGCAGGCCCAGCTCGATGAATACCAGCCACACCACCAGATGGGCCAGGGTATAGACGAAGCTTTTCAGGCGGTCGGAGTACAGCGCGTGGCGTTTGTGCCCGCGTTGCGGTTTGAGCGCATGGCGGCGCACCAGCCCGTTGATCACCATGCACAACACCAGCAACACCGTGCACAGCAGCGATTGGCGCAGTGCGGTGCTGGTGTCGCCGGCCGACAGGAAGGTGGCGAACAGCGAGATACCCACCAGCAACAGCGCCGGGATGTACCAGAAGGAGCCGATAATCGAGAGCGTGTCGGTGAGGGCGCGGCGTGTAAGGCGGCGCGACAGCGGCTGGTTGCGGATCAGATGCGCAATCGGGCGGCGGAAGCGCAGGATAAACACGCCGGTGGACAGCGCGGCCATCACATTGGCGACGGTCGCGGCGGTGTGGGCCAGATGCTGGCCAAGCGCCGCAACCAGCCTTGGGTCGCTCAAGGCTTCACCGAAGGCGGCAAAACTGCCGATCCACCACAGCGGGCGAAAGGCCTGATGACGCAGGATATACAGCGCCCGGTGGCGGTGCGGGCCATCGAGCACCGAGAAGGCAATCACGCAGATGGCCGAGAAACAGGTGCCGACCACCAGCGCATAGGCCAGCACCATCGCCAGGGACTTGCCCAGGGACGAAGGCAGCGCGTAGCTGAGGTAAACGGTGATGATCAACGCAATCATCCATGGCCCTAATTTACGCAGGGCGAAACGCACCATGTCCCAGGTGCGCGGGTGTTGCGGCAGTTCTTCGGGCAGGCCGAAACGCTCGCGTACGCGGTGGCTGAGCCAGATCAGCGCGGCGGCGAGCAGGCTCCACACTGCCAGGATCACGGCAAAACCGAAAATGATCGGCAGCCATTCGGTGGCCGGCAGCATCAACGCCGTGAGTTCATCCTTGGCCAGGTCGACCTCGTTGGACCAGCGCCCCAGCGGGCTGTCGGCCCCGGAAAACTGGGATTCAAGCCCGGCCAGGGTGCTGCCGATCAGGCCGAGCACGCCTTGTTCGGTCGCGGGCTGGGCTTTTCGCGTGGCTTCGCGCAGCTTCTTCAGGTCGCTCAGCAGCTGGGTGCGCTGCTGGTCGTTTTCCAGGGTCTTGATCACCTCGTCCAGCGACTGGCCCAGCGGCACATCGGCCTGGGGCTGGGTCTTGTTGGTGCTGCCCAGCAGGCCGGGCAGGCTCACGGCGTGTGCCGGCGCAAGGGGCAGCAGCGTGAGCAGGGCGATCAGAAAATAGCAGGGCAGGGCAAACAGACGGGAAAGCACGAGGCAGTCAACCTTGAAAACGACGAATTGACCGAGTGTACGAGGCCGCTATGCCCAATGCGAGTGCATTTGTTATTCCGCGAGTTTGGCGAGGATCTTGTAAACCACCGTGCCGAGAATCAACAGCATGCCGATCCACATGCCAAACACACCCACGGGCTTGTCGCGAAAGTTGAAGCCGGTCGCGAGCAGGATCATGCCGATGATGATGGGAATGAGCATGGCGTGGAATGAAGACATGGAGATCATGGGGCGACGGCCTTGTCGGAGTGGGAATACTGACAAGTCTAGGTCGGATTGTGGAAAGTTGGAGTGATATGGGTCAGGTTTATACATAACCAACTGTGGGAGCGGGCTTGCTCGCGAATGCGGTGTGCCAGTTACAGATGAATTGACTGACACTTCGCTTTCGCGAGCAAGCCCGCTCCCACAGTTTTGACCGCATTCAGCCCCTGATGTCAGGGCAAATCGCGACTCGCATAAAACGCGCCCAGCACCTTCACCAGGTGCGCCAGATCATGGCTGCCACACAGCTCGCGAATCGAGTGCATGGCAAACGTCGGCAAGCCGATATCCACGGTGCGCACGCCCAGGTGGCTGGCGGTGATCGGGCCGATGGTCGAGCCGCAGCCCATGTCGCTGCGCACCACAAAGCTTTGCACCGGCACTTCCTGGGCCATGCACAGATGGCGGAAGAACCCGGCGGTTTCGCTGTTGGTGGCGTAGCGCTGGTTGCTGTTGACCTTGATCACCGGGCCGGCGTTGAGTTTCGGGCCATGGTTGGCGTCATGCTTCTCGGCGTAGTTGGGGTGCACGCCGTGGGCATTGTCTGCCGACACCAACAGAGATTTCTGAATGGTGCGTACGAATTCCTCACCTTCCGGTAGAAGACGGCGCAGGGTCTGTTCCAGCATCGGGCCATCGGCACCGCAGGCCGAGCAGGAGCCGACTTCTTCGTGGTCGTTGCACACCAGCACGCAGGTTTCGTCGTTTTCGCTGGTGAGCAAGGCTTGCAGGCCGGCGTAGCACGACAACAGGTTGTCCAGGCGCGCGCCGGCGATGAAGTCGCCATTGAGGCCGATCACCGCAGCACTTTGTGTGTCGTAGAAACTCAGCTCGTAGTCGAGCACCACATCGGCGTTCAGGCCGTGTTCGCGGGCGAGTTGCTCAGTGAGCACGGCGCGGAAGTCCACCCGCTCGTCACCGGCAAACTGCGCAAGGATCGGCGGCAGCTCGGTCTGGGCATTGATCGCCCAACCCTGGTTGGCTTCACGGTTCAGGTGAATGGCCAGGTTGGGGATGATGGCAATCGGCAACTTGAAGTCGATCAGTTGGCTCTCGACCTTGCCGTCGCGGCGGAAGGTCACGCGGCCGGCCAGCGACAGGTCGCGGTCAAACCACGGTGCCAGCAGCGCGCCGCCGTAGACTTCCACACCCAGCTGCCAGAAGCCCTGACGTTGCAGCTCCGGCTGGGGCTTGACCCGCAGGCACGGGCTGTCGGTGTGGGCGCCGACCATGCGGATGCCGTCTTGCAGCGGCGAATGCTTACCGAGCTTGAAGGCGATGATCGAGGAGTCGTTACGGGTGACGTAATAGCGCCCGTTGGCCTCGGTGGCCCAGGTTTCGCGCTCGTCGAGACGCTGGTAACCGGCCGCTTCCAGGCGCTGGGCCAGGGCTGCAGTGGCATGAAAAGGAGTAGGGGAGGCCTTGAGGAAGTCGATCAGGCCTTGATTCAACGCTTCGCGCATAAATAGCTCCAGACAGCAATGCGCGGAGTTTACCGTTCGGTGGCGAGAACTGCACATAACAAATGTGGGAGCGGGCTTGCTCGCGAATGCGGTGTGTCAGTCACTGAATGTGTATCTGATACACCGCATTCGCGAGCAAGCCCGCTCCCACATTTAATGCATTGCCAACTTTAGAAGGGGGCGGGGCACTCAAAGCGCAACCGCTCGCCGCTTTGCGGGTGCGTAAAGCTCAACATGCTTGCATGCAGGCACAGGCGTGGCCAGGCGGCCAGGGCTTGTTCATGGGCGTACAAACCATCACCGAGCAGCGGATGGCCGATCGACAACATGTGCACCCGCAACTGGTGCGAACGCCCGGTGATCGGTGTGAGCTCCACGCGGCACCAGTCGCCACAACGCTCCAGCACCTTCCAGAAGGTCAGCGCATGCTTGCCGAACTCATGGTCGACCACGTGGCGGGGCTTGGTCGGCGGGTCGTAGCGCAAGGGCAGGTCGATGCTGCCGCTGTCCAGTTCCGGCTGGCCCCAGGCCAGGGCGGTGTAGGCCTTTTCGGTTTCGCGGTCGTGAAACTGACGCGACAGTTCGCGGTGACTGTCGGCGTCGCGCGCGAGCAGGATGATCCCTGAGGTTTCCCAGTCCAGGCGATGCACGATACGGGCTTCGGGGTAGCCGTTTTCCTGCAGACGGGTGATCAGGCAGTCTTTGTTGTCATCGGCGCGGCCAGGCACCGAGAGCAGCAGGGTCGGCTTGTTCACCACCAGGACGGCGGCGTCCTGATGCAGGATATGAATAGTGGACAGCGGCATTAAACAGCCTCGTAACAAACGCCAACGGCGGCTCGTCCACCCGGTTCCCGAATGGGATCAAGGTGATCGAGCCGCCGTGGCGGCCGCCTGTTCGATTAACGATCAGGCAGGGTGATATTGAGTTCCAGAATCGAGCAGCTGCCGTCGTTTTCCAGGGCGACATGCACGTCATCGTTGCCGATATTGACGTACTTGCGGATCACCTCGACCAGTTCCTTCTGCAAGGCTGGCAGGTAGTCCGGGGTACTGCGTTGGCCGCGTTCGTGCGCCACGATGATCTGTAGACGCTCTTTCGCTACCGACGCGGTACTTGGCTTTTTGTTGGCGCGAAAGAAGTCGAGAAATTTCATTGTTTAGTTGCCTCCAAAGATACGCTCGAAGAATCCCTTCTTCTTAACATCGAGGAAGCGATGTTCCACGGTCTTGCCCAGCAAGCGATCAACTGCATCGCTGTACGCCTGGCCGGCGTCGCTCTGGTCGTCGAGAATCACCGGAACACCTTGGTTGGAAGCCTTGAGGACCGCCTGGGATTCCGGAATCACGCCCAGCAGGGTCACTGCGAGGATTTCCTTCACGTCTTCAACACCGAGCATTTCGCCGTTGCTGACGCGCTCAGGGTTGTAGCGGGTGAGCAGCAAGTGCTCCTTGATCGGGTCTTGATTTTTTTCGGCGCGCTGGGACTTGCTGGCCAACAGGCCGAGCATGCGGTCCGAGTCACGTACCGAGGAGACTTCCGGGTTGGTGACGACGATGGCTTCATCGGCGAAGTACATCGCCAGGTGAGCACCGGTCTCGATACCGGCCGGGGAGTCGCACACCACGTATTCGAAGGTTTCTTTCAGTTCGGCGAGGACTTTGCCTACGCCTTCTTTGGTCAGCGCGTCTTTGTCGCGGGTCTGGCTGGCGGCCAGCACGTACAGGTTCTCAAGGCGCTTGTCCTTGATCAGGGCCTGTTGCAGGTTGGCTTCGCCGTTCACCACGTTGACGAAGTCGTACACCACGCGGCGTTCGCAGCCCATGATCAGGTCGAGGTTACGCAAACCGACGTCGAAGTCGACGATGACTGTTTTATGGCCGCGCAGAGCGAGGCCGGTACCGATAGCGGCGCTGGTGGTGGTCTTACCCACACCACCCTTGCCGGATGTAACCACGAGAATCTTGGCCAAGGTGTTTCACCCCTAAGGAAAAAGGACTTTTCAGCCCCTGAAAAACATCTCTTGGAACTCGCTGCAGGCGGACAGCCTTTGTAGGAAAAAGATGTGGTTTCCACGGGGAAACGCCAACTTCCAATAATTCCTACACAAGTCTTGCCGGTTTCGCTTTGCTATCAGAGTCTAGAGATGCTTGGAAAATGCGGCAGTATCCGTTAAAGACGGATGATGTTCAACACATCGCCCGACAGGCTGACCTGCACCCCGGCCCCCCACAGCGGATCACGGCGCAAATCTTCTGAAACCTTGTACTGGCCTGCGATGGACACTAGCTCAGCGCTCAACTGCTGGCAAAAAATCCGCGCCTTGGTATCGCCCTTGATGCCGGCGAGGGCACGTCCGCGCATGGGGCCGTATACATGGATGTTGCCATCGGCCAGAAGTTCCGCCCCGGGGCTTACCGAGGAGATCACCACCAAGTCGCCACCCTGGGCGTAAATCTGCTGGCCGCCGCGTACGGGGGAGGTGATGATCTTTGTAGGCTTGACCGCAGGTTCCGGTGGTTTTTCCGGTTTTTTCTTCACTTCACCTTCCAGCGGTTCGAGCGGGCGCTCGCGGGCACCGGAAGGTGGCAATACGGGCAGTTCAATAGCGATGGCCGCGGCAATGTCTTCGATGCGGCTGGCACGAATCGCCAGGGTGCGCAATCCATGGGAGCGGCAGACGCGCATCAGGCCGGGCAAATCAATCGCGCCCTGACCGGCCGGGAGTTTGTCCAGGGCCAGGACCAGCGGGGCATTGTTGAAGAAGTTCGGCGCCAGGGCGACCTTGGCGGCGAGCTGGCGGTCCAGGGCGTCGAGGTCGTTGCGGGCCAGTTCCAGCACGGTAATGGCGAGCATGCTGCCTTTCAGCTGGAACACGGGATCTTGGTCTAGCGGTTCGGTTTGGCTCATGGTCGGCAAAAGCGGCTTGTCACGAAAAGTGTCGAGACTTATAACGAGAACATCCGCGGGCCGCAAGCCGAGTCGAACGTTGTAGAATGCGCGGCCCTTGTCTTTACCGGAATCTGTAATGGATCGCCCGCGTTTTCGAGCTGTATTTTTTCACCCGCGCTTTTGGCTGTTATGGCTGGGACTCGGCCTGTTGTGGCTGATGACCCTGTTGCCCTACCGTGCATTGCTGACCATTGGTCGATTACTTGGCGCCGGCATGTACCGCGTGGCCGCTGATCGCCGCCGCATCGCCGCGCGCAACCTCGAGCTGTGCTTCCCGGAAAAATCCGCCAAGGAACGTAAACGGCTGCTCAAGGAAAACTTCGCGTCCACCGGCATCGCTTTCTTCGAGATGGCCATGAGCTGGTGGTGGCCCAAGTCGCGCCTGGCGCGCCTGGCCCATGTCGAAGGGCTTGAGCATTTGAAGCAGGCGCATCTGGATGGCAAGGGTGTGATCCTGATGGCCTTGCACTTCACCACCCTGGAAATCGGCGCGGCCCTGCTCGGGCAGAAGCACACCATCGATGGCATGTACCGCGAGCACGGCAACCCGCTGTTCGACTTTATCCAGCGCCGTGGCCGTGAGCGGCATAACCTCGATTCCCTGGCGGTAGAGCGCGACGACGTGCGCGGCATGCTCAAGCTGCTGCGTTCGGGCCGCGCCATCTGGTATGCGCCGGATCAGGACTACGGCGCCAAGCAAAGTATTTTCGTACCGCTGTTCGGCATCCAGGCCGCTACCGTGACTGCCACCAGCAAGTTTGCGCGGCTGGGCAAGGCGCTGGTGATGCCGTTCACCCAGGAGCGCCTGGCCGATGGCAGCGGTTACCGCCTGGTGATCCACCCGCCGTTGAGCGACTTCCCCGGTGAGAGCGACGAGGTTGACTGCCTGCGCATCAACCAGTGGGTCGAAGCCTCGGTGCGCGAATGCCCCGAGCAGTACCTGTGGACGCATCGGCGTTTCAAGAGCCGACCGCCCGGCGAGGCTAAGCTGTACGAACCGCGCCGCCGGTAACCGCTACTTTTCTTCCAGGGAGTGACGCAATGCGCCCAGCTGAACCGGTCACAGGCTTGATTCTTTCCGGTGGCGGGGCGCGAGCGGCGTATCAGGTGGGCGTACTGGCGGCGATTGCCGAGTTGCTGCCGCCGGGGGCGCCGAATCCTTTTCCGGTGATTGTCGGCACCTCGGCCGGCGCGATCAACGCGGTGAGCCTGGCCAGTGGCGCCACGGATTTCACGGCGGCCATCCAACGCCTTACCGCGTTCTGGCAGGGCTTTCGCAGCCATCTGGTATTGCGCAGCGATTGGCCGGGCGTGGTGCACCAGGCCAGCCGTTTTTTTATCCATAGCCTGTTGGGCCTGGGTGCCCAGGTGCCGGTGGCGTTGCTCAACAGTACGCCGTTGCGCGACTTGCTCAACGACAAACTGCACCTGCACGGCATTGATGAGGCGATCCGCAACAAGCATCTGCATGCGGTCGCGGTCACGGCCTTTGGTTATGAGTCCGGGCAAGCGGTGACCTTCTATCAGGGCGGCGGCAAGATCGATGCCTGGCTGCGTCATCGGCGCATCGGTGTGCCGACCCAACTGACGGTTGAGCACTTGCTGGCCAGCTCTGCGATCCCCTTGCTGTTTGCGCCGGTCAAGCTCGATCAGGAATATTTCGGTGACGGTGCCGTGCGCCAATCCGCGCCCATCAGCCCGGCCCTGCACTTGGGGGCCAGCCGGGTGCTGGTGGTGGGCGTGAGCGGCAACCCGCGGGGCAATGAACCTTCGATGCAGCGTACCTACACCGGCCAGGAGCCGACCTTGGCGCAGATTGGTGGGCATATGCTCAACAGCACGTTCATTGACAGCCTGGAAAGCGATATCGAACTGTTGGAGCGTCTGAACCAATTCAGCCATGTTGCACCTGGGCTGGCGCCGGTAGAGGTGTTGGTGATTGCACCCAGCCAGCCGATCGATGAAATCGCAGCGCGGCATCGGCAGGAGTTGCCGGCGGCGTTGCGTTTGTTTTTGCGCGGTCCGGGGGCGACCAAGACCAGTGGCGCGGGGGTGTTGAGTTACTTGCTGTTCGAGGCGGGGTATTGCAGCGAGTTGATTGAACTGGGCAGGAAAGACGCGCTGGCCAAGCGCGAGGAATTGTCCAAATTCCTTGGGCTGACGGTGAACTAAATGCGGGAGCGGGCTTGCTCGCGAATGCGGTGGATCAGTCAGCAGATTCAGTGACTGACACACCGCATTCGCGAGCAAGCCCGCTCCCACATTTGATTTTCACTAATGCTTAGAAGTGATACTTGACCAGGAAGCTCGCCGTGTCCTGGTTAGTCTTGAACGCGCCGGAATCTTCGATCCCGTACTTGTTCTTCCAGTAGTCATATTCGAAGCCGACATACAGCTGCTTCTCGCCCCAATGCAGCGCCTTGCCCAGGTCGTATTTGACCTGTGGGTTGAAGTGCAGGTTGGCGTGGTAAGTGCCACGGGCGTTCCTGTCGTTGTCCACCACCCAGTCCATAAAGCCGTCGATCAGCACGTTGGAGTTGCCCACGGGAATGGTGTACGACCACACCGGGGTGATCTGCCACACGCCATCACCCGGGCGATTGCCTTCGGTCTGGCGCTGGTAGAAGTTCAACTGGAAGTAGTCGAAGCCAGGGATGTTCAAGTCAAAGCCCGGGCCCAGCAGGTACGACTCGTTATCGCCTTCGCCGAACTCGTAAGTGAAGGCCAGCAGCACATCTTTGATCGGGCCGAATGAGAGGTCTTTGTCAAAGATCTTGCCGAACGACAAGCGCGGGCTGAACTCGCCGTAGTAAGTACTTGGGCCGACGTTGCCGTCTTCCTTGCCGTTGTAAAAGATGCGGTCGACGAACAGGAAGTTGTCGCCGTACTTCCACGCATCGGCGTGCTCGAAGGTGACGGTTTGCTGGATCTGCGGGTTGACGGTGAAGTTTTTGCCCCACAGGTACGTCAGGCTGTTGTTCTGCCACTGCAACAAGTCGCCTGCCACAGCTTGGCCGCCGGCCAGCAGGGATCCTGCCAGCATCAGGCCTTTGAACATAGGTTTCATTCGGTTGCTCCCGAGTCAAAGTTTTATGGTTGTTTTTCTACGCAGGCGCTCTGGTGTGGCGCCTTTTGGTTCGCTGCAAAAATCGTCTGTTTGGTCAGCTTTAGTGCTTTTAGCAAGAGCTGCGCCAAGGTGTTTAAAAAGCCAATAAAAGGCCTTCGGCTGCACTTGATGCAGTCGAATCCGGTGGTTTTTTCTGCACGTTGGCCGCAGACATTGGGCCAGGATAAGTTGGCCCTGCAGTCAGCTTTTACATTCGCTGTTTTTTTTTGAGTCGATTCGAGCGGGCGCGGAGAATACTGGCTCCCAGGCCTTGGCTCAAGTGCGCTGTTAGAGAGCGCAGGGGGCGAGAATGGGGCGCGGCTTGTGGCCGGCCCCAGGTGAATGGGGTGCATGTGGGTATTTCCTGTTGGTTATTATTTTTGTTGTTTTTTGCTAACAGGCCAAATCAATGCGTGTGGGCGACGGCGGGGCGTTCCGAACCGCCGAGGATGTTGAACAGGATGTTCAGCGACAAGGCGCTGAGGGTGGCCATGGCGATTCCGCTGTGGGTAATCGGGCTCATCCACAGGGGCAACTGCGCGAAGAACTCCGGGCGCACCACCGGGATCAGGCCCATGCCGATGCTCACCGCCACCAGCAACTGGTTGCGGCGGTCGGCAATGTCGGCCTCCTGCAGGATCTTGATGCCGGTCGCTGCGACCATGCCGAACATGGCAATGGCGGCGCCGCCCAATACTGCCGGTGGAATCGACGCCACCAGAAGCGCGGCTTTGGGCAGCAGGCTCAGCACAATCAGGAACGCTCCGGCCATGATCGTCACCGAGCGGCAACGCACGCCGGTCATCTGCACCAGGCCGATATTCTGGGCGAACGAGGAGTGGGTAAAGGTGTTGAAGAAACCGGCGAAGAATGAGGCGCCGGCGTCACACAGCAAGCCACGGCGCAGCATCTTTGGCGTGACTGCCTGGCCGGTGATTTTGCCCAGCGCCAGGAACATCCCGGTGGACTCGACGAAGATGATCACCACCACCAGGCACATCGACAGGATCGGCGCCAACTCGAACTTGGGCATGCCGAAATGCAGTGGCGTCACCACCTGCACCCACGGCGCCTGGGCCAGGCCGCCGAGGTCGACCATGCCAAGCAGGCCGCACAAGCCATAGCCGAGCGCCATGCCGATCAGCACCGAGATATTCACCCAGAAGCCGCGCATGAAACGGTTGATCAGCAAGATGGTCGCCAGTACCAGTGCGGCTATCGCCAGGTAAACCGGCGAGCCAAACGTTGCAGCAGCGCTGCCGCCACCGGCCCAGTTCACGGCCACGGGGAACAGCGACAGGCCGATGGCAGTGATCACGGTGCCGGTTACCAACGGCGGGAAAAACCGCACAACCTTGGACATGAACGGCGCGATCAGCATGCCGAAAAAACCGGCAGCGATGGTCGCGCCGAAGATGCCCTGCAGGCCGATACCCGGCATGCCGGCCATGGCCACCATGCTGCCGACGGCGGCGAAACTGGCGCCCATCATCACCGGCATGCGAATGCCCACCGGGCCGATGCCGAATGACTGCACCACGGTGGCGATACCCGCCACGAGCAGGTCGGCGTTGATCAGAAAGGCGATTTCTTCACGGCTAAGCCCTGCGGCCTGGCCAATGATCAGGGGTACGGCGACGGCGCCGCCGTACATCAGCAAGACGTGTTGCAGGCCTACCAGAATCAGTTGCAAGAGGGGCAGCCGCACCATGGCGGGTGCGGCGGGAATCTGCGGTTCGACTAACTCGGTCATGCAACACCTCGGATCCTTTTATTGTTGTGTTGTTCGGCATTCAATTGCCATTTGAAACGGTATATCTCAAACACTGCATATCCCCTGTGGGAGCGGGCTTGCTCGCGAATACGGTGTGTCATTCAGCACTTCAGGTGACTGAACCACCGCATTCGCGAGCAAGCCCGCTCCCACATTCAGATCTACAGCAGGCTGTCAGTTGGTGCGCGCCCCCTGGTTGATCCAGGTGCCGATCAAATCGCGCTCCTGCTGGGTCATCTGGGTGATGTTGCCCAGCGGCATGATCTGGCTGGCCACGGCCTGCGCTTGAATGCGCGCCGCCTGCTGCTGGATCTGCGCCGGGGTATCGAACATCACGCCGGCTGGGGCGGTGCTGAACAGCGGGCTGGTGGGCTTGGCCGAGTGGCACACGGCGCAGCGTTCCTGGATCACGCCATGCACCTTGTCGAAATCAATCGTCGCCTGGGCCGGTGCCGCAGCAGGTTCTGCAGCGGGTGCGGCTGGCGCGGCAGGTTTCAAACCACCGCCCAATGCGGTTTCCGGCAAGGGTTGGTATTCGATGGCCGCGGGCGCCTTGGCCACATCCGGGGCAGTCGAAACCGGTTTGGGACCGGTTACATACGCCAGGCAAATCATCGCCAACGCGCCCACCGGCAAGGTCCACGCATACTTCTGGCTGTTATGCCGCGTGTTGAAGTAGTGACGCACCAACACCGCCGCCACCGCGATCCCGGCCAGGATCAGCCAGTTGTATTGGCTGCCGTAGGTGCTCGGGAAGTGGTTGCTGATCATGATGAACAGCACCGGCAAGGTGAAGTAGTTGTTGTGGCGCGAACGCAGCAAGCCTTTGGCCGGCAGCGCCGGGTCAGGTGTGCGGTTCTCGGCGATGGCCGCCACCAATGCGCGCTGGGCGGGCATGATGATGCGGAACACGTTGCCGACCATGATGGTGCCGATCACCGCGCCCACGTGCAGGTAGGCGCCACGGCCGCTGAACACCTTGCTGAAGCCGTAGGCCGCTGCAATCAGCAGCACAAACAGGATAAAGCCGAGCAGGGCAGGGCGTTTGCCCAGTGCCGAGTCGCACAGGAAGGAGTAGATGAACCAGCCGACGAACAGTGAGCCAATGCCTAGCAACACGCCTTCGGGACCGCTGAGGCTGCTGCCCGGGGCCAGCAGGTACAAGGTCGGGTTGGCGTAGAACACTACGCACAGCAGCGCGATGCCCGACATCCAGGTGAAATAGGCTTCCCATTTGAACCAGTGCAGGTTGTCCGGCATGGTCGGCGGGGCCAGTTTGTATTTTTCCAGGTGGTAGATACCGCCACCGTGGATCGCCCATAAGTCACCGGCCAGGCCGTCCTTTGGGTTGACGCGATTAAGGTTGTTTTCCAGCCAGACAAAATAGAAGGAAGCGCCGATCCACGCGACGCCAGTGATCATGTGAACCCAGCGCACGCTAAGGTTCAGCCATTCCATCAAATGTGCTTCCACAGTCTTTACCTCTCGCCTGTCACCCTTGTTGTCGGGTGATCAAGCCTTCTCTTATTGGTGGGGGGCGAGGATCAACCGCTCATCCTCTTTGAAAAAATGCTCATCGCAGTTATTGCCTGTGCCGCTGCGATCAACCACCAGGAAGTCATCCCGCTTTTCGATCGTCAGCACCGGGTGGTGCCAGACGCCGCGATGGTAATTAATGCCCTGCCTGCCGTTGGTGACGAAGGCGCGGACCAAGCCCGATACAGGTTCATCGCCAAGTGGCGCGACCACGATCAGAAAGGGGTTGCCGAGCAACGGAATGAAAGCCTGGCTGCCCAGCGGGTGTCTCTCCAGCATGCACACGGTCAGCGGCATGTCCTGCGCGTCGGCGCGGAAGATGCTGATGATCGCGTTGTCTTCAGGCTGGGCGGTGTCTACCGTGGCCAGCTTGTGAAAGCGCATGGTCGACCCGTTGTTGATCATGAAGTGGTCGCTGCCATCGGTTTCGATAACGTCTCCGAAAGGGGCGAAGGCTTCTTTGGTCAGAGGTTCGATCACGAGTGTGCGCATGGCTGTCTTCTTATCCGAATTCTGTGGATCGTTCCCACGCTCTGCGTGGGAACGCCGCCCCGGACGCTCTGCGTCCGCTCTTGTGACGCAGAGCGTCACGGTAAGCATTCCCACGCGGAGCGTGGGAACGATCGGGTGTTACTTCGAAACCTTGCCCAGCACCCGCAGGCGGCTCACACCCCCATCCGGGAACACATTCAGGCGGATGTGGGTGATCGGGCCGAGTGCCTTGATCTGCTCGGCAAACGTATGTTCAGCGTGCATTTCCAGTTTCTGCGCAGGCAGCAGTTCGCGCCAGAACAGCGATTGGGTTTCGATCTGGCTGTCGGTGCCGCCCTTTACGAAGGCGCCCTGGATCGAGCAAGTGTCCGGGTAGTTGCCCTTGAAGTGCAGGGTGTCGACCACGATTTTCTCGATTTCGCCGGGGTGGCCCAATGCAACGATCACCCAGTCATTGCCTGGCGTGCGACGACGGGCGGTTTCCCAGCCGTCGCCCATGTTGATGCCACGGCCTGGGTTGAGGATGTTGCTCATGCGGCCGAAGTGTTCATCGGAGCACGCCAGCGCACGACCGCCGTTAAGCGCAGCAGCCAGGTCGACCTGTTCGTTGTCGCCCACCGAGGACCAGTCGCGGAACGGCACGCCGTACACGCGCAGACGCGCCACGCCGCCATCCGGGTAGATGTTGAAACGCAGGTGGCTGAAGGCCTGGTCGTTGTTGATCTCGTGGTAGTGGTGGCTGTTGCCTTGCAGCTCCACCGCCGACAGCACTTCCACCCACTGGGTGTCGGCGTCCGGCTCGCCCGAGGCCAGGAAGCAGGCTTCCAGAGAGGCCGATGGCGGGAAGTTGCCGGTGAAGAATGAAGTGTCGATGTCCACGCCCTTGATCGAGCCGGGTACGCCGAGGCGGATCACTGCGCTGTCGTAGCCTTCGAAGCGCTTGCGGCGTGACTCCCAGCCGTCCATCCACTTGCCGTTGTCATCGAAAACGCCCTCCTTCCACACGGCCGGGGTCGGCTGGAACAGGCGGTTGGCGTCAGCGAACCAGTCATCGGTCACCGAGAGGATCTTGGTGCCCAGGCGGGCGTCGGCCAGGTTGACGAACTTTTCGAAAGGTACGGGTTGCGCTTTCATTCTTCTTGTCTGCCTTGAATAGAGTGGCTGGGGATGGTCGTTTAGAGGGTCAGTAAACGGAACAACGCGATCTTGTTGATCTCGGCCAGCGCGCATTTGAACTCGGCGTCTGCCGAGTTGTGAATGCGCGTTTCAAACGCGGCGAGGATCTGGTGCCGGTTGCTGCCTTTTACCGCCATGATGAAGGGAAACTTGAACTTGGCCTTGTAGGCGTCGTTCAGCTCGGTGAAGCGCGAGAACTCTTCGGCCGTGCATTGGTGAATCCCCGCGCCAGCTTGCTCATCAGTGCTGGCTTGGGTGAGTTGGCCCTGGACGGCCGCACGGCCTGCCAAGTCCGGGTGAGCATTGATCAGCGCCAGTTGGCGGGCATGATCGGCGCTCAACAAAATATCGCTCATGCGCTGGTGCAGGGTTTCGATCTGGTCGATCGAGCTGTCCTGGCCCAGGTCGAAGGCCTTTTCGGCCACCCATGGCGAGTGTTCGTAGATGTCGGCAAAGGCGTTGACGAATGCGTCGCGGCTTAAGGTCGACGGTTTCAGGGTCTGGAACGCAGTCATTTCGCCGCTCCCGTGTACGGGTGGGTTTCGTGCCAGTGCCGGGCAATATCGACGCGGCGGGTGAACCACACCTGTTCGTGACCTTTGGCGTATTCGATAAAACGCTTCAACGACGCCAGGCGCGCAGGGCGGCCGATCAGGCGGCAGTGCAGGCCGATGGAAAGCATCTTCGGTGCTTCGGCGCCTTCGGCGTACAGCACGTCAAACGCGTCCTTGAGGTACTCGAAAAAGTCATCGCCCTTGTTGAAGCCCTGCACCTGGGTGAAGCGCATGTCGTTGGTGTCCAGGGTGTAAGGGATCACCAGGTGCGGCTTGCCGGTGGGGTTGTTGGGTTCCCAGTAGGGCAGGTCGTCGTCATAGGTGTCGCAGTCATAGAGGAAACCGCCTTCCTCCATCACCAGTCGACGGGTGTTGGGGCCCGTGCGGCCGGTGTACCAGCCCAATGGACGCTCGCCGGTCAGTTCGGTGAGGATGCGGATGGCTTCGAGCATATGCTCGCGTTCCTGGGCCTCGTCCATGTACTGGTAGTCGATCCAGCGGTAGCCGTGGCTGCAGATCTCGTGGCCGGCCTCGACCATCGCGCGGATCACATCCGGGTGGCGTTGGGCGGCCATGGCCACGGCGAAGATGGTCAGCGGGATATCGAATTCTTTAAACAGCTTGAGGATGCGCCACACACCGGCACGGCTGCCGTATTCGTACAGCGACTCCATGCTCATGTTGCGTGCGCCTTGCAGCGGCTGGGCCGAGACCATTTCCGAGAGGAAGGCTTCGGACTCTTTGTCACCGTGCAAAATGTTGCGCTCACCGCCTTCTTCGTAGTTGAGTACGAACGACAGCGCAATGCGTGCCTTGCCCGGCCAGTGGGGGTGAGGAGGGTTACTGCCGTAACCGATCAGGTCGCGTGGGTAGTCAGCGCTCACTGCAGTCTTCCTTCTTGTTCGTGGTAGCAAGTGTGTGTGGCGGCCGGGCAGTGAAAAGACTGGGTGGCGTCACAGCGATGAGTGATTGTATACAACTTATCGGCCACTTTGTAAGCCTGCATTTCTGCATTTTTTCTGCAGTACTCGGTTAAAAGGGTGTAGCAAGAAACTTGCCTGGTTGGTCAGCTAATGGACAAAAGGTCGTTTAAAAGCAAGGTTTACTTGCCAATTGCTCCGTCGAGCAACGCCGACAGGGTGATCCAAAACTTTGTGATTTTTATTGTGTACAATTTTTTTAAAAAGTGTCTTAATCAGCCATCGCCAGCTTTTTTGATGCCCTGAAAAAGTGCAGGTTTATCTTCTACTGACTTAAGGAGGCGCGTAGACGCCATGGGACGTTTGACCACACACGTTTTGGACGCCGCACACGGCTGCCCCGGCAGCCATATTCAGGTCGAGCTGTATCGCGTTAACGGCGCGCAGCTGGAACGGGTGGCCACCGCAACCACCAACAGCGACGGCCGCTGCGATGCGCCGCTGCTGCAAGGCGACGACTACCGCAGCGGTGTGTACCAACTGCAATTCAGCGCCGGCGACTACTACCGCGCCCGTGGCGTGCAATTGCCGGAGCCGGCCTTCCTCGACGTGGTGGTGCTGCGTTTCGGCATCAGCGCCGAACAGGACCACTACCATGTGCCTTTACTGATTTCGCCTTACAGCTACTCCACCTATCGCGGTAGCTGAGTCGTCACCTCGCTTCACACCCCCAAAGCTCTTCGTTGGTTTTTTGCCCGCCCACACTGCGGGCTTTTTTATTCCCGATGGCTTACGGGCCGCCCAACTATGTAACGCACTTGGGGCGGCCGAGGTGCCTAGGCTCGGCTTTTCTGTACGGAAGAGTCTGCCATGATTACCGACACCACCGCCTGGTTGGCCGCTGAGTTCGCTGCGGCCCAAGCGCTTGATTTTGATGACCCGCAAACCCTGGACGCGGAGCGTGATGCGGCGATTCGCACGCTTGTGACCCGACGGCTTAACGAGGTCTCGCAGCCCAGTCATGAAATCAATCGCCTGCACGAAGCACAACTCAGTGCCAGAGCGTCGGCAAAATCCCTGAGAACCTTGATGGGGCGGGCGCCGAGAGTGCTGGGCATTATTCGTGGCGCATTGCGCAAAGCCTTTGCGCTTGACCCCGACACGCTGCTGTTCACCGAATCCCGGCCGGCGCCCCTTCACCTGAAGGTCAATAACCTGACCGAAAAAGCCTTGGGGCTGCTGATTCAACCCGATGTGCCGCTCGACATTAGCCAGTTCACGTCCTTGAGTATCAAGGGTGAACCCGCACGCTCGGTGCCGTTTACCGCCTGGGATGCGCTGGCACGTGTGAAAGGCTTGGCGTTGCTCGGGCAGATCGAGAGGGCTGGACGAGCATATTGGCAGCAACTGGCCTATGGATCGTGGCTGACACGCAAACAACATTGGGTCCGGTTGCGAAAGTCGTTGTTCGCCGAGAATGCACTGCTGGCCCATCGCGTTTATCAACTGACGGACCGCGGCTTTGCGCTGGTCCGCGCCCTCATGGAAATCCCTGGCGCCGATGCGCGCCGTCAGGCCGCAGGCGAGTGGGCGAGTATTCAAGTGAGCAGGGTGGCATGGCCTGGCACAAATCGCGCCCTGGTCCCGGTGCCGGGCGCTTTGCATATTTATCGTGATGACGTCGCAGGGGACACGCTCCATGTCATTTACCTGCCGGGTCTGATTCGCGAGTTTTACGAGTTCAGTTCCTGGTACCGCCTGCAATGTGATCTGCCAGCACTGGTCAACGGTCCTTTGAGTCAGGTGCTTTGGCAGTGTTTGCCACTGCGCCGTTGGCATGAACTGTGTGACGCGCCAAGCGTCAAGCCGCAGGCATTTGCCTTTCAGCTTATCGGTGCGCACCAGGAAGACGCGCTGCTCGCCAGTGCAACCGAGCTGCTGGAGGCGCAGTGGGATAACGAGGTGGCCTGTGCCTTGTCAATCAATCCTGCTGCTGTGGGGGTTCAAGGTGCAGGGCAGCCCGGCGCTACGGATGTGCAACGCTTGCTTAAATTTATCGAAAAAGGCCGTCGCCGGCTGGCGCGCAGCATCCTGTTGGGAAACAGCCTGGACACCTTGCTGGAGTGGGATTGCCGGCGCCGCCTCGGTGAGATTGTGTGTGCGAGCCTGACGCCGGATCTCGCCTTCAAGACCCGTGAAGCGCAGCTCAATCGTTACGAAAAAGGCCTGATGGCCCTGCTCGATCACACGGATGTGAGCCAAAGCAGTGCGCCCTATGAAAACTTTTTGAGCCTTGAGCGGCAATGGCAGAAACACGTGAGCACAGTGACTCAATTAGCCCATGGCCCACACGAGCGGATGTTTCAAAAGGCGTTCTGGCTTGAGCAGCCTTTGGGCACGTCTAATCGCGGTTCATTGGTGGGCACTGCCCTGCGCCGGGCGTTGCTTCTGGAAGCCCGGATGCAGCAGCAGTTGAACCTGTTGCCCTCTGTGCACGTAGAGCGATTGAACGCCGTATTGAGTGATTCCTGGGTGCCCGGCGACAGTGCGGCTGATACCTGTGCGTTGCAGGTAACCGTCGGCAGCGCGCCCGCTCCGTTGTACACGTTGCTGGGCGCGTTGCTCGTGACCACCCATGAAGCCTTGGCCCAGCCCAATGGCCCACACTCAGTGTTGTTATGCGTAACGGGCCTGTATGGCGGGCTGGTGCCCTTTGATAACTTGAACGCGTTTGCCAAGGGCCTTCAAGCCAGCCTGAAAAGCCGCGACGGATCGGTGTTGTGGCGCTGCATTGGACGTGATCAGCGCGAGGCGGCGCGGGCCACGATCAATGGGTTGCCCAAGAATGCCTCTGTGGGGGTGAGCTACGAGGCCATCAAGCGCACCGCACTCAAAGACCTGTTCATCAAACTGATGCGACATCACGCCGCGTTGGACACGCTTATTGGCAAGGGTGTCAGGTTGTTCAGTGAAATCAGCGATCCGCAGTTGAGCCGTATGGTGCTGGCTCAGGAATTGTTCGAGTGCCTGCAAGTGCCCGCCAATGATGCGCGCACACTGGCGTTGGTGAATATCAACCTGTTGCAGGTAGCAGCCACTCAAGCGCAAAAACTCCCGTCGTGGTTGGGCATTGCATCAGCCGGCACGCGAAAACACTACGAACGGTTGTCACGCCGCTATGTGATCAATGCCTTTGCGGTGGAGAGCAAACTCTGGCGGGATTTGCCGAGCCTGGAGTCATTCGCCCGTAAAACCCTGGTGGCGCGGTTGACGCAGGACGGTTTTTACCCTGAGCTGGATATCGACAAACCGCTGGTGGATTTGCCCGATGATGTCAGTTCCCAATTGTGCGGCTGGTCGAGTCAGTGCGCAGTGGGCGATCGTGATACCAAAAAGACCGTCAGCCCGCAGCGAACCACGTTCAGTCTGCTGCAATTGGCGTTGCATAATCTCGACCCCAAGGCGCCCTGGACCCGCTGGCGGTTGAATCGTGCACGCTGGCTGGACCCGGCCTGGAAAGAACGCTTGAGTGTGCGTTACCTGATCGACACCCTGTCTTCGCTCGACATGGGTGGCGAGTACGACAAGCTGATCCTCGGGACTTTTTATCCTCCGGCGGCGACTCAAGCCAAGTCTTCAGGTCTGTCCCAGGCCCTGGTCTATAGGGCTTTGCGACAGCGTGCCCAGATGCAGCTGTACTCTGCGGTGCAGCAGGGCTTGAGTGAGACAGCCCAGCGTCTGTTTACCCAGGCGTTGGCAGCCGAGTCGGCAAGTGACCTGAAAACAGACGCGTTCGACATCCAGTTGGCGGTGCTGCGCCTGATGGACGCCAGCCCCGAACATGATCGGCACATCACTGGCCTGTTGTTCATTCATGACAGGTTATCCAAGCTCTGCGTGGTGTATTGGCCCATGGCTGCGGCCAGTCGGGTGATTGTCGCGTATGCCAGTTTGGACGAGGCGCAGAAGGCAATGAATCGCGTCGGCGCACTTGCCGAAAACCAGCAGGCGTTGGCGCGCCAGGTGGCGCCCGGCTGGGAGGCGCAGGCGCTTGCCGGCTACCCCGGTGAAGACTTGCAGGTGCAACCTCGCCGGCCTCACTCGCTTGAGCCAGGACAACCCGGCCTCTATCGTTTGATTGCCATGGTTGTGGAGTTGTTTTTGGCCCCGGCAAAGACGCCGGCAGTGGACCAGGCAAGCGTCGAAGCGTTGATAAAAGAGCGGATTGAGTCGCAGCCTGGACATTGGTTGGCGGCTGCGCCTACCACCTATGGCAATGCATTGGCGTTGCTGGCCCACGCGCAGGTGTTCGATCTGCAACGTCGTGCCCAGGCCCAATCCCAGTCTTCCCGGGCGCTGGAGCACTACCGTGAGCAACGTTTGGGCGAGCAGCACGACGCGACGATTCGCGGTCTGCTGGGCTTTGTTCCAGTGTTGGGCGTTGGCGTCAGCCTTTATGAAATGCTGCTTGCCGCGCGGCGCTTTCATTTCAGCGGGGCTGCCCACGACGCTGTGGATGTGGCGTTCTTGACGCTACTTGCGTTCTTCGACGTGATGACATCTTTTGGTCCTTCCACGAAGGGCGCGCGCGTTTCGCGTGTCGCTTTGGGGCGTTTGCATCACCATCAGGGGATCATGCGGGGAACACGCGCGGGCCTCAAACCGGTACCGCTCAAACCCCGTCATTTGCTGGAGCACTTCCAGTCCCAGGGTGGTTTGGAGGGGGCCGTTGAATTGGCGGGGCCGGGAGGTAAAGGGCGGTATGTAAAAGATGGCCAGCAGTTTATTCGCGAGGGTAACGAGGTTTACCCGGTCTACCGACGCGATAACGAGCGGGGGCTGCGCCTGAAAAGTAACCAGGGAGAAGGGCAAGATGAACTGATCCTGCACATCGAACAGCCCCATGAATGGCTGTTAGGCGCCGATGCGCCGGTGGCCGGGCCGAGTTCAGAGGTGTGGCAACCATGGGCGCCCACCCGAGGTGTAACGGATTGGTCACCGCCATCGCGCACGCGCACGCGCACGGAAGCGGCTTTGCGCGCCTCGCCCGTGGCCAACAGTGCCTGGCAGGCGTGGGGCTTTCGGCGTGCTGACCCTCTGACCGAAGTGCCGCCCGTGGGCCGTCATATATACCGGGTGCCGGCGACGGCGGGTGTTGCCGCCTTTGACCTCTTGCGATTAGGGCCCGATTACTATCGGTTATTGCCCCAGGGTACTAATGCATCGTCTTCGAGCATTGTCTTTATTATGCGCAACCAGGATATTTCCGTTCGGGCAGCCGTGGATCTGGAGCGCTGGCTGGGCGTGGCGGTTGCCGAGCAGCCGATACCGGCGACCCTGGGGGCCAATGGGCTGTGGACGCCCCATCAACCGCTGTTCACCGAGCGCCTGGACGTCACGATTGGGCGGATTTTTCCTGCGATGACCCGGGGCAGCAGGCGGTTTGTTGCCGACCGGCTGACTGAATTGGCCGACACCGGACCCACGGTGACGGCCACGCATTTACTCAATATCCGGGCGACGCTCGACCGATGGCTGGAACCGCAAACCTCGAACCGCATGCCCGATCTGCTGAGCATGCTAAGGCCTGCCGATGAGCCGGGCGCCAACATCATTAACATCGGGGTAGATGGGGGCGCGCCGGGGGGCATGCGGCTGGATTTCACTCCGCCCTTTGCCCTCGACCCCACGTTGCTCAGGCGAAGCCGCGGCAACGGTGCACTTCGTTCGGAAGCGGTTCAAACGGCCGTCAGGCACATGCTGGAGCACTATGGATTTACGGTCAGGGGAATCCCGCGGCGGCATGGCGGGACCAGTATGAGTGACTTTTACTGCACCCATGCGCATTCGAACTCGGTTTATTTTGTGCTCAATAATTGGATCGAAAGTCGCAACGTCAGCCTGAACTCCAGGGTGGCTCCGCAGCTCTCCGATGCCTGGTTTCGCGAGCGTATCCGTTCGCAATCGCCCTACTCGGCGGAGTTTGCTGCCATTGAGCAAGCCATGGCAGAAAACCGTATGGTCCGGCTCGTTGCCGGTATTCAGTGGCGAGTTCGTTATGCAGGCCCCGCCAGCGTGTATTTTGCCAAAGTCGCGCCGTTCAGCCCTTGAGTAGCGCTGCCGTGGCTGCGCCGCCAAACAGTGCGGCACTGACGCGGTTGAACCAGCTCTGGCCCGCGCCACTGCGCAGGTAGCGCGCCGCACCGTGGGCGCCCAGGCCGTAAGCCAGCTTGCAGAGCAAGTCGAGCACCGTCCAGGTGGCAATCATGATCAGCAGTTGCGGCAGGAAGGGCTGCTGGCTGCTGAGAAATTGCGGCAGGAAGGCCGCAAAAAACAGGATGTCCTTGGGGTTGCTGGCGCCCAGCACAAAAGCGCGGCCGAACAACGCGCGAAAGCGCGGCACTGGCGGTGTCTGCGGCACGTCGGCGCCGCGGGCAGGTTGCCGTGATTGCTGCCAGCTCTGCCAGGCAAGGTAAAACAGGTACAGCGCGCCGACGATTTTCAAGGCGCTGAACAACTGCTCGGAGGCCAGCAATAACGCACCCAGGCCCAATGCCGAGGCGCTCAGCAGGCAGATCGACGCAAACACGCCGCCCAGAAACGCCGGGTACGAGCGGCGCAGGCCGTAGTTGAGGCTATTGCTGATCATTAACAGCGACAGCGGCCCGGGGATCAGGATCACCACCAGTGCCGCACCACTGAACAACAGCCAGGTATCCAGGTTCATCTACATCCCTCCCTTATATATGCAAAAAGCCCCACCCGAAGGTGAGGCGGTTTTCAGCCGTTCCCGTACTACAGGAAGACGAACTTGGCGATAAAGATCGCGCACAGCACCCACAGGCTGACAGAAATCTCACGGTACTTGCCGGTGCCGGCCTTGAGCGCCACGTAAGTGATAAAGCCCAGGGCGATGCCGTCGGCAACCGAAAACGTCAGCGGCATCATGATCGCGGTAACAATCGCCGGAATGCTGTCGGTGGCCTCATCCCAATTGATATGCGCCATGCTCGCCATCATCAGCATCGCCACGTAAATCAGCGCGCCGGCGGTGGCATACGCCGGAATCATCCCCGCCAGCGGCGCAAAAAACATCGCCGCCACAAACAGTATGCCCACGGTCACCGCCGTCAGCCCGGTGCGCCCCCCTGCGGCCACACCCGCAGCACTTTCCACATAGCTGGTCACCGGCGGCACACCGACCATGGCGCCAAATACGCTGGAGGCACTGTCGGCCTTCAGCGCGCGGGACAGGTTATCGATCTTGCCATCGGCATTGACCAGCCCGGCCCGTTGCGCGACGCCCATCAGTGTACCTGCAGTGTCAAACATGTGTACAAAAAGAAAGGCGAATACCACGCTGATCATGCTGACATTGAATACACCCTTTATGTCCATGGCCATCCAGGTCGGCGCCAGGCTCGGTGGGGTGGAGAGAATGCCGTTGTAGTGCACCAGGCCCAGGCCCCAACCGGCGAGCGTCACGGCGATGATGCTGATCAGGATCGCGCCGAACACACGGTGGTAGCTGAGGATCGCGATCAACAGGAAGCACACGGCCGCCAGTAAGGGTGCAGGTTCGTGCAATGAACCGAGCTTGATCAAGGTGGCCGGGCTGTCGACGATGATGCCGGCGGTCTTCAGGCCGATCACGCCGAGGAACAAGCCGACGCCTGCGCCCATGGCATGGCGCAGGCTCACGGGGATGCTGTTGAGCAGCCATTCACGCACGCGTGACAGCGTCAGGCCCATGAACAGCACGCCGGAAATAAACACTGCGCCCAGCGCGGTTTCCCAGTGGTAGCCCATGGTGCCGACCACGGTGTAGGTGAAAAACGCATTCAGGCCCATGCCCGGCGCCAATCCCACCGGCCAGTTGGCGTACAGCCCCATCAACAGGCAGCCCAGCGCGGCGGCGATGCAGGTGGCGACGAACGCCGCACCGTGATCGATACCGGCGTCGGCCATGATGTTGGGGTTGACGAAGATGATGTAGGCCATGGTGATGAAGGTGGTGAGGCCGGCAATCAGTTCGGTTCTCACTGTGGTGCCATGCAAGCGCAGTTTGAACAGGCGTTCCAGCCAGCCGCCTTGCGGTGGGGCGAGGTCCAGCGTAGGGGCTTCGGTTTTTTGGCTATCCACAGCAAGTACTCCTCAAGAGTTTTATTGTTATTTCCAGCGCCGGTCACAGAGGTGGGCAGCAGCGCTTTGAGGTACTGGCGGGTTTTGTTGACCAATAGGTCAGGAACTCGCACGAAGCGAATTATGCTTTTGTATACAAATAAAGCAAATAATGTTTTCGATTTTGTCGGCGGAAGGGGATGAAAGGCGGATGCGGGGCCGTTTCTCTTGATCGTTCCCACGCTCTGCGTGGGAATGCATCTGCTGACGCTCCGCGTCAGGCGGCGGGACGCGGAGCGTCCTAGGCGGTGTTACCACGCAGAGCGTGGGAACAATCATTGGCCGGCGAGGGCTTGATTCACGGCTAGCCATCCCGCCACGGCCGCTTCACCTGCTTCACTGAACGCGCGCTGCAACAGCTTCACCTGCTCGCGCCGCAATGACTGCTCAAAACGTTGGCCTTCTTCAGTCAGTTCCAGCAGGCGCTTGCGCTTGTCGGCCTCAGACGCAACGCTGTCGACCAAGTGCATTTCCTGCAATTGGCGCAGCGGCATGTTCAGCGCCTGCTTGCTCACCCCAAGCAATTCCAGCAGCTCCTTCACGCTCAAGGCCGGGTAACGCGCGATGAAAAACACGATGCGCTGATGCACACGGCTCAGGCCTCGGCGCTCGAGCATTTCGTCGGCCTTGGCGGTAAACGCCTGGTAGCCGAAGAAGAAGGCTTCCATGGCTTGTTGCTGGCTGCCCTGGTTTTTAAGGTCAAGCATATTGACGTATCCATGTAAGTCATCGTAATTTCGGTCAACCAGTTTGACGTATTTGCCCCCGACTTCGCTACCGGTGACCCTATGGCCTTCTCTGAACGTGTTACGCGCCTCAAAAGCTCCTTGATCCGTGAAATCCTCGCGGCAGCTCAGCGCCCGAACGTGATGTCGTTCGCCGGTGGCCTGCCGGCCGAAGCCATGTTGCCGGCCCTGAATTGGGATGACCTGCCACTGAACATCGGCCAATACGGCATGAGCGAAGGCGAGCCGCAACTGCGTGAACTGCTCGCCGCCGAGGCCCGCGCCCTGGGCGTGCCATGCCAGGCCAGCCAGGTACTGGTGGTCAGCGGCTCCCAGCAAACCCTCGACCTGGCAGCCAAGCTGTACATCGACAAGGGCACTCAAGTCATGCTGGAAGGCCCGACCTACCTGGCCGCCTTGCAGATTTTCCAACTGTTCGGCGCCGATTGCCTCACCGTGCAACTGGAGGCCGACGGCCCGAACCTGGCCGCCCTGCGCGCCAGCCTGGAACGCCATCGCCCGGCGTTCATCTACCTCATCCCGACCTTCCAGAACCCTTCGGCGGTGCGCTACAGCGAGGCCAAGCGCGCAGCCGTGGCCGCTTTGCTCGATGAGTTCGGCGTAACCCTGATCGAAGACGAGCCCTACCGCGAGCTGACATTCGACGGCGCCAGTGCCCAGCCCATCGCCGGGCGCTTGAAAAAAGCCAGCTGGATTTACACCGGCACCGTCTCCAAGACCCTGTTGCCGGGGTTGCGCGTCGGTTACCTGATCGCCAGCGAGGATTTGTTCCCGCACCTGCTCAAGCTCAAGCAATCGGCCGACCTGCACACCAATCGCATTGGCCAGTGGCAGGCCATGCAGTGGATCGGCACCGAGCAATACCAGCAGCATCTGGTGCAATTGCGCAGTTTTTACCGCGAGCGTCGTGATGCATTCCAGTCGGCGCTGGAGCGCCACTTTGGCGACTTGGCCGACTGGCAAGTGCCCCAAGGTGGATTATTCTTCTGGCTGACCTTGAAACAACCCCTCGACACCCGCACCTTGTTGGCGCAAGCATTGGCTCAGGACGTGGCGTTCATGCCCGGTGAACCGTTCTTTTCCGAGCCCGACCAACACCTGGGTTCGTTGCGCCTCAATTTCAGCCATATCGACCCGGCCCGCCTGGACGAAGGTCTCAAGCGCCTGGCCGCGGTAGTCCGTCAAGCACAGCACGCGCAAGCGGCATAAGGGGAGCCCCATGTACAAGGTTTATGGCGATTACAAGTCGGGCAACTGCTACAAGGTCAAATTGATGCTCAACCTGCTGGGCATCCCGTACCAGTGGATCGATGTCGACATCCTCAAGGGCGACACCCAGACCGCTGAATTCCTGGCCAAGAACCCGAATGGCAAGATCCCGGTGCTGGAACTTGAAGACGGCACCTGCCTGTGGGAGTCCAACGCGATTCTCAACTTCCTGGCCGATGGCAGCGAGTTTTTGCCGGCCGAGCCACGCCTGCGCACACAAGTGTTGCAGTGGCAGTTTTTCGAGCAGTACAGCCACGAGCCGTACATTGCGGTGGCGCGGTTTATCCAGTTTTACCTGGGCTTGCCCGCAGACCGTCTTGAGGAATACAAGAAGCTGCACAAAGGTGGCTACAAGGCGCTTAAGGTCATGGAGCGCCAACTGCAATTGACCCCGTATCTGGTGGGTGATCAATTCTCCATCGCCGATGTGGCGTTGTATGCCTATACCCATGTGGCCCAGGAGGGTGGTTTTGAGCTGGACGCTTATCCGGGTGTGCAGGCGTGGCTGGCGCGGGTGGCCAGTCATCCAAAACATGTAGCGATGCTGGACTGAGTTTACGCGGTCAAAATGTGGGAGCTGGTTTATGTGGGAGCTGGCTTGCCTGCGATAGCATCAACTCGGGCTCATAGATAAACCGAGGTGTCTGCATCGCAGGCAAGCCAGCTCCCACGGTGTCCATTTTTAGCTCGATGTTTTGTCAGAGAGTTCATCATTTAATAATTCAAAGCAACGCTGCGCCGCCGGACTGAGGCCCATCCCGCTGCGACTGATCAAGCCGATCTCGCGGTTCACGCCGGGATGGTCAATATTGATGCGCTTCAGCCCCGCCAAGCTGTCCGCCGCCGACTCCGGCAGCACACTGATGCCCAACCCCTGGCGCACCAGCGCCAGCACCGTCGACATATAGTTGGCTTCCATGCCGGCATTCATTGTCAGCCGTGTCTGATCAAACAATGCGTCCACCTGCTCACGCACACTGCTGTCGCGGCCGGTGAGGATGATCGGCTGGTCCGCCAATTGCTCCAGGGTCAGCCGGCGACGGTGGGCGAGGGGATGGCCCAGTGGCACAAACGCACACAACCGATCATTGAGCACCGGCAAAAACTCCAGGCCGTGGCTCAGCCGGGCACGCACGCCGATGCCAAAATCCACCACGCCTTCACGTACCTGCGCATGAATTCGATGGGCCACCAGGTCATGCAGGCGCACTTCAATACCGGCAAAGCGCTCGCGAAACAGGCGCAAGGCCGGCGGCAGGGCGCCGGCGCACACCGAGGGCAGCGCGGCGATGCTGACCACACCACGGCGCAGGGCGGCGAGGTCACGGGAGCCGGTGACGATGTTGTCCAGGTCCAGCAGCAGTTTTTCCATCGGCCCGCGCGCGTCTTCGCCTGCGGCGGTGATGCTTACGTGGCGCGGGCTGCGATCGAGCAGCGCGACGCCAAGCCAGTCTTCGAGTTGTTGCACCTGTACCGTCAAGGCTGAGGGCGACAAGTGCAACTCATTGGCGGCCTTGGTGAAACTGCCGGTGCGGGCTACGGCGAGAAAGGCTTGTATGTGTTGGATGCTGTTCTTCATTTTGTTTTTCCGAACGTGCCAGGCCGAATATTCCAATTTACAAAGACTAACCCGCTTCCAATACTCCAGGGAAAACAATAACCGGCCACCAAGGCCGCTCTGGAGTAACCCATGCTCGCTACCCTGGGTGTCATTACCATCCTGTGCCTGCTCGCTGCCGTCATGAGCAAACGCCTGTCGCCGCTGGTGGCGCTGATCGCCTTGCCGATCATTGCCGCATTGCTCGGCGGTTTCGGCCTGCAAACCAGCGCCTTTATCATCACCGGAATCAAGAACGTCGCCCCGGTGGTGGGCATGTTCGTGTTCGCGATTCTGTTTTTCGGGATCATGACCGACGCCGGCATGCTCGATCCCATCATTGATCGCATCCTGCGCACCGTAGGCACGCGTCCTACGCGGATTGTGGTCGGCACCGCGACCCTCGCGCTGCTGGTGCACCTGGACGGCTCCGGGGCGGTGACGTTTCTGGTGACGGTGCCAGCGATGCTGCCGCTGTATACGCGGCTGGGCATCGACAAGCGCATCCTTGCGTGTGTCTGTGCCATGGCTGCCGGGGTCAATTTTCTGCCGTGGACCGGCCCGGTGCTGCGCTCGTCGGCGGCCCTGCATGTGCCGGTGGCCGACCTGTTTCAGCCGCTGATTCCGGTGCAGATCGTCGGCCTGGTCTTCGTGTTTGCCTGCGCCTGGTGGCTGGGCCGTCGTGAAGAAAAACGCCTGGGCCTGGGCGCCGGTTCCTCGGTGGAGGCGGTGCCGCAACGGGTGCTCAGCGACGATGACATCAAGCTGCGGCGCCCACGGCTATTTTGGGTCAACCTGTTGCTGACCGTGCTGGTGATGGTGGTGATGATTGCCGGCTGGGTCGACCCGGTGGTGATGTTTATGCTCGGCACCGTGGTGGCGCTGTGCATCAACTACCCGAATGTGGACGCCCAACGCGCGCGCATCGATGCCCATGCCAAAACCGCCCTGACCATGGCCAGTATCCTGCTCGCCGCCGGGGTGTTCACCGGCATCATGCAAGGCACCGGCATGCTCAAGGCGATTGCCGAGGTGGCGGTGGCGCAGATTCCCGCCGGCCACGGCAAGTTGATCCCGGCAGTGGTGGGCTTTATTTCCATGCCGTTGAGCATGCTGTTCGACCCTGATTCCTACTATTTCGGCGTGATGCCGGTGATCGCCGAAGTCGGTAAAGCCCTGGGCGTCGACCCGCTGCAAGTGGCCCAGGCCTCATTGCTGGGTGTGCACACCACCGGTTTCCCGGTCAGCCCGCTGACGCCTGCGACCTTCCTGCTGGTGGGCCTGTGCAAGATCGAACTGGCCGATCACCAGCGCTTCACCATTCCGTTTCTGTTTGCCGCGTCAGTGTTGATGACCCTGACCGCATTGCTCCTGGGAGTGATTTGAAATGAAGACCTTGCGCATCGGCGCCGGCGCCGGCTATTCCGGTGACCGTATCGAGCCTGCCGTGGAACTGGCCGAACAGGGCGACCTGGATTACCTGGTGTTCGAATGCCTCGCCGAACGCACCATTGCCCTGGCGCAACAGGCGCGTATCAGCGATCCACAAGGGGGTTACGACCCGCTGCTGAGCGAGCGTATGCGCCGGGTGTTGCCGTTTGTTGGCGGGAACGGTGGCCGGCGCCTGCGGGTGATCACCAATATGGGCGCGGCCAACCCGGTAGCGGCGGCCGTTGAAGTGCGGCGCATTGCCAGCGAATTGGGCCAGGACCTCAAGGTCGTGGCGGTGGTGGGCGATGACGTGCTGGATGTTTTACAGCCCGAGCAACGCCTGGATAACGGCCAGACTGTCGGTTCTTTGGGCGCGCGGTTGATATCCGCGAACGCCTACCTGGGCGTCGACGGCATCCTTGACGCCTTGCGCGCCGATGCCGACGTGGTGATCACCGGGCGCGTGGCCGACCCGTCGCTGTTTTTGGCGCCGCAGATGTTTGAATTCGGCTGGGCTGCGGACGACTGGCAGCGCCTGGGGCGCGGGACGTTGGTCGGGCATTTGCTGGAATGCGCGGGGCAGGTCAGCGGTGGCTATTTTGCCGACCCCGGCTTCAAGGATGTGGATGACCTGGCACGCCTGGGTTTCCCGTTGGCCGAAATCGATGCCGATGGCGAGGCTGTGATCACCAAGGTCGCAGGCACAGGCGGGCGGGTCAGCCGTGCGACGTGCACCGAACAGATGATCTACGAAGTGCACGACCCGGCGGCTTACTTGACGCCGGACGTGACGGCAGACTTTTCCCACGTGAGCTTTGTGGAGGAGGGCGTGGATCGCGTCAGTGCCCAAGGCGCCGATGGCCGGGCGCGGCCTGAACAATTGAAGGTCAGCGTGGGTTACCTCGATGGATGGATCGGTGAAGGGCAGATGTCCTACGGCGGCCCGGGCGCTGTCGCACGGGCTGAGTTGGCGCGGGATATCGTACTCAAGCGCCTGGCACTCATGGGTGTGAAGATGCAAGACCTGCGCGCCGAGCTGATGGGCATGGACTCCTTGCACGGCCCCCGCAGTAACGTCGAACCCTGGGAGGTGCGCCTGCGCGTGGCCGCTCGGTGTGAGGAGCGCAGCGAAGCGGTGCGGGTTGGCAATGAAGTGGAAACCCTCTACACCAATGGCCCGTCGGGCGGCGGCGGGGCGAGTAAAAGCGTGCGCCAGGTGGTGGCGGTGGCCTCCTTGCTGCTGCCGCGTAGCGCGGTCAACCCGAGGATCGAAGCATGAAACTGCACACACTGGCCCATTCCCGTACCGGCGATAAGGGCGACACCTCGAACATCTCGATCATCGCCTACCGTACAGAGGACTATCCGCTGCTGTGCGAACAGCTCACGCCCGAGCGCGTCGCCGAATTTTTTGCCGGCTTGCGTGAGCCGGATGCGGCGCCGGCGCGGCGTTATGAATTGCCCCACGTGCAGGCGCTGAACTTCGTGCTGCCGGGGATCCTGCGTGGCGGCGTAACCCGCTCGCTGGCGCTGGACGCCCACGGCAAGTGCCTGGGCTCGGCTTTATTGGATCTGGAATTGGTAATACATAACTAACTGTGTGCGGGCATGTGTGGGAGCTGGCTTGCCTGCGATAGCATCAACTCGGTCTACCTGAATCACCGAGGTGCCTGCATCGCAGGCAAGCCAGCTCCCACACAAGCCAGCTTCCACTTGGGTTCTTTAGTGGCCGTCAGACCGCTGCAAACCGCTTGTCCAGATAATCAATGATCACCTTGGAGTCATACATCCAGGTGGTCTGGCCATTCTCTTCAATACGCAGGCACGGCACTTTGATCTTGCCGCCTTGCTCCAGCAGGGTCTGGCGATCCTGTTCGTTGTTTTTCGCATCCTTGAGCGCCACCGGCACATTCAGGCGGTGCAGGGTGCGGCGAGTCTTCACGCAAAACGGGCAGGCGTGGAACTGATACAGCGTCAGCTCCTTGGCTGCCGCGTTGACCTGTGCCTGTTGCTCGGCAGAGCGCTGCTTTTTGCGCGGGCGGGTCAGGAAGTCGCCCGCGATGATGATTTGGCCGAGACCCACTCGAAGTGCTTTGACGAACATGGCTGAAACCTCTTGCCCATGAAGAAGGGGCCGCAGCTTACCTGAATTTCGCAGGCGAAAAAAAACCGGCGATGAACGCCGGCTTTTCCTTACACAGCCTGTTACTTGATCAGGCTGAGGAATTCGCTGCGGGTGGCCGCGTTTTCGCGGAACTCACCCAGCATCACCGAGGTGATCATCGACGAATTCTGTTTCTCCACACCGCGCATCATCATGCACATGTGCTTGGCTTCGATCACCACCGCCACGCCCAGGGCACCCGTCACCTGCATCACCGCGTCGGCGATCTGGCGGCTGAGGTTTTCCTGGATCTGCAGGCGGCGCGCATACATGTCGACAATCCGCGCGACCTTCGACAGGCCCAGCACTTTGCCGCTCGGGATATACGCCACATGCGCCTTGCCGATAAACGGCAGCAGGTGGTGCTCGCACAGCGAGTACAACTCGATGTCCTTGACCAACACCATTTCGCTGTTGTCCGAGCTGAACAAGGCACCGTTGGTGACTTCTTCCAGCGTCTGTTCATAGCCGCGGCAAAGGTACTGCATCGCCTTGGCGGCACGCTTTGGCGTGTCGAGCAGGCCCTCGCGGGAAACGTCCTCGCCGAGTTGGCCAAGGATCGCGGTGTAATTCTGTTCCAGGGACATGAAACTACCTGTGGGATTTTCGCAAAGCGCAAGGTTACGGTGGCGGACACATCGCTGCAAGCCTGACGATGGCACTTGTTACTCGTCGCGCCCTTCCATCATGGTGCGCTTGAGCATTACATACACCGCACCGGCGCCGCCGTGGCGGGCCTGGCAGGAGGTAAAGCCAAGCACCTGGGCGTGCTGGCGCAGCCAGGTGTTGACGTGGCTCTTGATCATCGGGCGCTTGCCGTCCAGGCGTACAGCCTTGCCGTGGGTGACGCGCACGCAGCGGATTTCGAATTTGGTTGCTTCGGCCAGGAAGGCCCAGAGGGTTTCGCGGGCTTTTTCCACGTTCATGCCGTGCAGGTCGAGGCTGCCTTCGAACGGAATCTGGCCGATCTTGAGCTTGCGCATCTGGCTTTCCTGCACGCCGTCGCGGGCCCACATCAGCTCATCTTCCGGGCCTACGTCGATCACGAACTGGTCCGACAGGCCGTCCACGGTGGTGGCGTCGGTGCGCACGGTCGCGGCCTGGCGCAGCTTGGCGATCTGCGCCCGGTCGGCCTTGGGTTTGCCGGTGTCGGCACGATCATGCTTGATCGGCTTGACGCCGCGCAGCTCGTTTTTGAACAGGGAAAAATCGTCGTCTTGCATGTCAGCCTCCGCGAAGGGCGGGCAGTTTACCTAAATCGCGGCGGCCAGGGCGCAGGAAACGCTATCCAAGCGCCATCAGTCGTGCTTTTTCATCAGGTGCGAAGCGATGTTCAGTGACAGCGGTTGACGCATTTTCCGACGGCTGCGACGCCACAACCACACGCCCAACCACAGCACCAGCAGCCCGATCACCAACAGGATAGCCGAGCCACCGGGGCTGGCATTCAACTCGCCAAGGGCCGGCGAATGACCAAACAGGCCGGCGCCACCAGCGCCGGCCAACAGCAAACCTACAATGGCCAGCAACGCGGCAAAGCCGGCTACCAGGCGCAGACGCCAATTGCTCGGGCCCTTGGGGCGCAAGCGACGAGCGTCAAAACCATCGGATATCTTCATTCCGACCTTTCCTCCAGGGTATCGGCCCTTCGACCGGAAGATACACAGGTTGTTCCGACAGCAGCGGTAAATGCGCCAAATGAGAGGGCTTTGCGGATGAGCGGGGCAATAAATGCGCCGCTCATCTCAAGGGCGATCAGATCAGATCTTTGGTCAACGCGAGGGTGGCAAAGTTGTCAGCCATGATGGCCATTTCGGTGTGCTGCACGTGTTCGGCGCTCAGGATCCCACCTTTGTAAGGCAGGTCACGGGTGGCGCAGGCGTCTTCCACCAGGGTGCAGCGAAAGCCCAGGTTCTTGGCGGCGCGCACGGTAGTGCTGACGCTGGAGTGGCTCATGAAACCGCAGACGATCAAGTCCAGGGAGCCGAGGTCTTGCAGGTGTTTCTCCAGGCCCGTGCCGTGGAACGCGCTCGGCAGCAGTTTGCCGATGATGGTTTCATCGCCTTGGGGTTCCAGGCCAGGAATGAATTCACCGCGCTCGCCTTGCGGGTCGAACAGGCCACCGACGGTGCCAAGGTGACGCACATGCACGATCGGTCGCCCGGCGTTGCGTGCCGCCGCGACCAACTGCTTGATATTGTCGACCGCCGCGTCCATGCCGGACAGGGCGAGTGGGCCGCTGAGGTATTCCTTCTGGGCGTCGATGATCACGAGGGTCGCATGGTTCAGGTTGGCTGCTGCGTAACCGCGACCGCTGAGTTGAAACATCGTCTTTGGAACGGACATTCTGGGGGCTCCTGTGAGTGGGGCTTTTGTCACATTGTCCACTGGCTGAGCGGTTCTGTGAATCGCTACCATCGTAAGGTACGCCGTTGTTGACGTGCAGCCATGTCAAGAGGTGGGCTTGTTTAGCACAATGATGGCAATTTGAATGAAATCCGACGGATGGTGAAGGGGTTTCGTACATCGTCGGTACAGGCGAAGGCTGTTAGAATCGCCAGTCGTTTTTTCCAGGAGCTTGCCCCCGTGATTACCTCTCGCCTGCGCACGTTGCGCGACCACATCCGTTGGGCTGTCAGCCGTTTCCATGGGGAAGACCTGTTTTTCGGGCATGGCACCGACAACGCCTGGGACGAAGCCCGGCAATTGGTGCTCGGCGCCTTGCACCTGCCGTGGGAAATTGCCGACAGCTACCTGGACTGCAACCTGGAAGAAGAGGAAGTCGCCCACGTGCAGCGCTTGCTGCACAAGCGAATCCACGAGCGTGTTCCTACTGCCTACCTGTTGAAGGAAGCCTGGTTCTGCGGCATGTCGTTTATCGTTGACGAGCGCGTGTTGATCCCGCGTTCACCGATCGGCGAGTTGATCGAAAACCGCTTCGAGCCGTGGCTGGCCCAACCGCCGGCGCGCATTCTCGACCTGTGCACCGGCTCCGGTTGCATCGGCATCGCCTGTGCCTACGAGTTCCAGGACGCTGAAGTGGTGCTGGGCGACTTGTCCTTCGAAGCGTTGGAAGTGGCCAACCAGAACATTGAGCGTCATGGTGTTGATGAGCGCGTCTACACCGTGCAGGGTGACGGCTTCGATGGCCTGCCGGGCCAGCGTTTTGACTTGATCGTGTCTAACCCGCCGTATGTGGACGCCGAAGACTTCGCCGACATGCCGGACGAATACCAGCACGAGCCGGAACTGGGCCTGGCCTGCGGCGACGATGGTTTGAACCTGGTGCGGCGCATGCTGGCCGAGGCCGCCGACCACCTGACAGAGAAGGGCTTGCTGATTGTTGAAGTCGGCAACAGCCAGGTGCACGTCGAAGCGCTGTACCCGGAAGTCGACTTTGCCTGGCTGGACTTCCAGCGCGGCGGGCACGGTGTGTTCATGCTGACGGCTGAGCAGTGCCGGGCGCATCAGGCGGTGTTTGCTGCGCGGGTTTAAGCCGATCCAACTGTGCGGGCAGGGTCTAAATGTGGGAGCGGGCTTGCTCGCGAAGGCGGTGTATCAGTGGCAGATTTTTTGCCTGACACTGCGCTTTCGCGAGCAAGCCCGCTTGTGTCTTGATCTGGGGATAAACTCTGAGGTGAGAGGGGTGGATGGCAAGCTGTGAGTCCGCGGTGCTAGAAGCACGAGTGGGAGCAAAGCTGCCATCCACCTTTCCACTCTGGCCGATAAGCCCGAACAGTTGGACGAGCGCCACTCGAATCACAAGCGTGGGCAGAGCCAGAGCACTCTCACTCCTGAGTGTAAGAGGGTTTTGCCATGATTTCCTGGGTCGGCATCGATATCTCTAAATCAAACCTTGTTGTCTGGGTTCAACCTCAGAAAGAAGGCTTCGAGATTCCAAACACATCTGAAGGCTTTGTTGAGCTGATCAAACGATTGAGCTGCTATGAGGTTGGCCGGGTATTGCTGGAGGCCACGGGAGGCTACGAGCGCCAGGTCATGGCGGCACTGCAACAGGCGAATCTCCAAGTGCTCCGAATCAATCCTCGTCGGGCCAGAGCCTTCGCGGTGGCCATGGGCAAAAATGCCAAGACCGACCCGATTGATGCGGCAGTTCTGGCTGATTTTGCCGAGGTGCTGCATGGTTCTCACGAAAAGGTCATTTCTCCTGAGCGCGAAGCTCTGCGCGAACTGATCCAATTACGCGAGCACTTCGTTCAGCAGCGCGACGACAATAAGCGTCGACTTCAGCAGGCTCAGTTGCCAACCGTTGTCAGCGCTACCAAAGATCATATTCGCTACCTGCAAGCGCAGATCAAAGCCCTGGAAAAACACCTCGTTCAGAGCATGTTTGATTTGGATGCAGAAAAGTCCAGACGACTCATGTCTGTGAAGGGGATTGGCAAAGTCGCGGCCGCCAGTTTGCTGGTTTACTTGCCGGAGTTGGGCGAGTTGGATCGCAGAGAAGTGGCGGCGTTAGCGGGCATAGCCCCTTACAACGACGACAGCGGAAACCACAATGGAAAACGGCAGATATACGGAGGAAGAACCCGTGTCAGGCATGCGTTATACATGTCGAGTTGGGTTGTTATCCGCTTTCAAGCAGACTTTAAAACGCGCTACGAGGCTCTAAGGGAGCGAGGCAAGAGCGCGAAAGTCGCGCTCATCGCCTGCATGCGGATACTGCTGATCAGACTAAATGCCATGCTGCGAGACGGTACAGAATGGCGCTGACGGACGGTGGGTTAAGACAGTTGCTCCCACATTTTTGATTGCATTCCTATCGGCTAGCGGTGTGTGGCAATCCAGATCAACAACCCCGCCTGAAACACCGTAAACGCCACCAGGCACGTAATGGTAAAGCGCAACCCACTGTCCTCGCGCTTGAACTTGGTGACCTTTTCCTCTTCCTTGCGCAGCTTCACTTCCTGCTCGGCCAGGTTGTGCTCGGCCTGCTGCAGCATCTGCGCCGCCTCGAGGATTTCTACGTACTGCACCTTCTCGGTGTTCCAGCTGTCCAGCACTTCGCTGACTTTGCCGGGTTGCACGTTGCCTTTGAGGTGCTGCACATCGGCGTAGGCCACATCAAACCCCTGGATGCGCAGGAAATGATCGCGGCGCAGGCGCGTGGCTTCGTTGAGTGCATCCTTGTTGGCGAGGTTCACGCCGTCAACGCGGTAATGTGACCACTTCTTTTTTGCCCACGCGGCGCCCTGTGCGACCAGAAAGCGTCCCAGGCCCCGGTTGGCCGGTTCGATTTCCAGGCTGTTGCCCGGGCCGAAGTGCACACGGTGCGTTTCGTGGTCGACCCAGATATCCAGGTGGTTCTGCTCGCGGCGCACACGCTGGCCCGGCAGCTGGATCACCATGCGCAACAGGCTGTGCTTCTTGTCATGGCGCTCGGTATAGCCGAACTGCACAAACCGTAGCGGCCGCGCGCCGGTGGCGCGATCGGTGGCCAGGGGCGCAAGGCGCAGCATCTTGAAGTGTTCGGCCTGGACGCCCGCCCACGGCAGTGCTGCGGCCTCGACAGCCTCGGTTTTTTCAGCCGGGTTGTCGGCAGTAGAGTCGGGTGTTGCTTCGGTGGTAGTCATGCGGCGCGATCCTGTCCAAGCCCTGCGAGTCGACAGTCTTTTTACTGTCGACTCTGGGCTTATCGGCCGTTTTATTCAGGACTGGAGGCAAATAGTCGCTTAACGGGGTTGAAGTCCGTCGATAAAGCGCACGATACGTTGGCCCAGTTCGGCGGCGAGGGGCAGTTTCGGGTCGTTGTACGACTCCAGCTGTTCCTTCACACCCTTGGGCACGATGCGCATCACGTGGTTCATGCCTTGAATCACGCTCAGCTGTGCGTCCGGCTTGGCCGCTTGCAACTGCTGGGCATCCGCCACACCCACCTGGATATCGTTGGTGCCCTGGAGGATCAACGCCGGCATCGTCAGTTTGGCGAAAGCGGCCGATGGGTCGGCGCGAAACAGGCTGATCAGGTAAGGCTGCACGCTGGGGCGGAAGATCCCTTCGAGCGGGCGCGGCACGTCGGCGTCCACCCGGCCGGCCTTGAGGTGGTCGAGGATTTCATTACTGCGCAGCAACAGGGCCGGCGGCAGGTGGTTAGCCAGTTGCTGGCGGATCACCTGGTCCACTGGCCGGGCACTGCCGGACAGCGAAATAACCCCGGCCGGGTCGAGTTGCGGCGCGGCCAGGGCGGCCACCAGCGCACCTTCGCTATGGCCCAGCACGATCAACTGGCCCATGCGGCTGTCGGCCTTGAGCAGCTTGCCCCAGGCCACGGCATCGGCCACATAGGCATCCAGGCTGAGGTTGCGTTCGTCGGGTGTGGCGGCCAGGCTCGCGGCCACGCCGCGTTTGTCGTAGCGCACACTGGCGATGTTGTTGCGCGCCAGCACCCAGGCCAGGCGCTTGAGGCTGTCGTTACGCGCGCCATCGGCGCTGTTGCCGTTGCGATCGGTAGGGCCGGAGCCGGCGATGATCAGCACCACGGGCACGGGTTTGTCGGATTTGGGCAGCAGCAGCGAACCAAACAACTCGCCGCTGCCGGTGTCCAGGCTGATCGGCCGTTGCAGCACAACAGGGGAGGCGGCGAAGCCAAGGCTGGAAAACAGGGTAAGGGTCAAAAGCAAAACTCGCAGCATCATCGCGCCATCATCAGGAAGGTGCCGGTTGGACCAACGTCTACCGGTAAGGTTTCGAGGATGAACTAGTCGGTTAGCCTGCGTATACTGGCCGCCTTAAGTTATTACGGTTGAGTTGATTCAACTGATTTCACGGAGCGCCCTGCATGTCCGGCAATACCTTCGGCAAGCTGTTCACTGTCACCACCGCGGGCGAAAGCCATGGCCCGGCGTTGGTCGCCATTGTCGACGGCTGCCCGCCAGGCCTCGAGTTGTCTCTGGAAGACCTGCAGCGTGACCTCGACCGCCGCAAGCCCGGCACCAGCCGCCACACCACCCAGCGCCAGGAACCCGACGAAGTCGAGATCCTTTCCGGCGTGTTTGAAGGCCGCACCACCGGCTGCGCCATCGGCCTGTTGATTCGCAACACTGACCAGAAGTCCAAGGACTATTCGGCGATCAAGGACCTGTTCCGCCCGGCCCACGCCGACTACACCTACCACCACAAATACGGTGAGCGCGACTACCGTGGTGGTGGCCGCAGCTCGGCGCGCGAAACCGCCATGCGCGTGGCCGCCGGTGCCATCGCCAAGAAATACCTGGCCACCCAGGGCATCGTGATCCGCGGCTACATGAGCCAGTTGGGCCCGATTGAAATCCCGTTCAAGACCTGGGACAGCGTCGACGACAACGCCTTTTTCAGCCCAGACCCGGACAAGGTGCCGGAACTGGAAGCCTATATGGACCAGTTGCGCCGTGATCAGGACTCGGTGGGTGCCAGGATCACCGTGGTCGCCGAAGGCGTCAAACCCGGCCTGGGCGAGCCGATCTTCGACCGCCTCGACGCCGAGCTGGCCCACGCGCTGATGAGCATCAATGCGGTCAAGGGCGTGGAAATCGGCGCCGGTTTTGCCTGCGTCGCCCAGCGCGGCACCGAGCATCGCGATGAGATGACCCCGCAAGGTTTCCTCAGCAACAACGCGGGCGGCATCCTCGGCGGTATTTCCTCCGGCCAGCCGATTGTTGCGCACCTGGCGCTCAAGGCCACGTCGAGCATCACCACGCCGGGCCGTTCGATCGATGTGCACGGCAACCCGGTGGACGTAATCACCAAGGGCCGCCACGACCCGTGCGTGGGCATCCGCGCCACACCGATTGCCGAGGCAATGATGGCCATCGTGTTGATGGACCACCTGCTGCGCCACCGTGGGCAAAATGCCGATGTGCAGGTGAGTACGCCGGTGTTGGGCCAGCTGTGACGGGCTGACCGTGACAGCCCTCCCATACTGGCGCCTCTCCAGCTTCTACCTCTTCTACTTCGCCCTGCTCGGGGCGACGGCGCCGTTCCTGGCGCTGTACTTCGACCACCTGGGGTTCTCCAGCGCGCGTATCGGCGAGCTGGTGGCCATCCCCATGCTGATGCGCTGCGTGGCGCCCAACCTGTGGGGCTGGCTCGGCGACTACACTGGCCGACGCCTGGCCATCGTGCGCTTTGGCGCGGTGTGCACCCTGGCGAGTTTCTCGCTGATCTTCTTCAGCAAAACCTACGCCTGGCTGGCCCTGGTGATGGCGTTGCATGCGTTCTTCTGGCACGCGGTGTTGCCGCAGTTTGAAGTGATCACGCTTGCGCACCTGCAAAAGCAGACCGCACGTTACAGCCAGATCCGCCTGTGGGGCTCCATCGGTTTTATCCTCACCGTGGTGATCATGGGCCGCCTGTTCGACGGGCTGAGCCTGGACATTTACCCGGTGGTGGTCGTGGTGATCATGGCCGGCATTATTGGCGCCAGCCTGTGGGTGCCGAACGCGCAGCCTGCCGTGCAGGGCAACCGCCTGGCCGGGGACGGTTTTCTCAAGCAATTGCGCAGCCCCGGCGTACTGGCGTTTTATGCGTGCGTGGCCTTGATGCAAATGAGCCATGGCCCGTATTACACCTTCCTGACCCTGCACCTTGAACATTTGGGTTACAGCCGTGGCGTGATCGGCATGCTGTGGGCGCTGGGCGTGGTCGCGGAAGTGCTGATGTTCCTGGCCATGAGCCGCATCCTCACGCGTTTTTCGGTGCGACGGGTGCTGCTGGCCAGTTTTGTGTTGGCGGCTATCCGCTGGTTGCTGCTGGGGTCATTCGCGGAAATCTTCTGGGTATTGCTGCTGGCGCAAGTGCTGCACGCCGCCACGTTCGCCAGCTTTCATGCGGCCGCCATCGCCTTTGTGCAACGCAGCTTCGGCGCCAGACAACAAGGCCAGGGCCAGGCGCTGTATGCCGCGCTGGCCGGCACCGGCGGCGCGTTGGGTGCTCTTTACGCCGGCTACAGCTGGAACCTGTTGGGCCCGACTCTGACCTTCAGCATCGCCAGCGTCGCCGCCCTGGCCGCCGCCATTATCATTGGCCTTCGATTGCAAGAACCGACTACAGGAACCGAGCAATGAGTTATGTCGCTGTTTACGCTGCTGCCACACCGGAGACCCCGAACAAGGTCCTGACCCATTTCGACGATATCGTCTCGACGCTGGCTGACCACGGTGTGCGCTTTGCGCGCTGGCAGCCGGCGCCGATAGAGAAGGGCGCCAGCGACGCAGACATCATCGCCGCGTACCAACCGCAGATCGATGCCCTTGGCTACGCCGCTGTGCAAGTGCTCAGGGCGGCGGGTGACCCTCTAGAGAATGCTGCACTGCGCGCACAGTTCCTCGATGAGCGCCGCTACAGCGAAGACGAAGTGCGTTTCTTCGTCGCAGGCCAGGGCCTGTTTAACGTGCACGTGGGCGACTATGTGTATGCCGTGCGCTGTGAGAAAAATGACCTGCTGGTGATTCCGGCCGGCATGCCGCATTGGTTCGACATGGGCGAGAACCCGCACTTTGTCACCTTGCGTTTGTTCAACACAGCTAAAGGCTGTGAGCCTCAACTTACCGGCGATGCTATTGCCGATGGTTTCCCGGGCTTGGACGACTAAGCACAGATATCTAAATGTTCAACCCAGGCAAGTTGGAATTTGTTGTGGGAATAAGCCTGATTATCTGTAGGGCGTAGCTGTTTCTGCTGCGCCCTGTGCTTTCAATCCATTCGTTATGTAACTCTCTGCGGACTCGATGTTTATATCACCTGTCAATAGCAGGAATCCGAAAGGTGATAGGGCATCCACTACATAAGGAGAGAGCACAATGAGTGGCCCAGAACAGTCGTGTCGCACGCCGGTGGACGCGCCGATGACCGTTAGAAGACGTCTGAGCCTGGGCGGCAAGCCCCTCACCCCGACCGAGCTGGAAATTTTGCGCTGGGCCTCGGAAGGCAAGACCGTCTGGGAGATCAGTCAGATTCGGGCGACCTCTGAAGCCACGGTGAAATTCCATCTGCGCAATATCTACGGCAAGCTGGAAGTCACCAACCGCGTACAGGCGATGAATGAGGCCAGCCGACAAGGCTTGTGCTGAAGCCACACAAAAAAGGGCCGCGACGCCTGTCAGCGTCGCGGCCCTTTTTGGTTATCGCTGGTTTATGCCGAGTGGTAGGTCGGCAAGGCAAAGCGGTTCTGGCTTTGCAGCATCGAAATCTGTGGCAGTTCACTGGCTTGTTCGGCCAGGTCGCGGCGGATCGCGCTGATCACCCAGGTCAGTTGGTCAGCGGTGTGCAGCTGTTGATACGAGATCGAACGCTTGACCTGTTTGCCTTCGCTGTTGCGCAGGGTCAGCAGGATACCGCCGTCGGGACGTGGCTGAGTGGTGACGTCGTATTGGGAGAATACTGAAGCGAATTTATCTTGGATCAGGCTCATGTCTATCAGCTCCGTTGGCTCAAGTTGGCAAGCATGGAGAGATAGGTGCAGTGATTGTGCCAGTATTGGATATCTTAAAAAGTCGTTATAAATCAAGCATTTAAAAACTTAACAGATTTTCGGTTTCGTGCAATTTGCATGAATGGCCATCGTGCATCCTGCATTTTGCGTTATTCGCGCCAGCTGTTTCAGGTCAGCCTCCAGGATAAAGACCGCCTCGGCCGGGCAAAATTCCTTTTCGGTGGAGGCCGGCTCGGGATACAAAACTTTTCAAATCCCGCATGTACAGTCAAAGAATGGCAGGCGTATTTTCCTGCATGGGATTCGGCATCTGCCTACAGGGCTGCCGCTGTCCCTGGATCATACGAAGAATAAGAAAAAGGACGTTGCGCCATGAGCCATCAACAAGACGACATGATCACCTGGGGCAAGCTCTTGCGTAAGGTGCCTGCGATTGTTCGCGCCCTGCCACGCGTGGTGCGCGGCATGCGCGCCGCGAATGTCACCGACCCCGCGCAGCCCTGCGGCCTCGGTTGGCACTTTGAACAGGCTGCGTTGCGCAACCCCGACGGCGCGGCGTTGTTGTACGGCGACAGCGTGCTCAGCTACCGCGAAGCCAACCAGCGCGCCAATCGTATCGCGCATTACCTGCACGCGCAGGGCATCGGCAAGGGTGATGTGGTCGCGCTGTTTATTGAAAATCGCCCGGAGTTGCTCCTCAGCGTGCTGGCCGTGGCCAAGCTGGGCGGCATCTGCGCCATGCTCAACACCGCGCAAACCCAGGCGGCGCTGGTGCACAGCCTGAACCTGGTGAACCCGGTGGCGATCGTGGCAGGCGCGGAATTGCTCGACGCCTATGCGGCGGTGCGCGATCAAGTGTCGATCGCGGCCGAACGCAGCTGGTGTGTGGCGGACCAATCCTCAACCGCGGTGCCGCAGGGCTACACCGACCTGCTGGCCGCCAGCGCCGACAGCCCGCTGGACAACCCTGCCAGCAGCGTGCGCATCTTCTTCAACGACCCGTGCTTCTATATCTACACCTCCGGCACCACCGGTTTGCCCAAGGCCGGCATCATGAAACATGGGCGCTGGACCAAGACGGCGGTGAGTTTCGGCAGCATCGCCCTGGACATGGGGCCGCAAGACGTCCTGTATTGCACCTTGCCGCTGTACCACGCCACCGGCCTGTGTGTGTGCTGGGGCTCGGCGATTATCGGCGCGTCGGGCTTCGCCATCCGGCGTAAATTCAGCGCCAGCCAGTTCTGGGACGATGCGCGCAGATTCAACGCAACCACCCTGGGGTATGTCGGTGAACTGTGCCGCTACCTGCTGGATCAGCCGGCCAGTGCGCAGGATCGCGACAATAAAGTCACCAAGATGGTCGGCAATGGCCTGCGCCCCGGTGTCTGGGCGCAGTTCAAGCAGCGTTATGGCGTGGAGCACATCTGCGAGCTGTATGCGGCCAGCGACGGCAACATCGGGTTTACCAATGTGCTGAATTTCGACAACACCATCGGTTTTTGCCTGCAGCATTGGGCGCTGGTGGAGTACGCCCACGAAACCGGCGAGCCGTTGCGGGGCAGCAATGGTTTTCTGCGCAAGGTGCAAACCGGCGGGCAGGGCTTGCTGCTGGCCAGGATCGATGAAAAGTCGCCGTTCGATGGCTACACCGACCCGGAAAAGAACCGCAAGGTGGTGCTTACGGACGTGTTCGAGAAGGGCGACCGCTACTTCAATACCGGCGACTTGTTGCGCAGTATCGGCTTTGGCCATGCGCAATTTGTCGACCGGCTGGGCGATACCTACCGTTGGAAGGGCGAAAACGTCTCCACCACCGAAGTGGAAAACGTGCTGTTGCAGCACCCGCAGATCGCCGAAGTGGTGGCCTATGGCGTCGAGATCGAAAACACCAATGGCCGCGCCGGCATGGTTGCCATCACGCCAAGCGAATCTCTGGCGGCCCTGGACATGCACGAGCTGTTGCAGTTTGCCCACGGCCAGTTGCCGCACTATGCGGTGCCGTTGTTTTTGCGCATCAAGGTGAAGATGGAAACCACTGGCACCTTCAAATACCAGAAGGTCAAGCTCAAGGAGGAAGCCTTCGACCCGGACAAGGCCGGTAACGACCCGGTGTACGCGTGGCTGCCGGGCTCCGACAGTTATGTACCGGTCACCGGGCAATTGCTGGCGCAGATCCAGGGCGGGCAGTTCCGTTATTGATTCTGGCTATGAGTGCTTTTGACAAAAAAGCCATGACAGCGGGGAACTCCCTCGCGACACTGGGCGCCTTATACACATTCCCAGACAAGGAGCGCCCTGCATGTCAGACCAGCCCAAACAAATGACCGACGATGAAGCCGCCGAATTCGCCGAACAGGTTTTTGACGTGGCCCGCAAAGGCGATGCGGCGATGCTGGCTGCGCTGCTGGCCAAAGGCTTGCCGGCCAATTTTCGTAATCACAATGGTGACACCTTGCTGATGCTCGCGGCCTATCACGGCCATGTCGAGGCGGTAAAAGTGTTGCTCGAGTTCAAGGCCGATCCGCTGATTGCCAACGATAAGAACCAACTGCCGATTGCCGGCGCCGCGTTCAAAGGCGACTTGGCGGTGGTTAAGGCGCTGATCGAAGGCGGCGTGCCGGTGGATGCCGCATCTCCGGACGGGCGTACGGCGCTGATGCTGGCCGCAATGTTCAACCGCGTTGAAATGGTCGACTACCTGCTCGCTCAAGGCGCCAACCCCAAGGCCACCGATGCCCAGGGCGCGACTGCGCTGGCGGCGGCGCACACCATGGGCGCGGCGGATACGGCGGCGCAGTTGCAGAAACTGGTGTAGGCTACGCGCCCTCAAAAACCAGCCGCCACAGGACCTTCCCATGCACACCGCCCTCGTCGAACTTATCAGCAAAATCAGCGCCGGCGTCATGGGCGAGGAAGAGGTGGTACGCATCGCCACAGAAGCCGCCCAGGCCTACGCGGACCCGGCGGCGTTTCTGACGGCGAACCCGGATATCAACTACGACGACACCTTCCCGATCCCGTTGGGTGAGTGGGTAGTAGTTGGCAGCCTGCCGGACACGGTGCTGTTCCAGGCCGATACTTATGGCGATCTGTTCGCACAGATCGTCGCCTCGTTCGGCCCCGGCGTGGCGTTCAACCTCAAGCCCAAGCAGTTGGCCAAGGCCGAAGACCTCACCGCGCTGAACCGCATCCAGATTCAGATGAGCGCGTTGAGCCCCGAAGAGGGCGGCTATGTGTTGCTCGACTTCAGCCAATTGCTCGATGACGAGATCCAGGCCGTGCTGGTGTACGGTAACGACCTGCCGCGCGTGCTGGAACTGTGCGCCGAAGTCGGGATCAAGGCCGAGCCGTCGCTGGAAGCCTTGAAAGTCGCCGTCCACGTCTGAAATAAAACGGAACCCCTGCCAGGGCTGACTATCCTACAAGTGCATGCCCTCACTTAGGAGCGACACCATGGGTTCCACTTTCAACGGTCTTATCGGCCTGATCATTCTGGCGCTGGATATCTGGGCGATCATCAACGTGTTCAAAAGTGGCGCCAGCACCGGCGCCAAAGTGCTGTGGATCCTGTTGATCCTGTTGCTGCCGGTATTGGGTTTGATCATCTGGGCGATCGCCGGGCCGCGCGGTAACGTGCGGATCTGATCGTTCACCCACTCTATCTAGAGTGGGCACAGTCAATGTGGGAGCGGGCTTGCTCGCGAATACGGTGTATCAGTTTCAGATGTTTTGACTGACACGCCGCATTCGCGAGCAAGCCCGCTCCCACATTTAGTTTCTGGTGCATTCACAGGTTTTGTGTGTCGAAACTATTCGCTGCACACAATTTTCACATCTTTTCCAAGACAATTCGGCGCTTTTCCGGCTCTGCCAAGGCTCTAACTCGGGTGCCATTAAAGGCAGGTCCCGGGCGCACGTTCAGTAATTAATAGCGTTGCTGCCGTTGATCGGGCACCATTTGCGCCACCGCGTTAACCGCCTACCCCAGCCAGCCTGGGCGAGGGTCGGACGCCACTGCATTATTTCGAAACTTAAACTTCCAATGGGTCCTAGAACGACATGGCAAACCCGGACGCCCTGAGTCAGCAGCGAGCTTCTAATCGCTTGCTGCAACCGACCGTCAAATCCCATCTGGCATACACGCTGCTTTGCGCGCTGGTCATGATGGTGATGTTCTCCCTGCTGCGCCTGGCGCTGCTGGTCTACAACCGCGAGATGATCCTCGACACGCCGGCCTCGACCTTCCTCGAAGCCTTTGTCAACGGCACGCGCTTCGACATCCGCTTTGTGATGTACGCACTGGTTCCGCTGCTGCTGGCGCTGTTCAGCGTACGGGCCATGGCGGCGCGTGGGTTCTTCCGTTTTTGGCTGACCGTGGTGTCCAGCATTGCCCTGTTCCTGGGCCTGATGGAGATGGACTTCTACCGCGAATTCCACCAACGCCTCAACGGCCTGGTGTTCCAGTATGTGAAGGAAGACCCGAAAACCGTAATGAGCATGCTCTGGTACGGTTTCCCGGTGGTGCGCTATCTGCTGTCCTGGGCCGTGGGCACGCTGATCCTGAGCATCGCCTTCAAGGGCGCCGACCGCGCGACGCGCCCACGTGGCCCATTCAGCGGCGGCACCGTCGGCACTCGCCAGGTGGCGCCGTGGTACAGCCGCATAGCGGTGTTTGTGGTGTGCCTGCTGATCGCCGTGGTCGCCATCCGTGGCACCCTGCGCCAGGGCCCGCCACTGCGTTGGGGTGATGTCTACACCACCGAATCCAACTTCGCCAACCAGTTGGGCTTGAACGGCACGCTGTCGTTGATCGCGGCGGCCAAGTCGCGCTTCTCCGAAGAGCGCTCGAATATCTGGAAAGCCACGCTGGACCAGCCGCTGGCCACCCAGACCGTGCGCGACATGCTGGTGTTGCCGCAAGAGAAACTGGTGGACACCGACACTGCCGCCGTGCGCCGTGACTACACGCCACCGGCCGAGAAAACCCTGCCGATCAAGAACGTCGTGGTGATCCTGATGGAAAGCTTCGCCGGTCACTCGGTCGGCGCACTGGGTCGCCCGGGCAACATCACGCCGTACTTCGACAAGCTGTCCAAGGAAGGTTTGCTGTTCGACCGTTTCTTCTCCAACGGCACCCACACCCACCAGGGCATGTTTGCCACTATGGCATGCTTCCCGAACCTGCCGGGCTTCGAATACCTGATGCAGACCCCGGAAGGCAGCCACAAGCTGTCGGGCCTGCCGCAGTTGCTCAGCGCGCGCAAGTTTGATGACGTGTATGTCTACAACGGCGATTTCGCCTGGGACAACCAGTCGGGTTTCTTCAGCAACCAGGGCATGACCAACTTTATCGGGCGCAACGACTTCGTTAACCCGGTGTTCTCCGACCCGACCTGGGGCGTGTCCGACCAGGACATGTTCAACCGTGGCCTGGAAGAGTTGAAGGCCCGCGAAGGCGGCAAGCCGTTCTACGCGCTGCTGCAAACCCTGTCCAACCACACGCCGTATGCGTTGCCGACGCCCTTGCCGGTCGAGAAAGTCACCGACCGTGGCAGCCTCAACGAGCATTTGACGGCCATGCGTTACTCCGACTGGGCTCTGGGCCAGTTCTTTGAAAAGGCGCGTAAAGAGCCGTACTTCAAGGAAACCCTGTTCGTGATCGTGGGTGACCACGGTTTTGGTAATGAACAGCAGATCACCGAGATGGACCTGGGCCGCTTCAACGTACCGATGCTGATGATCGCACCGGGCATGCAGGAGAAGTTCGGCGAGCGTGACCACACCGTGGGCACCCAGATCGACATCGTGCCGACCATCATGGGCCGTCTGGGTGGCGACACCTTGCACCAGTGCTGGGGCCGCGACCTGTTGAACCTGCCGGAAGGCGACAAGGGCTTTGGCGTGATCAAGCCGTCGGGCAGCGACCAGACCGTCGCCCTGGTCACTGCTGACCGCATCCTGGTACTGCCTAAAGAGATGCCGCCGAAACTGTGGGAATACGAGCTGGGCGCTAACCCGACCGGTAAGGTGATTCCCGAATCGCCGGACGAAGCCGCGCTGAAACAGAAACTTGAGTCGTTCCTGCAGACGGCCACCAAGAGCCTGTTGGATAACACCGCCGGTGTGATTGACGGCAAGCCGGACTAATAATCCGGGCATAAAAAAAGAGGCCTTCTAAAAGGCCTCTTTTTTTGTCCGGATGTTATATCCGGCCGAGCAGCAACAGCACCAGCAGCACCACCAGCACCACACCGAGAATACCCGATGGGCCATAGCCCCAGTTACGTGAGTGCGGGAACACCGGCAGGCCGCCGACCAGCAGCAGGATCAGGATAATGATCAGAATCAGGCTCATGTTTTTTTCCTTGTGGGCCTTCTGAAAAGACCGGTTGTTTAACGACAGGCCCGTGGGTTTATTTACGGACGCCTTAATAACTCCGACTGTGCTGTTGTGCAGAAAATTCCATCGTTTCTTAAAGCATTTCGCAAACAGGCTTATTTCTTTTAATACGTTCGCAATGACGTGCACTTAGTTGAAAAAGATTGAACTTACGCTATAAGCCGGGCTGCTACCTGGCCGGCGGTTTGCCTGAGGCATTCATCAATTGGATGGTGCGTGGGTGCAGGAAAAACCTTCGCTACACTGCCGATCACTTCTTCCGTGAACTACAAGGCTACTACCTATGCAAAATCGCATGATGATCACTGGTGCCGGGTCCGGCCTGGGTCGCGAAATCGCGCTGCGCTGGGCGCGCGAGGGTTGGCAGTTGGCCTTGTCGGACGTCAGCGAGCCCGGCTTGCAGGAAACCCTCAAGCGGGTCCGCGAGGCCGGTGGCGATGGTTTTATCCAGCGCTGCGACGTGCGTGACTACAGCCAGCTCACCGCCTTTGCCCAGGCTTGCGAAGTCAAGCTGGGCGGCATTGATGTGATCGTCAACAACGCGGGTGTGGCCTCGGGTGGGTTCTTTGCCGAGTTGTCACTGGAAGATTGGGACTGGCAAATTGCGATCAACTTGATGGGCGTGGTCAAGGGCTGCAAGGCGTTCCTGCCGCTGCTGGAAAAGAGCAAGGGCCGAATTATCAACATCGCCTCCATGGCTGCGCTGATGCAGGGGCCGGCGATGAGCAACTACAACGTGGCCAAGGCCGGTGTGGTGGCGTTGTCGGAGAGTTTGCTGGTGGAACTCAAGCAGCAGGAAGTCGGCGTGCACGTGGTATGCCCGTCGTTTTTCCAGACCAACCTGCTGGACTCATTCCGTGGGCCAACGCCTGCGATGAAGGCGCAGGTCGGCAAGTTGCTGGAGAGCTCACCGATTTCAGCGGCGGATATTGCCGATTACATTTATCAGCGGGTGGCCGAAGGGGAGTTCATGATTTTGCCCCACGAGCAGGGGCGGATGGCGTGGGCGTTGAAGCAAAAGAACCCGCAGTTGCTGTATGACGAGATGACGCTGATGGCCGACAAGATGCGCGCCAAGGCGCAGGCCACCAAGGGCTGAGCGGATGATCGTTCCCACGTTCCGCGTGGGAATGCATCCGGTGACGCTCCGCGTCACGCCTTGAAAGCGGGACGCGGAGCGTCCGGAGCGGCATTAGCGATCAAACATTTGACCGAGTCGAGGGCTTGTCTGTCAGCAAAATTACCGGGCTGCGTAGGCCTTGCCTGATTTTGCCGCAAGCCATTGCTGCGCCAAATCCAATCACGCATGGTCAAGGTCCTGTCATTCCAAAAGGACAAACGCCATGCTGGTTTTAAGCCGCGCTGTAGGCGAAATCATCTCCATCGGCGATGACATCGCCCTGCACATTCTCGAACTCAACGGTACTCAAGTGAAATTCGGCATCGCCGCCCCGGCGGATGTGAATGTCCATCGGGCCGAGGTGTATCAGAAGATCCTCGAACGCCAGGCCGCAGACACCCACGCCGTAACCAACCGCTGACACCCGCTCAGTCAAACAGATGCTTGGGCACGTCGTGCTTGAGCATCAACTGGCATTGCTCGCTTTCCGGGTCGAACACAATCAGGGCCTGGCCCTTGGTCAAGGCATGGCGCACGCGCAGTACCCGGGTTTCCAGGGGCGTGTCGTCGCCGTTGTCGGTGCCGTCGCGGGTGACGAAGTCTTCGATGAGGCGGGTCAGGGTGTCGACTTCAAGTGCGTCGTAGGGAATCAGCATACAAGCCTCGCAGGTAAGAACCCGGCGATGCTACTGCGCCGGGGGCCCTTGTTACCAGCAGTTACCATCAGTTACCAGTAGTTGCCGGTGTCAGGACTTCTGACCGACCAGGCTGTCCACCGACGGCACGCGGGTGTCGCTCTCCATTTGTGTTTCGTGCTCGATCTGATGACTGAACCTGTCCAGCGAACCCTGGGCCGGTTGTGCGTCGCTGGCGAATACCGGCGGGCTGAGGATGTACGCGCTCAACAAGCGGCTGAGCGCGGCCAGGCTGTCAATGTGCGTGCGCTCATAGCCATGGGTTGCATCGCAGCCGAACGCCAGCAGCGCGGTGCGAATGTCATGGCCGGCGGTGACCGCCGAGTGGGCGTCGCTGAAGTAATAGCGAAACAGATCGCGGCGCACCGGCAATTCATTCTCCGAGGCCAGGCGCAGCAGGTGACGGGACAGGTGATAGTCATACGGCCCGCCGGAATCCTGCATGGCCACACTCACCGCGTGTTCGCTGGAATGCTGGCCGGGCGCGACCGGAGCGATGTCGATACCGACAAATTCACTGACATCCCACGGCAGGGCGGCGGCCGCACCACTGCCGGTTTCTTCGGTGATGGTGAACAGCGGGTGGCAGTCGATCAATAACGGTTCGCCGCTGTCGACAATGGCCTTGAGTGCGGCGAGCAGAGCGGCCACACCGGCTTTATCGTCCAGGTGGCGGGCGCTGATATGCCCGCTCTCGGTGAACTCGGGCAGTGGGTCGAACGCTACATAGTCACCGATGCTGATGCCTAACGAGTCGCAATCGGCGCGGGTCGCGCAGTAGGCATCCAGGCGCAGTTCCACGTGGTCCCAGCTCACCGGCATTTCATCTACGGCGGTGTTGAACGCGTGCCCGGAGGCCATCAACGGCAGCACGCTGCCACGGATCACGCCGTTGTCGGTAAACAGGCTGACGCGGCTGCCTTCGGCAAACCGGCTGGACCAGCAGCCCACCGGCGCGAGCGTCAGGCGGCCGTTGTCCTTGATCGCCCGCACGGCGGCGCCGATGGTGTCCAAGTGCGCGGAGACGGCGCGGTCGGGGCTGTTTTTCTGGCCCTTTAGCGTGGCGCGGATGGTGCCGCGCCGGGTCATTTCAAAGGGAATGCCAAGTTCTTCCAGGCGCTCGGCGACATAGCGCACGATGGTGTCGGTAAACCCGGTGGGGCTGGGAATGGCGAGCATTTCCAGCAGCACTTTTTGCAGGTAGTTGAGATCCGGTTCGGGGATGGTTCGGGTCATGGAAACTCCTGATGAGTTGAGGGCGATCGTTCCCACGCGCAGCAAAGGAATGCCTCACTGGACGCTCTGCGTCCGCTCTTGTGACGCGGAGCGTCACCGGCTGCATTCCCACGCGGAGCGTGGGAACGATCAGTGGTCAGGCAGTCGGTTGACTGTGCGGAAACAACAAATCCACAAACTTCTCCGCTGTCGGTTGCGGTTCATGATTAGCCAACCCGGCGCGTTCGTTGGCTTCGATAAACACGTACTCGGGTTGGTCGGCGGCGGGCACCATCAGGTCCAGGCCGACCATGGGAATGTCCAGTGCACGGGCTGCGCGCACGGCGGCGTCTACCAGTGTCGGGTGCAGAATCGCGGTGACATCTTCCAGGCAACCACCGGTATGCAAGTTGGCGGTACGGCGCACGGCCAAGGTTTGGCCACGGGGCAAGATGCTGCTGTAGTCGTAACCGGCGGCGTGCAGCGTGCGTTGGGTTTCGGCGTCCAGCGGGATTTTGCTTTCGCCGTCGGTGGCCGCCTGGCGGCGACGGCTCTGGGCCTCGATCAAGGCGCCGATGGAATGCTGGCCATCGCCGGTCACCTCGGCAGGCCGCCGAATGGCGGCGGCGACCACTTCAAAGCCGATCACCAGGATGCGCAGGTCGAGGCCTTCGTGGAAGCTTTCAAGCAACACGCGGCTGTCAAATTGACGCGCAGTCTCGATGGCTTTTTGCACCTCCTCAATGGTCTGCAGATCCACCGCCACGCCCTGGCCTTGCTCGCCATCCAGCGGCTTGACCACAATGCGCTGATGCTCATCGAGAAACTCCAGGTTGTCGTCGGCACTGCCGGCCAGTTGTTGCGACGGCAATTTCAACCCGGCTGCGCTGAGCGTCTTGTGGGTCAGACTCTTGTCCTGGCACAGGGTCATGCTGATGGCGCTGGTCAGGTCGCTCAACGACTCGCGGCAACGCACACGGCGCCCGCCGTGGCTGAGGGTGAACAGGCCGGCGTCGGCGTCATCCACCTGCACATCAATGCCACGTCGATGGGCTTCTTCGACGATGATGCGTGCATACGGGTTAAAGCCTGCCTGCGGGCCGGGGCCCAGAAACAGCGGCTGGTTGATGCCGTTCTTGCGCTTGATCGCAAAGGTGGTCAGCGCACGGAAACCGAGCTTGGCGTAGAGGCTCTTGGCCTGACGGTTATCGTGCAGCACCGACAGGTCAAGGTAGCTCAGGCCACGGCTCATAAAGTGCTCCACCAAGTGGCGCACCAGCACCTCGCCCACACCTGGGCGCGTGCATTGCGGGTCGACCGCCAGGCACCACAGGCTGCAACCGTTTTCCGGGTCGTGGAAGGCTTTTTGATGGTTCAGGCCCATCACGCTGCCGATCACCGCGCCGCTGTCTTCATCCTCGGCCAGCCAATACACCGGGCCGCCTTGGTGGCGTGGTGTCAGGCGCTCGGCGTCGACGGGCAGCATGCCGCGGCCTTGATACAGCTGGTTGACCGCCTGCCAATCGGCCTCGCTCTGCACACGGCGAATGCGAAAGCCGCGAAATACCCGCGTAGCGGGGCGGTAATCGCTGAACCACAGGCGCAAGGTGTCGGAGGGGTCGAGGAACAACTGCTGCGGGTCAATCCCGAGGATCTGCTGGGGCGCTGCCACGTACAGCGCAATGTCGCGCTCGCCCGCCTGCTCATTGAGCAGTTCCTGCGCCAGGCTGGCCGGGTCCGGGAAGGTGTGCCCGATCAACAATCGGCCCCAGCCGCAATGCACGGCAATCGGCTCGGCGGCCAGTGGGCTGCCGTCTTCGGCCAGGCGCGCCTGCAGGCGTTCGTAAGTCGGCGCCTGGCCCTTGAGCAAGCGTTGGCTGTAAGCCGCTGCAAGAGGTTTCATCAATCAGATTCCTTGTTCGCTGAGCCACAGGTTCAGCGCCGCCAGTTGCCACAGTTTGGAGCCGCGCAGCGGCGTCAGTTGGCCTTGCGGGTCGGTCAGCAGGCGGTCGAGCATGGCCGGGTTGAACAGGCCGCGATCCTGGCTTGGGTCCATCAGCAAATCGCGCACCCAGTTCAAGGTGTCGCCTTGCAAATGCTTGAGGCCGGGCACGGGGAAGTAGCCCTTCTTGCGGTCGATGACTTCGCTGGGGATGACTCGGCGCGCGGCTTCTTTGAGCACCTGTTTGCCGCCATCGGGCAATTTGAATTTGCCCGGCACGCGGGCCGACAGTTCTACCAGGCGATAGTCCAGGAACGGCGTGCGCGCCTCCAGGCCCCAGGCCATGGTCATGTTGTCGACGCGTTTGACCGGGTCGTCCACCAGCATCACCGTGCTGTCCAGGCGCAAGGCCTTGTCCACGGCAGCATCGGCGCCGGGCATGGCGAAATGCTCGCGCACAAAGTCGCCGGCGGCGTCGTTGGCGGTCAGCCATTTGGGCGCAACGGTGGCGGCGTAGTCGTCGTAGCTGCGGTCAAAAAAAGCGTCGCGGTAGGCGGCATACGGGTCGCTGGCGCCATCGACTTGCGGGTACCAGTGGTAGCCGGCGAACAGCTCGTCGGCGCCCTGTCCGCTCTGCACCACTTTGCAATGCTTGGCCACTTCCCGCGACAGCAGGTAGAAGGCGATGCAGTCATGGCTGACCATCGGCTCGCTCATGGCGCGGAAGGCTGCCGGCAGTTGCTCGATGATTTCGCTTTCGGCGATGCGCAATTGGTGGTGACGGGTGCCGTAGTGCTTGGCGATCAGGTCCGAGTATTGAAACTCGTTGCCAGCCTCGCCGCCGGCATCTTCGAAGCCGATGGAGAAGGTCGACAAGTCCTGCACGCCGACTTCACGCAGCAGGCCCACGAGCATGCTCGAATCGACACCGCCGGAGAGCAGCACGCCGACATCCACGGCGGCACGTTGGCGGATCGCCACAGCTTCGCGGGTGCTGTCGAGCACGCGGTCGGTCCAGTCTTCGAGGCTGAGGTTTTTTTCATCCTCATGCGGGCCGTAGGGCAGGGTCCACCAGGTTTTCTGCTCGGTGGTGCCGTTGGCGTCGATGCGCAGCCAGCTTGCCGGCGGCAGTTTTTCAATACCCGCCAGCAAGGTACGCGGTGCAGGCACCACGGCGTGGAAGTTCAGGTAATGGTTGAGCGCAACCGGATCCAGAATCGGGTTGATATCGCCGCCCTTGAGCAGCGCCGGCAGCGCTGAGGCAAAACGCAGGCGCTGGCCGGTGCGCGACAGGTAGAGCGGCTTCACACCCAGACGGTCACGGGCGATGAACAGGCGCTGGGCGTCACGCTCCCAGATGGCAAAGGCAAACATGCCATTGAGCTTGGGCAGCAAGGCTTCGCCCCAGGCGTGATAGCCCTTGAGCAGCACTTCGGTGTCACCGCCGGAATAGAAGGCGTAGCCCAGGGCTTCCAGCTCTTCACGTAATTCCGGGAAGTTGTAAATCGCGCCGTTGAATGCCAACGACAGCCCAAGCTGGGCGTCGACCATCGGTTGGGCGGAGCCGTCCGACAGGTCCATGATCTTCAGGCGGCGGTGGCCCAGGGCAATCGGCCCTTGGGCATGGAAGCCCCAGGCATCGGGGCCTCGCGGGGCAAGGTGATGGGTGATGCGTTCTACGGCTGCCAGGTCGGCAGGTTGATGATCAAAGCGTAACTCGCCAGCTAGTCCACACATAAATTCCTTACCGGTTTTTCCGTTGGGGAGGGCAATACTCAATACGCCCGACGGGGCGCGTACCCAGAAACTGACCCAGTGCTATGCGTGGAGTTTTAGACCGATAAGTTATAAGGCAAATAGCCGCGATGCTCGTAACGGCGTTATTTCATCCCTCAGGGTGATCAGCGTGTTGCGGGTTTTCCTCGCACCAGCGCGCGCAACGCAAACCGGTTCGGGTGGCAGGCTTCGGCCACACTGGCCGGTACCGGCAGCGGTTCGTCGCTCAACCAGGCGGCCAGCAGTTCGCCGCACAGTGGCGCGGTGATCAGCCCGCGTGAACCGTGACCGCTGTTGATATACAGGCCCGGCAACCAGGGGCAGGGCGTATCCGGGACTTGACGGGCGTCTTTGCGCAGTACGGCGTAAGCCTGTTGGAACGCAGCGCTATCGGCCAAGGGGCCGACGATTGGCAGGTAGTCAGGGCTGGTGCAGCGAAATGCGGCGCGGCCTTCCAAGTGTTCGGCGTTCAGTGAGTCAGCGCCAAGACGCAGCAGCAGGTCTTCGGAAATCTCGCGCAGCATCGCGAGGTTGCCGGTGTGTTCGGCAACGGTGGGTGTCAGGTCTTCATTGTTGAAATCAAAACTGGCGCCCAGGGTGTGTTCGCCAAGGCGCGCCGGTGCCACATAACCTTCGGCGCACACCACGGTGGCCAATGCCGCACTCGCGGGAGTTTGCGCCAAACGCGTGATCTGCCCGCGAATACGCTTGAGCGGCAAATCCGCACTGAGCGCGAAGCGCTTGATTTCGGCTGCACCGGCCAGCACTACCACGCTGGCGCTGGCCAGTACGTCGTCGCCGTCACGGGCTTGCCACTGGTCGTCGACGCGGTGCAGCTCCAGCGCCTCGTGATGGGTGAGCACCTTTATAAGCGGCTGCGTGGCTTGCCATTGGCACAGCGCCGGTGGATGCACCCAGCCACCTTCCGGAAAAAACAGCCCGCCCTGGGCCAATGCTATGCCGGCCTGTTGTTGGGCCTGGTCCTGGTTCAGTACGTGCAACAGATCCGGTGCAAAGGCCTCGGCCAGTTGCGCCTGGCGTTGGGCTTCCTTGGCGTCAAACGCCAGTTGCAGGACGCCGCAACCGTCCCAGTCAACGCCGCGCTGCAAGTGCTCCAGCAGGCGCCGGGTATGGCCGAAGCCGCTGAGTATCAGTTGCGACAGCGCTGTGCCATGCGCCGACAGCTTGAGGTACAGCACGCCCTGCGGGTTGCCCGAGGCTTCCTGGGCCAGCGCGGCGTGCCGCTCCAGCAAGCTCACGCGCCAACCGCGAGCGGC
>NZ_CVTT01000009.1:0-129769 GCF_900006605.1 Pseudomonas sp. 58 R 3 | reverse complement strand
GCCGGCTGCTGCGCGCCTGGCGTTTGCTGGCGGGCGTGGTCAAGGCCCGCAGCCCGGCGAAACTGTCGGCATTCACCAACCCTGCGCCCACCAGTTCCTGCAAGGCGGTTTCCAGTTCGCTGCGCAGCAGATGGGCTTCGTGCACCAGTTCGTCGAAAAACAGCGCGCCGTGTTCACGCAGCGCCAGGTGGACCTTTTGCGCCTTGGGCGACAACGTGGTGCTGTCGGTCGGTTCGGTCAGCCCGCTCCACAACGGCACTTGGCTGCGCGGTAACAACACCACCGGTGTACTGCGCAGTGCCAGGGCGCCGGCCTTGTGGCTCAGACGCGTCCACACCAGTTTGCCGCTGCGGCACAGCTCGTCGAGCCAGGTGGGGGAATAGTCCTTGAGCCGCGCACTGAGCAAGTCGCTGTCCCAGGCCGAGGTGGCGGCGGCGTAGCCTTCGAACTGCCCGACAATCTGCGGCAACATTGCGCTGCCCTGGCCACGGGTGCCGTCGGACAGGTGCTGCCAATCGAACAGAAAGCGCATGAAGTCCTGCAGCGCCACCGGCTCGATTTCCCGGCGCAGGCGCTTGACGGTGTAGCGATGGATACGCGCGAGCAAATGCCGCTCGCACCATTGTTCCTGGCTGGCGCCGGGGCTGAAATGGCCGCGCAGCACGTAGCCTTCCCGCTCCAGACGCGCGAGTGCCTGGCTGATATCCGCGACCGGCAGCGCCAACGGCGTGGCGATCTCGACCAGACTCAATGGGCCGAAACCGCCGAGGCGCGCGCGCAACACTTCAGCCAGCGCATCATCAAAGACCCACGGTTCATCGAAGCCCGGCAACAACGGCAAGTCATTCGGATAGATCGCTTGCAGGCAACTCAGGCGTTCCACCGCCACCCACAGGCCATTGTCCAGTTGATAGGCGCGCCCGCCCTTGGCCAAGGCGTGCAACCACTCCGCCCATTGCGGCGTGACTTCGTTGCTGGCGATAGAGGCCAGGCTCATCAGCGCTTCATGCATTTCATCCAGGCCATTGGGCGCGGGCCAGGCTTCTTCACGCACGCCGGCAATGGCTTCGGCGTCCAGCGCGCCGAGGTCGTCGGTACTCTGCGGGTCGCTCCAGCGACGGTTGAGCACGGCCTGGGTACGGCGCTCTTCCAATGGCGCGTCGTCGAGAAAGGTGTAGGGCCGCGCGCTGAGAATTTCGGCGGCCATGGGCGAGGGCGCAGGCAGGTCGCGGCTGATCAGGCGCACTTCGCCGCGCTCCATGCGCCGCAACAGCTTCAGCCAACCTTCGCTGTCCATGGCTTCGTGCAGGCAGTCGTCGAGGGTTTGCTCCACCAGCGGGTGTTCGGGCACTTCGCGCTCGCCAGCAAGGTTTTCCAGGCAGGCAATCTGGTCGGGAAACACGCTGGCGATCAGGTCTTCGCTTTTCATGCGCTGGATCTGCGGCGCCACCTTGCGCCCGCCGGTGTAGCGCGGCAACGCCAGGGCCACACCGGCATTCCAGCGCCACCGTACGCCAAACAGCGGCGCATCCAGCACGGCCTGGATCAGCAGGTGCTCGGCGCTGTTGCTGTTCACATAGCGCCACACCTCATCCAGCTCAAAACTGTGGCTGGTGGACAGCGACAGCACGATTGCATTCTCACTGGCGGCCGCCTGCAATTCAAAGTTGAACGTGCGGCAAAAACGCTTGCGCAGTGCCAGGCCCCACGCGCGGTTGATGCGGCTGCCGAACGGCGTGTGGATGATCAGTTGAGTGCCGCCGGACTCGTCGAAAAACCGCTCCATGATCAAGGTGTCCTGGGACGGTAACGCGCTCAGCGCCAGGCGTGCACGTGCCAGGTAATCAAGGATCTGCTCGGCGCTGGCGCTGTTCAGGCCAAGGCTGGCGGTGAGCCAGTCTTGCGCGGGTTGCAGGTCACCGGGTGTGGTGGCGAGCAGGGCGTCCAACTGGCCCTGAAAACGCGCGACTGCCGCCGACAACTCGTTGCTGCGCCCCGGCGCTTCACCCAGCCAGAAGGGGATGGTCGGCGGCTGGCCGTGGGCATCTTCGACGCGCACTTTGCCGCTTTCTACCCGCAGGATTCTGTAGGACGTATTACCGAGCTGGAAGATATCCCCGGCGATGCTTTCCACCGCGAAGTCTTCGTTGACGCTGCCGATGTTCAGGCTCTGAGGCTCCAGCAATACGCTGTAGTCGGCGTTGTCGGGGATGGTGCCGCCGCTGGTCACGGCGGTGAGTTTGGCGCCACGGCGGGCGCGCAGGGTGTGGCTCACAGCGTCGCGATGCAGGTAGGCGCAGCGGATGCCCTGGCGGCCGTTGTAGCCGTCGGCGAGCATGTGCAGCAGCGCCTGATAGTGGCGCTCATCCAGCGCAGAGTAGGGCGAGGCGCGGCGGATAAGGGCCAGCAGCGCCTGTTCCGGCCATTCGCGGGCGCTGACTTCGGCGATGATCTGTTGGGCCAGCACGTCCAGCGGGGCGATGGGGATGTGCAAGTTGTCCAGTTCGCCGCGCCGCACACAGTCGAGCAGGGCGGCGCATTCGATCAAGTCATCGCGGGTGGTGGCGAACAGTCGCCCCTTGGGCGTGCCGCCGACCTGGTGACCGGAACGCCCGACCCTTTGCAGAAAACCGTTGATGGAACCGGGTGAACCGATCTGGCAGACCAGGTCGACCTCACCGATATCAATCCCCAACTCCAGCGACGCGGTGGCGATCAGCACTTGCAGCCCGCCGGCCTTGAGCCGTTGCTCGGCGTCCAGGCGCAGCTCTTTGGCCAGGCTGCCGTGGTGCGCGGCCACGGCGGTCTTGCCCAAACGCTCGCTCAAGTGCCGGGCCAGGCGTTCGGCCAGGCGCCGAGTGTTGACGAACACCAGCGTCGTGCGGTGTTCGCGAGCCAGTGTGGCAAGGCGGTCGTAGACCAATTCCCACACGTCGTTGGCCATCACCGCCGAGAGCGGCACCGGCGGTACTTCGATATCCAGGTCGCGGGGGCGCGCGTGGCCGATATCGACGATGGCGCACTCACGCCCGCTGCCGGCCAAAAAGCGTGACACCGCCTCGATAGGCTTTTGCGTGGCCGACAGGCCGATGCGGGTCAACGGCTCGCTGCATAAACCTTGCAGGCGCTCCAGGCTCAGGGCCAGGTGGCTGCCGCGTTTGCCGGCGGCGAGGGCGTGGATCTCGTCGACGATCACCGTGCGCGTGCTGGACAGCATTTGCCGACCGGAGTCCGAGCCCAGCAGTACGTAGAGTGATTCCGGCGTGGTGACGAGGATATGCGGCGGCCGTTTGCGCATGTGTGCGCGGTCTTTTTGCGGGGTGTCGCCGGTGCGCACGGCGGTGCGGATAGTCAGCGGCGGCAAGCTCTGCGCCTGTAATTGCGCGGTGATGCCGGCCAGTGGGTTTTGCAGGTTGATCTGGATATCGTTGGACAGCGCCTTGAGCGGCGACACGTACACCACCAGCGTTTCGTCCGGCAGTTGCCCGCCATTGGCCAAGCCTTGATGCACCAGGTCATCGAGCACCGCCAGGAACGCGGTCAGGGTTTTGCCGGAGCCTGTGGGCGCGGCGATCAAGGTTGAGCGGCGTTGGCGGATCAGCGGCCACGCCTGGGCCTGGGCGCCGGTCACCGAGGGAAAGGTATTGCCAAACCAGGTACTGACGGCGGGGTGGAAGCCGTCCAATACCGTGTCGGTTGATTCGCGAACGTTCATCTAGTGATTGATACTGCCCATTCCAACAAGTTGCAATCAGGTACTTTGTCCGTGACGGTTGCGCTACAAACCCGCAAAATGCAACGATTCTGGCAACAACCTACGGCAAGGCGCACACGCCTGCCGATAATAACCATCGTTCCAAACAGACCGGGCCTGCTCAATCTATGCGAATGCGCCTTATGTTACTGGGCGGCGGGAATGCCCTCGGGCAGGCGCTGATTCGCCTCGGTGCAGAGGAAGACATCGGTTTCCTCGCACCTAAACCGCCCCAAGACGGCTGGGATGCCGCGAGCCTCACCCAATTGCTCGACGACACCCGTCCCGATGCGCTGATCAACCTCGCCTACTATTTCGACTGGTTCCAGGCCGAAGCGGTCAGCGAAACACGTTTGGCTGCGCAGGAGTTCGCCATCGAACGCCTGGCCGAACTGTGCCAGCACCACAACATCACCTTGCTGCAACCGTCCAGCTACCGCGTGTTCGATGGCTCCCGCGCCACCGCCTACAGCGAAAAAGACGAGCCGGTGCCCCTGGGCCTGCGCGGCCAGGCGCTGTGGCGCATTGAGCAGAGCGTGCGCGCCACCTGCCCGCAACATGTGCTGCTGCGCTTTGGCTGGCTGCTGGATGACAGTGTGGATGGCACCCTCGGGCGCTTCCTGGCCCGTGCCGAGAAACCCGATGAATTGCTGATGGCCGATGACCGGCGCGGCAACCCGACGCCGGTGGACGACGCGGCGCGGGTGATCATTTCGGTGCTCAAGCAACTCGATTGCGCGGCGCCGCTGTGGGGCACCTATCACTACGCCGGCCACGAAGCGACCACGCCGTTGGCGCTGGGCCAGGCGATCCTTACCGAAGCGCGCAATTTCCATCCGCTGGCGATCGAATCACCCACCGCCCAGGCCCACGCGGCCCGGCCGGATGCGGCGGACGAACCGCAGCACGCGGTGCTGGCCTGCAAGAAAATCCTCCACACCTTCGGCATCAAGCCACGGGCGTGGCGGGCGGGGTTGCCGGCGTTGCTGGATCGGTTCTACCGGCATAGCTGACACCCTGCAAAACCAAAATGTGGGAGCGGGCTTGCTCGCGAAAGCGGAGGTTCAGTCGACTGATATGTTGACTGAATGACCGCTTTCGCGAGCAAGCCCGCTCCCACATGGGTTATGCAGTGGTGCTTGAGCCGGGATTAGAACTTGTAACCAATACCCACCATGTAAACCATCGGATCAACATCCACATTGACCTTGGCACGTGTGCCTTGGCCCAGCGCATTGTTATCCACAGTCGCCTTGGTGCTGATGTCGATGTAACGCGCCTGGGCGTTGATCATCCACTTGTCGTTGATCATGTAGTCGGCACCGATCTGTGCGGCCCAGCCCCAGGAGTTCTCGGCCTTGAAGTTGCTGAAACCGGCTTGTTCGGCGCGGCTGCCGACGTGCTCGTCGTAGATCCAGGTGTAGTTGATACCGGCGCCCACATACGGTTGGAACGCGGACTTGTTGTCCAGCGGGTAGTACACGACGCTCAAGGTCGGCGGCAGGTGCTTGAGCGTACCGAGCTTGCCGTTGGCGGCGCCCAGGGCGGTGTTCTTGATCTTCACGTCATGCTCGAACGGCGTGGCGGCCAGCAGTTCGATACCGATATGGTTGGTGATCATGTAGGCGAAGTTGAGGCCCAGTTGGGTGTCGCTGCTCATGGTCGCCTTGCCGCCCAGGTTGGTGCCGGCCAATGGCCCCTGGTCAACCTTCACATGGCCGCTGTCTGCTTTCGGGTTCACGGTGATTGCACCGGCGCGAATCAGAATGTCACCCGCTTCGTGAGCGTGTGCGACAGGGGCGGCGAGGGCAAGCGCGAAGAGGGACGCGCCGAGCAGAGACTTGTTCATGGGAGCTCCAAAAGGACGTTAAAAGTTGTACGTCCAATGGTAAAGATCGTTCCGTTCGATCTTTTGATTCAGCTCAATGAAAGCTCGATCAATCACTTGCACCACTGATCAAAAATGTGGGTGTTCCTGGGAAGGCGTTATTCCTGCAGTTCGTAGACGTAAATCTTCTCGGCATCCATCTGGTAACCGGCATCGGCCAGCTCACTGGACGACGGCTTGACCTGCATCGCGCCTTCGATCCAATACGGCTGATACAGCTCATCAAGCTTCACGCCGACTTCGCTTTTCACATGCACGATCTGGTTCGACGGCGGCGGCGGTACGTGGATGCACGCGCCGAAATACGGCACCAGCAGAAACTCGGTCGTGCGGCCTTCTTCGCTGACTTCCAGCGGCACGATATAGCCCGGTAAACGGATGTGCTTGCCGTTAAGGCTCTGCACCACCGGCGCGTCGGGCAGTTCCTGTTTGGCCGCAGGCGCCGCTTCCACCGACAGCGCATCGGCCATGTTCGACAGGTCGTGCAGCGGTTTCATATTGGGGATTTCGGGCGGCGCGTCCGGTGGAATCATTTCCTGCCACGACAGGTCCTTGGGCTGCTCGTCGGCCCAGGCGGGCACCACCACCAGCAGCAACAGCGCAAACAGGGCACGACGCATCGACAGCTTCCTCATAAACGTATGGACAGGCCATCGGCCAAAGATTGCCGATAGGCGCGCCACGCCGGCACGCTGCCCATCACCAGCGCGGCGGCCAGGATACCGGCGAGCAAGGTCCATTCATATTCACTCGGCCATGACATCGGCAGGTCCAGGCCGTAGTTGGCCTGCAAATACCCGCGCGACGCGGCGATGCACACGTACAGCAGACCCACGCCCGCGACGACGCCAGACAAGGCCAGCGCGAAGGCTTCGAAGATCAGCAGGGTCGCAATGTGCCACGGCCGTGCGCCCACCGAACGCAAAATCGCCATCTCGCGGCGGCGTTCATTGAGGCTGGTGAGGATCGCCGTGAGCATACCGATCAAGCCGGTCAGCACCACGAACAGCGAGATCACGAACAGCGCTTTTTCGGCGGTGCCCATCATGCTCCACAGCTCCTGCAGCGCGACGCCGGGAAGGATCGCCAGCATCGGCTCGCCACGGAATTCATTGATCTCGCGTTGCAGCGCGAAGGTGGAAATCTTGTTGTTCAGGCCGAGCATGAACGCGGTGATCGCCTGCGGCGTGAGGTCCATATTGCGCGCCTGATCGGCACTGATACGGCCTTTGCCCTGGGCCGGCACGCCGTTGTGCCAGTCGATATGGATCGCCTCCATGCCGCCGAGGCTGATGTGCAGCGTACGGTCCACCGGCGTGCCGGTGCGCTTGAGAATGCCGACCACGGTGAAGGGTTTGTCATCGTGCTTGACCAGGCTCACCACTGCTACGCCGTGGGCCAGCACCAGCTTGTCGCCGAGCTTGTAGTGCAGCGCATCCGCCACTTCGGCGCCGAGCACCACTTCAAAAGGGTCAGTGGCGAAGGCGCGGCCGCTGGCCAGTTCGAGGTTTTGTTTGCGGCCGTATTGGTAATGCTCGAAGTAGGACTCGTTGGTGCCCATCACGCGATAGCCACGGTGCGAGTCGCCGAGGGAAATCGGGATCGCCCATTTCACCTGCGGGCTGGCGGCGAAGTGCTCGAAGCTGTCCCAGCGGATGTTGTTGGTGGCGTTGCCGATGCGGAATACCGAGTACAGCAGCAAGTTGACCGAGCCGGAGCGGGCGCCAACGATCAGGTCGGTGCCACTGATGGTGCTGGCGAAACTGTTGCGCGCCTCAACACGCACGCGTTCCACGGCGAGTAACAGGCACACCGAAAGGGCGATGGCGAAGGCGGTGAGGATCGCGGTAAAGCGGCGGTTAGCCAGGCTGGCCATGGCTAGACGGAACAGATACATCTCAAACCTCTGCGGGCGTGGCGGCGCGATTGAGTTCGGCCAGCGACAGGTGGCGGTCGAACAGCGGCGCGAGGCTCTGGTCATGGCTGACAAACAACAGGCTGGCGCCGGCTTCGCGGCATTCGGCAAACAACAACCGGATAAACGCTTCGCGGGCGTCGTAATCCAGGGCCGAGGTGGGTTCGTCGGCGATCACCAGTTCCGGTTGGCCGATCAACGCGCGGGCGGCGGCCACGCGTTGTTGCTGGCCGATGGATAGCGAGTCGGCGCGGCGTTCCAGCAGGTCTTTGTCCTTCAAGCCCAAATGCGCCAGCAAGGTCGCGGCGGCCTGGTCGACACTGCCGTGACGCTGAGTTGCCCGCTGCGCACGCAGCCTGGAAAAGTGACACGGCAGCTCGACGTTCTCGCGCACGGAGAGAAACGGCAGCAGGTTGAATTGCTGAAAGATGTAACCCGTGTGATCAACGCGGAAGCGGTCGCGGGCACCGGCCGAGAGTTCGGTCAGCTCCTGGCCGAGCAGGCGGATGCTGCCTTGGCTGGGTTTCTGCACGCCGCCCAGCAGCCCGAGCAAAGTGGTTTTGCCGCTGCCGCTCGGGCCTTTGAGAAACAAGGTTTCCCCCGCTTCCAGGCGGAACGCGGGGATGTCCAGCAACTGCGGGTGGCCGGGCCAGTTAAAGCCCAGGTCAGACAGTTCGATCAGTGCTTGGGTCATAGGGCATCAGTGGTCTGGTTTGATTTGGATGATGGCACCGATCCCATGTGGGAGCTGGCTTGCCTGCGATGACGGCGGCACATTCAATATCGGATGTGTCTGTTATACCGCTATCGCAGGCAAGCCAGCTCCCACATTGACCGTGTTTCAAATCAGAATTTAAGAGTGGCTGCGGTGGCCGTCGCTTCAACACCTTGCTGGCCGCTTGGGCCGATCAGTTGTACCTGAATCTTCTGGGTGGCAGGGAAGGTCTTGAACACTTGGGTCAGGTCGAGGTTGCTCAAAGCCGTCGGTGTGGCGCAGGTGAACTGGTAGTGGGCGTGGATTTCGCTGTGGTCGTGATGATGTTCGTGGGCGGCAGCGCCTTTGCCGTCGGTGGCGTGGTCGTCATCGTTCTCGTCATGGTCGGCTTCAGGCTTGTCGCCGAACAACGGGCTGTTGAGTTCCTGGGTGCTGATCACACAACCGGCAGATTTGGGCAGGTTGAACAATGCCAGCGGGTTTTCCAATTGTTTGCGCGCGGCGGCGACCTTGGCCTTGTCGGCTGGCGTGGTGGCCTTGTGTTCAAAACCCACAAGGTTCATGGCCGGGCTGTCGAATTCCAGCTCAAGCGCCTGGCCGTCGAGTGCCGCGTTGAGGCGGCCGACACCATGCTCGTGGGCGCCGAGGCTGCCGTGTTCATGCTCATGATCGTGTTCATCGGCGGCATGGGCGATGGCCAGGGGCAGCAGGGCAAACGGCAAGGCAAGCAGCAGACGGCGCATGAGAAGGCTCCATAAGATGAAAGTTTTGTTATGTGATCTTATAACAATATTCGCGCCAGTTTGAACGCCCGCTTGGCGTTGTGCAAGTCGCGTGGGAGCATGCGGGTCGGAAAACTGCGGGAGTAAGCGCGATGTTGCGAATTCGTGGAACCGTCGGTGACATGCCGGTGGATTTGACCCTGGAACTCGATGACGGCGATTGGGCGCGCCTGGGCGCCCACTTGCAGGCAACACCGGCGCCGAGTGCGCCCGCTGCTGCGCCGGTCAAACAGAATGATGATTTGTGGCAGAACGCCCAAGACTTGCTGCGCAAGGCCGGGCAACTCAATGGGCTTGAGTTGCTTGATCAGCTTGAGGGCTTGGCCGGTGATGCGGCCTCAGGCAAACGCCTGCTGGTGCGGCTGCGCCACAATGCCAGTGTGAAAGTGGCCAGCGGCGGGGATACGCCGCTGTACAGCTGGATCGGCGATTAATACAGCGCGGCGAACAACTTGCGACGGTACACGGTGACCAGCGGGTGGTCATTGCCGAGCAGTTCAAACACCTGCAGCAAGGTCTTGTGCGGCAAGCCTTCGCTGTAGCTGCGGTTGCGGATAAACAGCTTGAGCAGGCCTTCCAGTGCGGCGTCGTATTGCTGGCGCGCCAGTTGCTGAATCGCCAGTTGATAGGCTGCTTCATCATCCTGCGGGTCTTGCGCCAGGCGGCTTTTCAAGTCGGCGGCATCCGGCAGGTCGGCGGCCTGGCGCAGGAAGGTGATTTGCGCCTTGGCGCCGGCGAGGGCGGCTTTGTGATCGTCGCTTTTCACCGCGTCGAGTACAGCCTGAGCTTCGCCCAATTCACCGCGCTCAGCCAGGCAGCGTGCATACAGAATCAGCGCGCCAGCGTTGGTGTTGTCCTCGCCCAGCAGCGCCACCAGCACGGCCTCTGCATCGCTGATACGGCCTTCGGCAAACAACGCCTGGGCCTGTTCCAGCGGATCAGCCGCCTTCGGTGGCGGCATCTTCACGTGGGGTTCGAGCATTGCTCGCACGGCCGACTCCGGCTGTGCCCCGGCAAACCCGTCCACCGGCTGGCCGTCCTTGAACAGCACCACCGTGGGCAGGCTTTGAATGCCAAAACGCGCGACGATGTCCTGCTCGGCTTCGCAATCGACCTTGGCCAACAGCAACTCGCCCTGATAACTCTCGGCGATTTTCGCCAGCATCGGCATCAGTGCCTTGCACGGCGCGCACCACTCGGCCCAGAAATCCACCAGCACGGGTTTTTCGAATGAGTTCTGAATCACTGCCTGGTCGAACGTAGCAGTGGTGGCGTCGAAGATGTACGGCGTGGGCTCACTCATGGGGCGTCTCGAATAAAGCGGGAATGGGGCAACTATAAGGGCTGGCGAGGTTGACCGGAAGCTGCACGGGGAGTCAGACGTGAGGTGTGTGCCAAAAAGGGTCTTGATGCCAGTCGTGAGGAAAACACATCGCCTTTAAGCTGACGTCCGGAAATTCGCTGATCAGTTGATACAAATGTTGGCCCCAGCGAGTGTGCGGGCTTACCTGACGCATCAGATGATTCAGAATGCAGAGTACCGAAAACATGCGGCTATGTTGCCCGGGTTGAAACAGATGTTGAGGCCACAAAAAACTGGCTTTCTTCGGTAATTCGGGGCGAATTCCCAATTCCCGGTTCCACATTCTTGAATGATGGGCGCAAATGTTTCGGATGGTCGTCAGTGTGTGCAACCAAGACTGCATAAGGAACGTCGATGGCAGGTTTGCTGAACGTCCTCATGCTCAAAAAGTACCGGGCATAAAAAACCCGCACAATTTGTGCTTGGGTGCTGACGCATCCAGAGGCATGGCGGGTGTATTGCGACGAAGGTTAGGCAGATACCTGGCTATTTGCAAGGTCTCTGCCCGCGAGCCGATAAGCAAAACTGTGTGCAAAGGCATACGGGTTGATTGTCCACGGCGTGTGTGAAGGGACAATATTCTCCATGGCCTGTCGCGCTCCGTCTTAGTCGATCTATTGCTGAAAATTTGTAACGCTGAGCCTTAACGCCGCGAATGGTACAGGCTCACCTTGCGAAACTCCCAAGGCTCGGCCAGGTCCGGCAGGGTCAGCGCATCGAGGATGCCCAGGCGCTGATAAGCCGGGTGCTGGAAGTCACGCACCCGTGAGTCGGCCACCAGCGCTTCGCGGCCGCGTGCCAGAAAGTGGTCGAGCAGCGGCAGGTTGGCGCGGTCGTAGAGTACGTCGGCCACCAGGATGAGGTCGAAGCGGTCGGCCTCGGCGAAAAAGTCGGCTGAGTAACCCAGCTCCACACCATTGAGTTCCGCATTTGCCCGGCAAGCGGCCAGGGCCAGCGGGTCGAGGTCGCAGGCCACCACCTCCAGCGCGCCGGCTTTAACCGCCGCGATGCCGGCCACGCCGGAACCGGCGCCAAAATCCAGCACGCGTTTGCCCGCCACCCACTCGGGATTCGCCGCCAGGTAGCGTGCCAGTGCCAAACCGCTGGCCCAGCAAAAACCCCAGTACGGCGGTTCATGCAGGATGCGCCGGGTCTCTTCCTGGCTGAAGGCACGGTCCATGTTGTCCGCATCCAGCAGCCACAACGACAGCGCGGTGCCCGGCAGCGGGCAGGGCACCAGGTGCGCGTCGCCGATCAGTTCGCTCAGGGCGCGTTGCAGGCCCAGCGGTGGCGTCATGGTGCCCGGACGAGTTGCAGCGGGCCGGTGGTCTGGGTGATCGCCTGGGTGATGCGCACCGCGGGCAGGTGCAGGATCAACTGGCCGGACTGGCTGGCGCGACCGCGCAGTTCAACCCGTGCACCCACCGGGAAGGCTTCCGGGTTGAAGCGCAAGCGGAAGGCCATGGGCTTGCCGTTGCCGGTGAGTACGCTGCTGGCGAGCAATTGTTGCGGGCGGTTACGTTCATCGATCACCAACAGGGCCAGTTCGACTTCGGCGTTGGCCGGCACGCCATTCAGGGTGCCGTTGATTTCACGCTGGTAAGCCGGCAAAGGGCCGAGGTCTTCAATGCCCGGCACTTTTTTCTCTTGAACGGGCGTCGGTTGCGGTGTCGATGGTTTCGGGGCTTCGCTGCTGCAGGCGACCAGAACACTGAACAGGGCGAGTAAAACAAGTGGTCGTAACTGCATGTACGGCTCCAGAAAGGGCAAAATCCGTGGCTTAAAAAATATGAAACATAATAGTCAGCCTATATACCGTAAAGGCTATGGCTTGTCTTGCCACGGGGATGCGCTACCATGGCCCTCCCATTTTTTGTTGCCTGCCAACCATGCACTGTCCCTTCTGCGGTGCCAACGACACCAAGGTCATTGACTCGCGTCTGGTCGCCGAGGGCGATCAAGTACGCCGCCGGCGCGAATGCCTGGCCTCTGGCTGCGGTGAACGTTTCACCACCTTCGAAACCGCCGAACTGGTATTGCCACGTCTGATCAAGTCCGACGGCAGCCGCCAGCCTTTCGACGAAGAAAAACTGCGCGCCGGTATGCAGCGTGCCCTGGAAAAGCGCCCGGTGAGTGTCGAGCGGCTGGAGGCGGCGCTGGTGCATATCAAGCACAAGCTGCGCGCCACCGGCGAGCGCGAGGTCAAGAGCCTGGTGGTTGGAGAACTGGTGATGGGCGAGCTGCAAAAGCTCGACGAAGTCGCCTATATCCGTTTCGCCTCGGTGTATCGACGCTTCCAGGACCTCAATGAGTTCCGCGAAGAAATCGACCGCCTGGCCCGTGAGCCTGCCAAAGAATGAACCCTCCGTCTGCCGAACAAGCCGTCCTCGACGCCCATTACATGGCCCGCGCCCTCGAACTGGCGCGCAAAGGCCTGTACACCACGCACCCCAACCCACGGGTGGGCTGCGTGATTGTGCGGGATGGGCAGATTGTCGGCGAAGGCTGGCACGAGCGCACCGGCGAGCCCCATGCCGAGCCGAACGCCCTGCGCGCCGCCGGCGACAAGGCCCGTGGCGCCACGGTGTACGTGACCCTCGAACCGTGCAGCCACCATGGGCGTACGCCGCCCTGCGCCGATGCGCTGGTGACCGCCGGTGTGGCGCGCGTGGTGGCCGGGATGCAGGACCCGAACCCGGAAGTCGCCGGGCGCGGCCTGCAGCGCTTGGCTCAAGCCGGTATCGAAACCCACAGCGGCGTGCTGGAACAACAAGCGCGCGCGCTGAACCCCGGCTTCCTCAAGCGTATGGAACACGGCCTGCCGTTTGTGCGGGTCAAGCTGGCTATGAGCCTGGACGGCCGTACCGCGATGGCCAGCGGCGAAAGCCAATGGATCACCGGGCCTGCTGCCCGCGCCGCCGTGCAGCGCCTGCGTGCCGAGGCCAGTGTGGTGCTGACCGGCGCCGACACCGTGCTGGCTGACGGTGCGCGCCTTACTGTGCGCGCCGCTGAGCTTGGGCTGGACGCAGAAACCACCGCTCTGGCCATGTCGCGCCCGCCATTGCGCGTGCTGATCGACGGCCGCCTGCGGGTGCCGCTCAACGCACCGTTCTTCAAGGCGGGCCCGGCGCTGGTCATCACCTGCGTCACCCCGGAAAACCAGTTCCCCCGTGGCCCGGAATGCCTGGTGGTACCGGGCGTTGAAGGGCAGGTCGACCTGCGTTCGGCGCTGGTGGCGCTGGCTGCCCGCGGCGTGAATGACGTGCTGGTAGAGGCCGGCCCAAGCCTGGCGGGCGCGTTTGCCCAGCAAGGCCTGGTCGACGAATACGTGATTTTCGTCGCCGGCAAGTTCCTGGGCTCCGCCGCCCGGCCTTTGCTGGACTGGCCGCTTGAGAAACTGGCCGATGCCCCCCAACTCAAGATCACTGAAATGCGCGCTGTAGGCGACGACTGGCGAGTCACTGCCATCCCGCTACCACCAGCGAGCGTATAATTCCGACCGGGCGCTCAAGCGTCCGCACCGTTTTCCAGGAGAAGGCCATGTTCACCGGCATTATCGAATCCATCGGCAGCATCCGCGCCATGACTCCAAAGGGCGGCGACGTGCGCCTGCTGGTTGAAACCGGCAAGCTCGACCTCGGCGACGTCAAACTGGGCGACAGCATCGCCGTCAGCGGCGTGTGCCTGACCGTCATCGAGTTGCCGGGTAACGGCTTTGCCGCCGACGTCAGCCGGGAAACCCTGGACTGCACCGCGATGAATGACCTCAAAGCCGGCAGCCCGGTCAACCTGGAAAAAGCCCTGACCCCGACCACCCGCTTGGGCGGCCATCTGGTCAGCGGCCACGTCGACGGCGTCGGCGAGGTGGTTGCACGCAGCGAAAACGCGCGCGCCGTGGAATTCCGTATCCGCGCACCGAAAGAGCTGGCCAAGTACATCGCCCACAAAGGCTCGATCACCGTCGACGGCACCAGCCTGACCGTGAACGCCGTGAATGGCGCCGAATTCGAACTGACCATCATCCCGCACACCCTGAGCGAAACCATCATGGCGTCCTACCAGCCAGGTCGCCGGGTGAACCTGGAGGTCGACTTGCTTGCCCGTTACCTGGAGCGCCTGCTGATGGGCGATAAGGCCGCAGAGCCAGCATCCGGGAACATTACTGAAAGTTTTCTGGCCGCTAACGGCTACCTGAAATCCTGACCAAGGGGGTGCCGCGTGGCGCTCAATAGCATCGAAGAACTGGTTGAAGACATCCGCCAAGGCAAGATGGTCATCCTGATGGATGACGAAGATCGCGAGAACGAAGGCGATATCATCATGGCCGCCGAGGCGTGCAAGCCCGAGCACATCAACTTTATGGCCAAGCACGCCCGTGGGCTGATCTGCATGCCCATGAGCCGCGAGCGCTGCGAGCTGCTCAAGCTGCCGTTGATGGCGCCGCGCAATGGCTCGGGTTTCGGCACCAAGTTCACCGTATCGATTGAAGCGACTACCGGCGTCACCACCGGCATTTCCGCCGCCGACCGTGCCCGCACCGTGCAAGCCGCTGCGGCCAAAGACGCCAAGGCCGAAGACATTGTGAGCCCCGGCCACATTTTCCCGCTGATGGCCCAACCGGGCGGCACCCTCGCTCGTGCCGGCCACACCGAAGCCGCCTGCGACCTGGCGCGCATTGCCGGTTTTGAACCGAGCGGCGTGATCTGCGAAGTCATGAACGACGACGGCACCATGGCCCGTCGCACCGAACTCGAGGCGTTTGCGGCCGAACACGGCCTCAAGATCGGCACCATTGCCGACCTGATTCACTACCGCATGATCCACGAACGTACCGTTCAGCGGATTGCCGAGCAGCCGCTGGACAGCGAACTGGGCCAATTCAATTTGGTGACCTACCGTGATTCCGTGGAAGGCGACGTGCACATGGCCCTGACTCTGGGCTCCATTTGCGCCGAAGAACCGACCCTGGTGCGTGTGCACAACATGGACCCGCTGCGCGACCTGCTGATGGTCAAGCAGCCGGGCCGCTGGAGCCTGCGCGCCGCCATGGCCGCGGTTTCCGAGGCTGGCAGTGGTGTGGTGCTGTTGCTCGGCAACCCGGTGGATGGCGACGTATTGCTCGCGCATATTCGTGAAACCGCCGAGCACACCCAGGTCAAAACACCGACCACCTACAGCATCGTCGGTGCCGGTTCACAGATCCTGCGTGACCTCGGCGTGCGCAAAATGCGCCTGATGAGCGCACCGATGAAATTTAATGCGATATCCGGATTCGACCTGGAAGTTGTAGAATACGTGCCCTCCGAATAAAGGCCGGCGTTTTCTGCCCCTTGTTCGCGGTTAAATCATCACTGAGGGACGCACTTTTCGCGTCCCGGCTCTTTAAGAGATTTGTCGAATGACCCTGAAGACCATCGAAGGTACCTTCATCGCCCCCAAAGGCCGCTATGCCCTGGTGGTTGGCCGCTTCAACAGCTTCGTGGTTGAAAGCCTGGTAAGCGGTGCCGTGGATGCCCTGGTTCGCCACGGTGTGAGCGAGAGCGACATCACTATCATCCGCGCCCCTGGCGCCTTCGAAATTCCACTGGTTGCGCAAAAAGTTGCGCAGCAGGGTGAATACGCGGCGATCATCGCCCTGGGCGCGGTCATTCGTGGCGGTACTCCGCACTTCGAATACGTGGCCGGCGAATGCACCAAGGGCCTGGCCCAGGTGTCCATGGAGTTCGGCGTGCCAGTCGCTTTCGGCGTACTGACCGTAGACTCCATCGAGCAAGCCATTGAGCGTTCCGGCACCAAGGCCGGTAACAAGGGCGCAGAAGCTGCCCTGTCCGCCCTGGAAATGGTCAGCCTGCTGTCGCAGTTGGAGGCCAAGTGATTTCCGACGAGAGCGATCGTTTCAACCCTCGCGACGAACGTCCAGCCGACGCCGGCAAGCCTTCGAAAAGCGAAAAACGCCGTGCTGCCCGTCAGCTCGCCACCCAGGCGCTGTACCAGCGCCACATGGCGGGTACTTCGCTGAACGAAATCGAAGCGCAATTTCGCGTTGATAACGACTTTACCTTCGCCGATCAGAGCTATTTCCACGACATCCTGCACGGTGTTCCGGCCAACCTGACCGAGATCGACACCGCGCTGGCCCCGTGCCTTGACCTGACCATCGAAGAGCTCGACCCGGTTGAACTGGCTGTATTGCGCCTGTCCACCTGGGAACTGCTCAAGCGCGTCGACGTACCGTACCGCGTGGTGATCAACGAAGGTATCGAACTGGCGAAAGTCTACGGTTCGACCGACGGCCACAAGTTCGTCAACGGCGTGCTCGACAAGCTGGCCCCGCGCCTGCGTGAAGCCGAAGTGAAGGAACACAAGCGCTAAGTCGCTTGAGTCCCGAATGGGTGAGTTCGAGCTGATCCGCAACTACTTCGCCGCCGCGCCCTGTGCGCAGGGCGGTGAAGGTATTGCCCTGGGGATCGGCGACGACTGCGCCCTGCTGGCGCTCCCCGCCGGGGAGCAACTGGCAATCTCCACCGATACGCTGGTGGCCGGCGTGCACTTTGCCGACCCCTGCGACCCGTTCCTGCTCGGCCAGCGCTCGTTGGCCGTGGCAGTCAGCGACTTGGCCGCCATGGGCGCCCGCCCTCTGGCCTTCACCCTTGCACTCACCACGCCAACCGTCGATGCCGATTGGCTGCAACGCTATGCCCAGGGTTTGAACACCATGGCGCAAAGCTGCGGCGTGGGCCTGGTGGGCGGCGATACCACGCGCGGGCCGCTGAGCCTGACCCTGACCGTGTTTGGCCGTGTACCGGCCGGGCAGGCGTTGGTTCGCAGCGGTGCGCAGCCGGGTGACTTACTCTGTGTGGGCGGGGAGTTGGGTAACGCTGCCGGTGCTTTGCCGCTGGTATTGGGGCAACGCACGGCGGACGCGGCCATCGCTGATCCGCTGCTCGCCCATTACTGGTCACCGCAACCGCAGTTGGCGCTGGGCCTCGCGCTTCGGGGTAAGGCCACGTCTGCGATGGACATCTCCGACGGCCTGCTGGCCGATTGTGGGCATATCGCCAAGGCATCGGCTGTCAGCCTGGTCATTGAGCGTGAGACGCTGCCGTTATCCCAGGCGTTGCTGGCGTTTGTCGGCGATGACGAGGCTCGCGTGGCGGCATTGAGCGGGGGCGACGACTATGTGTTGGCATTCACCCTGCCACCGGCCGAGCTGGCGCCGTTGTTGGCGGGCGGCTGGCCCGTCCACGTAATCGGCCGGGTCGAGGCCGGGCACGGCGTGACGCTGCTCGACGCCGCCGGGCAAGACATCACGCCAGCGGTGCGCGGCTATCAGCATTTTCGCGACACGCCGTAAGCGGCAGACCTGCGCTACCCTCTATACGGTTCCCCCCGTGCAGGAGGTTGTCACCATGGGTGTGCGCCGTTGGCTGCTGATCGTGTTGTGCGCTCTTGCACCGCAGGTTCTGGCGGATGAAGCCCCTGTACCTGGCAAGATCATGCTGGCCAGTGAGCAATGGAACGACTTCACCAACAAAGATGGCAGCGGCCTGGCTTGGGATGTGTTGCGGCAGGTCTTCGAGCCGGTGGGCATTACCGTGCAAACCCGCAGCGTGCCCTATACCCGTTCGGTCGGCCTGGCCCAGCGTGGCGAGGTGGATGGCTGGGTCGGTTCCTATCGCGATGAGGCCGGCGGCGTGCTCTACCCGCACTGGAATTTCGATTCCGACCACATCTACGCCCTCGGGCTGGCCGCCACACCGGCACCGAGCATCGCGACGCTGGGCAATTATCGCTTGGCCTGGGTGCGCGGCTACAAGTACGAGGAATACCTGCCGAATGTGCGCCGCTTCAACCCGATAGAACGTCGCAGTGGCATCCTGCCGATGCTGCAACACCGCCGCGCCGACTTCTATATTGATGCCCTCACTGAAGCCAAATACGTGCTCAGCCAGTCGGATGACCCGGCGCAATTCAAGCTCACTCATATAGCCGAACTGCCGCTCTACATCGGCTTTGCCGACACCGACCGGGGCCGGGCGCTGATGGGCGTGTATGACCATCGCATGGCTGTACTGGTAAAGAGCGGCGAGCTGAAACCGATTTTCGCGCACTGGAAGCAGCCGTACCCGTTCTGACCTGCATAGAACCAGGACGAAGGCCAATCGAACCTATTGATCTTTATCAGCGATAATTCAGCTTAAGCGTCTGTAGGAACCTGCTGTTACAATGACGCCCTCTGTGAAATCTGAAATCAGGAGCACACGGTGCCCGTCGTTTTCGTCGCCGCTTCCAAGCTGCCTACCCCCTTTGCCACGTTCACCATGAACGGCTTTCTCGAAGAAGCCACCGGCCGCGAGCACGTTGTGCTCAGCCTGGGGGCTATCGACGACGGCGCGCCGGTGCTGGGCCGCGTACATTCCGAGTGCCTGACCGGCGATGCCCTGTTCAGCCAGCGTTGCGACTGTGGTTCACAACTGGAAGCGGCCATGCGCGCCATCGCCCGTGAAGGCCGCGGTGTGCTGCTGTACTTGCGTCAGGAAGGCCGCGGCATTGGCCTGATGAACAAGATCCGCGCCTACGAGCTGCAAGACGGAGGCGCCGACACCGTCGAAGCCAACGAACGCCTGGGCTTTGCCGCCGACCAGCGTGACTACGCAATCTGCCTGCCGATGCTCGAGCATTTGGGCGTCAAATCCCTGCGTTTGATGACCAATAACCCGCGCAAGGTCAAAGCCTTGACCGAGATGGGCATCACCGTGGCCGAGCGCGTGCCGCTGCACACCGGGCAAAACCCGCACAACAAACTCTACCTGGCCACCAAAGCCAGCAAGCTCGACCACATGATGGGCAACGAGCATCAGGGCGAGGTCGACCGCGCGTGACCCGCGGCCAGGTAAAACGGCGACTGTCCTTCAACTGGTGGCAGTACCTGGCCCTGGCATTGCTCCCGCTGTTCGTGCTCAACCTGGTGTTTGGCCAGGCCCAGTCCCTGCTTCCCGTGTTGGCCATGCCGTTCTTTATTGCCGGCGTGGCCTCGATGTTTCTGAGCCTGCGTTATTTTCATGGCTATAAACACGCACTGATCGCCACTTCCAAAGCGCTCGATACACCCGAAGAACCGGCTGCCTGGATTACCCTCGCGGCTCGTCGGCGTGCGGCTTTGTTGGTAGCCGCGCTGCCGGCCTGGATCGGCGCATTGGCCGTATTTGTCGGCCTGGAAGCAGTGCCACTGTGCCTCCTGGCGTTATCGACGCTGGTGCTGTTCTATCTCTACCGCATTCCGCGTCAGTTGGGATGATGCGTTTTTGGCTGTCGCTTCTGGTGCTGGCATTCAGTACCCAGGCGATTGCGGTCGAGCGGGTCGTCAGCCTGGCGCCATCCCTGTCTGAAATCGTGGTCGAACTGGGCGCCGCCGACTTGCTGGTGGGCGTGCTCGACGGTGGCGAACGCCCGGAGGCATTGGCGCAAGTGCCATCGGTTGGGCAATACGGCCAACTCAATATGGAGCGCCTGCTCAGCCTCAAGCCCGACCTTATTCTGCTCTGGCCCGGCAGTGTCGGCCCGGCCCAGCGCGAACAGTTGCAACGCCTGGGCATCCCGGTCTATGTGGCCGAACCCCATAGCCTGGAACAGCTGACGGCCCAGGTACAAGCCATCGCGCAACAATTGGGCCGCGAAGCGGCGGGGCGCACGCTGGCCGCGCAGTTACGCCAACGCCTGGCCGAACTGCGCCAGCGCTATCAGCGTGCCGAGCCGTTGCGCGTGTTTTACCAGGTGTGGAACCAACCGCTGTACACCGTGGGCGGTGGGCAGATCATCAGTGATGCCTTGCAGGTTTGCGGCGCACGCAACGTGTTTGCCGACCTCAAGCTGCCCGCGCCGCAGGTCAGCGTTGAGTCAGTGCTGCAACGCAACCCCCAACTGATCCTGGCGGGTGATCAGGCTCAGGCGGACGCCTGGAAAGCGTGGCCGCAAATAGCCGCCGTGGCGCAGGGGCGTTTGTTGGTGGTTCCCGACAAAGGCTTGGAGCGCCCAAGCGGGCAGATGGTCGAGGCGGTGGCGAAACTGTGCGAGTTGATTGCGCCGCAACGTTAACGGTACGGGTTCTCCTACTGGTTATTCGGATTTGTCGGTCGGGTGATTTCGGCGCCATGGCGGTACGCTACGGCTCGCGATGCTTGCTGCATGGCGATTGCTCACATACAGGAGGCGACCGTGCGACGTTTGATCATTGGTATCTCAACCGCCATTCTGTTGGCGGGTTGCAACACATTCGAAGGTATCTCGACGTTGATGAATTTCAGCGATCACCCCATTGCTGCCAAGGCACACGAAGGTGGGGCCACGAAGCAGGATATGCTTGCGATCCAGGCGCCCAAGCGTGTCATTCCCGCACGTGATGGCCGCACAGAGTGCCTTGACTATGAGCTGGAAAACAAAGGTAAGAAAAAGGAATTTTACGTGGGTGTTACCGATACAGGCCGTGTTGGCGCGTTTGGGTTCATAACCTGTGACGAGGCGATCAAGGCCGGTTACTTGGACGCCAAAACGGCTCTGCGTTAGCGTTTATGGAGTGACTTAGCTACAGCTGCGGCGTCCAGGTCACGCCGAACAACAGCGCCCGGCCTTCTTCCCGATAGCCATATTGCTGGCCTTGATACTGATACAACGCCCGGCTGTAGTCTTTGTTCAGCAGGTTATCGACCTTCATATTCAGCGTCACTTCACGGTTCACGGCCCAGCTGGCGCGAAGCCCCAGCAGCCCGTAACCGCCGAGTCGCTGCTGGTTGTTCGGGTCATCGTAGCTGCTGCTCACCGCTTGCCAACTGGCGCCGACGCCAAACTGATCGAACTGGCGATCCAGGTCCAGGCTCACCGTGCGTCTGGCGCGGCGCGCCAATGTGCGGCCGGAGTCGCGGTCGCGTGGGTCAATCATCGCCAGCCCAAGGCTGCCCTGCCAACCGAACAGCTCTTGCTTGAGCGCGGCTTCAAAACCATTGATACGTGCGGAGCTGACGTTCTGCGGGCCGTCGCTGCCGAACACAATGGCGTCCTGAATATCGGTGCGGTACAGCGAGGCTTCCAGGCGGCTGGTGTCGCTGAGCTGGCTGCGCCACTGCAGTTCATAGCTTTTGGAAGTTTCGGGTTTCAGATTCGGGTTGGCGTTTTTAAAGCCGTATTCGTCCGGGTAGTAAAGATCGTTGAAGGTCGGTGCGCGGAAGCCTTCGCTGTAGCTGAACAACAGGTCGTTATCCGGGTTCACCGGCAGGGTCAGAGTGCCGCTCCAGCTGGTGTGACCGCCGAACTGTTGGTTCTGGTCGCGGCGCAGGCCCAGCTCGGTGGAAAAATACTGCGCTTCAAAGCGGTGCTGGATAAACGCGGCGCGGTTCCAGCGGCTGTCTTCGGCGAGCACCGTGCTGCTGTTGACCCGGTCTTCGTACCAGTCGCCGCCCAGGATCAGGCTGTTCTGGTCATTGAGGGTCAAGTCGTTCTGCCAGGTCAGCGAGTCGCGGTAGGTGTTGAACACACTGCGGTCGTCGCTGAGTTTATCCAGGGTCTTTTCGCGGTTTTCGCTGTGACCCAGCTCCAGGCGAGACTTCCACGCATCGTTGAGGCGCGCGTCGACATAGCTGCTGACGCTGCTGACGGTGAAGTCCGTATAGGGTTGTTGCTGGAAGCTCTGGTAGGTGAGCGAGTCATAGCGACCAAAAGGGTTATCGAATTCGCTTTTGCCACGGTTATCCAGCACGTTCACGCCTGCGTCGATGTCATCGGTAAAGGCATGGCTCAGGCTGAAGCTGATGGCCTGGTTGCGATAGGTATCGTGGTCGCCATCGCTCGGGTAGGACGTGTGTGTGCGGTTGATCCCGGCGGTGTCATCCAGGCTGGCGCCGAGGCTGAAGCGGGTTTGCTGGTCGCCACCGGACAGTCCCAGGCTGCGCTCCCACGTCTGGTTACTGCCAAAGCCCACATGCAGTCGCGGTTGCAGGCCCGACTCGGTGTTGCGCCGGGTGAAGATCTGAATCACCCCACCAATCGCATCGCTGCCGTAGATCGCCGAGCGCGAACCGCGCAGCACTTCTACGCGCTCGATCTGGTCGATGTTGAGGTATTGCAGGTTGCTGGTGCCGGTGGTGGAGCTGCTGATGCGCTGGCCATCCACCAGAACCAGGCTCTGGGCGGTAGAGGTGCCACGCACATACACGTTGGTCACGCTGCCACGGCCGCCACTTTGCGCCACCTGCACGCCAGGTACACGGCTGAGCAAGTCGCTCACGCTGGTGGGCTGCAAGCGGTCGATGTCGTCGCGGGTAAACACGCTGTTGGCGGCGCTGCTGTCGTTACGCGCCTGCACCTGGCGGTTGGCGCTGATCACCACCTCGGAGAGTTTGAGCGCGTCGTCGCGCTCGAAGCTGTCGGCCAGCACGTCAGTGGCGGGGAGCAGCAGCAGGGGCAGGGCAAAGCGAAGGCGATTCATGGGCTGTCCATAGCGTTTGAAAATGGCATAAAGCCAATGTGGGAGCGGGCTTGCTCGCGAAAGCGGTGGCACATTCAACATTTTGGTTGACTGACACTCTGCATTCGCGAGCAAGCCCGCTCCCACATTTAGTCCAGGTTTCTACCGGGAGACGGGGTTACAGGCCCAGCAGCGCCATGCGCGTGCGCACCGAAGCCTCGATCCCGGCCTCGTCCAAGCCACACTCGGCCAGCATCTGCGCCGGTTTGGCGTGTTCCACATACACATCCGGCAGGCCCAGGTGCAGCACCGACTTGAGGATGTTCTCCCGCGCCAGGAACTCACTGACTGCCGCGCCAGCACCGCCCATGATGGCGTTTTCTTCGATGGTCACCAGCAGTTCATGGCTGGCGGCGATTTCACGCACCAGGGCCTCATCCAGCGGTTTGACGAAGCGCATGTCGACCACGGTGGCGTCGATTTTCTCGGCGACCTTCAGGGCTTCGGCCAATTGCACGCCAAACACCAGAAACGCGGTCTTGCTGCCTTGGCGGCGCACGATACCTTTGCCAATCTCGATCGGCTCCAGGTCTTTTTCGATCACCGCATTCGGGCCATTGCCGCGCGGGTAGCGCACGGCAGCCGGGCCGTTATACAGGTGGCCGGTGCTGAGCATCTTGCGCAGTTCGTTTTCATCGCTCGGGGTCATCACCAGCATGCCGGGGATGCAACGCAGGTAAGACAAGTCGAAGCTGCCTGCGTGAGTCGGGCCGTCTTCACCTACCAAGCCTGCGCGGTCGATGGCGAACAGCACGTCGAGGTTCTGCACTGCCACATCGTGAACAAGCTGGTCATAGCCGCGTTGCAGGAAGGTGGAGTAGATCGCCACCACCGGCTTGGCGCCTTCACAAGCCATGCCGGCGGCGAAGGTCACCGCGTGTTGTTCGGCAATGGCCACGTCGAAGTAGCGCAGCGGGAAACGCTCGCTGAATGCCACCAGGTCCGAACCTTCCTTCATCGCCGGGGTAATACCCACCAGGCGCGGGTCGGCGGCAGCCATGTCGCACAGCCATTCGCCAAACACACCGGAATACTTCGGCCCGCTGGCTTTTTTCGGCGCAGCGGCGGGCGCATCCACAGGTTCGAGCTTGGTGATGGCGTGGTAACCAATCGGGTCGACTTCTGCAGGAGCGAAACCTTTGCCTTTTTTGGTGACGATATGCAGGAACTGCGGGCCCTTGAGGTCACGCATGTTGCGCAGCGTGGCGATCAGGGTCGGCAGGTCATGGCCGTCGATTGGGCCGATGTAGTTCCAGCCCAGCTCTTCAAACAGGGTGCCGGGTACCAGCATGCCCTTGGCATATTCTTCGGTACGCCGGGCAATTTCCCACGCGCCGGGCAGACGCGAGAGCACCTTCTTGCTGCCTTCGCGCATGCTGGCGTAGGTGCGACTCGAAAGAATTTTTGCCAGGTAATTGGACAGGCCACCCACATTGCGCGAAATCGACATGTCGTTGTCGTTGAGGATCACCAACATGTTGGCGTCCACTTCCGGCGCGTGGTTGAGTGCTTCAAAGGCCATGCCGGCGGTCAGCGCACCATCACCGATCACCGCGATCGCCTTGCGGTCGCTGCCTTGCAGGCGGGCGGCAATTGCCATGCCCAGCGCAGCGCTGATGGAGGTGCTGGAGTGGCCGACGCCAAAAGTGTCGTACTCGCTTTCGGAGCGGCGCGGGAAGGCGGCCAGGCCGTCCTTCTGGCGCAGGCTGCCCATGCGCTCGCGGCGGCCCGTGAGGATTTTATGCGGATACGCCTGATGGCCCACGTCCCACACCAGCCGGTCGTCCGGGGTGTCGAACACGTAGTGCAAGGCGATGGTCAGCTCGATGACGCCCAGCCCGGCACCGAAATGCCCACCGGTCTGGCCGACCGTGTAGAGCAATTCCAGGCGCAACTCATCGGCCAGGGTTTCCAGCTCGGCTTCACCCAGTCGACGCAGGCCGACCGGCGTGACGGCACGGTCGAGTAGGGGCGTGGACGGGCGCTTGCGGGGAATCTCTTGAAACGTCGTGGGCATCAGGCGAATCGTTATAGGTATAAGAAGAGGCGGCAGTTTACCTCAAGCGGTGCAAACTGCCCACGCAGGGCGCCGAACTTGGCCGATATGCGGCGCGAAAAGGCCGCGCTTATCAGTGGCGGCGTTCGACGATATACCGCGCCAGGTCGCGCAGTGGCTCGGCCGCCGCGTCGAAAGGTCGCAGGGCGGCCAGGGCCTGATCGCGCAGTTCCAGGGCGTAAGCCTTGGCGGCTTCAAGACCCAGCAACGCCGGATACGTCGGTTTGTCCCGGGCGATATCCGCGCCTTGGCGTTTGCCCAGGGTCGCGGTGTCACTTTCCACGTCGAGGATGTCGTCCTGCACCTGAAACGCCAGGCCGATGGCCCGGGAATAGGTCTGCAGGGCTGCCAACTGCGCAGCTTCGGCGCGGCCACTGGCCAGGGCGCCCAAGTGCACGGCGGCTTCTATCAGCGCACCGGTCTTGTGGCGGTGCATATGTTCGAGGGCTTTTTGGTCGAGCTTGAGGCTGACCGAACCCATGTCGATGGCCTGCCCGCCGACCATGCCGGCCGGGCCTGCGGCCAGGGCCAGGGCCGTGACCATGCGCAGGCTGATCTCGGCATTCACGCTGTTCAGGCGCGGGTCCAGCAGGGCGCTGAACGCCAGGCTCTGCAGGCCGTCACCGGCGAGAATCGCGTAGGCTTCGTCAAAGGCTTTATGGGTGGTGGGTTGGCCGCGACGCAGATCGTCGTCGTCCATGGCCGGCAAATCGTCATGCACCAGGGAATAGGCGTGAATCAGCTCAACCGCACACGCCGCACCATTGGCCTGCTCGGCCGGCGCGCCCAGGGCTTCACAGGCCGCATACGCCAGCAACGGGCGCACACGCTTGCCGCCATTCATCACGCTGTAGCGCATGGCTTCATACAAACGCTGCATTTGCGGGCCTGGTGCCACGAACAAGGGTTCGAGCGCCGCGTTGACCCGGGCCTGGCTGCTGGCCTGATACGCGTCGATCATTCGGGCTGTTCCGCATCGAAAGGTTCTTCGGCCAACTCCCCGTCACGCTCCAGCAACACTTGCACCTTCTGCTCTGCCTGCGCCAACGCGCTCTGGCAGTCACGCGTCAGGCCGATGCCTTGCTCAAACGCCGTCAACGAGTCTTCCAGCGACAACTCGCCGTTCTCCAGACGCTCAACCAGGGTTTGCAGGTCGGCGAGGGATTGTTCGAAATCGAGTGCAACTTTTTTGCGGGCCATGGCGGCTAATCCGGTAGACGGTAAACCGGCGCGACACTAGCAGACATGGGGATTCTGGGCAAATGAGCGGGGTGGTTCAGTTGCCCGTTTCAGGGATTTGATAGCGCGTACTGCGGCCTGCGCCGGGCAAACGTGCCAGGCAGCCTTTTTCCAGCAGATAAGCCAGATGCCGTGTCGCCGTTGCCTTGGACACCTTCGCTACGGCCTGGTATTGCGCGGCACTGATGCCCTGCTCAAAACCGTTCTCACCACCATCGAGCAAGCGGTTGAGTACTTTGATCTGTTCAACGGAAAAAGAAAGGTCATGGTGCTGTTGCCAGAACCGGGTCTTGTCCAGCACCCGATCAATCCGCGCCATGGCTTGCTGCAGGCTGCGCAGCAGGGTCTTGAGGAACCATTGCAACCAGTCGGTAATGTCCAGCGTGGCCTTTTGGCTGGTCTCTAACGCGTGGTAGTACCCAGCGCGGTCCTCAAGAATGCTGGCTGACAGGGCATAAAAGCGAATGGCCTGATGCTCACCCTGGGCCAGCGCCAAGTCAGTAATTGCGCGGGTCAGGCGGCCATTACCGTCATCAAACGGGTGCAGCGTCACAAACCAGAAGTGCGCAACGCCTGCGCGTACCAGCGGGTCCAGTTCAGGCTGATCGCGGCTGGATTCAAACCATTCGAGGAAGTCATCCACTGCCTGATCCAGGCCCAGGCGTGGTGGGGCTTCGAAGTGCACGGTCGGCCGATCAAGTCGCCCTGACACCACCTGCATAGGCTCATCGCCCCGCAAACCCCCGATATTGAGCATGCGTGCAGTGATGCCGGCATCCGGCTCAGGGAAAAGCCATTGATGCCAATTCAATAAACGAGCGAGGGTGAACGGCTGCGCGAATTGCGCGGTGGCATCCATCATCAATTCGGCAAGCCCTTCGCTGCGGCGGCTGACTTGGCCACCTTCCTGCGCCTCCATGCCCAGGCGGCGCGCCAATGAAGAGCGCACAGAGCCAACATTCAGGTGCTCGCCCTCAATGGCCGAGGACGTCAGGATGTTTTGCAGCAGTGCATCCAGTTCATTCTGCGCGCTCGTCGCCTGGCTGACGGAGCCGAGCATGCCCAGCAACTTGCCTTGGGCCTGCCCGCACTCACGCAGCAGGGCCGCAAGGTGCCCAGGCTGCCAGTGGAAGTGCGGCCAGTCGGTGTGTTGCCAGATCCAGTTCGGTTGGTCCATGGAAGTGTGCCTGGGTATGTGAGCCGAATAAGGAGATTATTCGGCTCATGGAATGAGCCGATTGTGCATTCTATTCGGCTCGTCGTCCACTTGCGCTGACTACCTATGTCCGGTTGGCGACGAGCTTGGTTGGCTGTTCATCGCAATGCTTTGCCTAGCAGGGATTCGGTGCATTGAGTCATTGCCTCCAGTTCAAACAACCCTGCTTGCATCTTTTGCAGCTCCGCGATTTGCGCAGCGAGTTCCTGCTGTTTGATGGCGATGGCCTGGGCTGCCCGCTCCCAAAGCCGAGCATCGCCTTGGCTGCCGTGCAAAATCCCCTGCAACTCCTTGAGCTTGAACCCCAACTGCTGGGCGCATTTGATCAGCGTCAGCAGCTCGACACTCTGCGCCGAGTACACCCGATAACGCCCTACACGCTGCGGCGCTGGTAACAGGCCAATCGCTTCATAGTGGCGAATCGCCTTGATGGTCGTGCCCGACAACTGCGCGGCTTTGCCGATGTACATGAAAACTCCCTTTTTCAAAGAGTGCGCCGACCTGTTTCAGCCACGTGTCGCGCTGCGTCGCTGTGGATCCCAGTACCGGTCCGAACATCAAGGTCTTGGTCGGCTTGATGCCGCAAAAGGCCAGAGTCGTGTTGCGCATCTGATGAATGCCCGGCATGTGATAGAACCAGCGGTAATACCACGCTGGCGTGTCCAGGGTCACCAACAAATGGGCGGTGCGGCCCTGCAGCAGCTTATCCGGGAATGCCTTGCCCTTGCGGTACTTAAAGGCAAAGCCGGGTAGGAAAATGCGGTCGATGAAGCCTTTCATCAACGCCGGGATACCGCCCCACCAGATCGGGAAAACCCACGCCAGGTGAGTCGCCCAGAGGATATCGGCTTGGGCGCTGAGCAAATCGGGTTCCAAGGCTTGGGGCAGGGCGAAGCCGTTACGCAGGACCGGGTCGAAATCCAGTTCGCCCAGGCGCAGGGCGCGGACTTCGTGGCCGGCGAGTGTAGCCGCGTGAATGTAGGTGTCAGCGACGGCTGAGCAGAAACTGGTATTGGAAGGGTGGCCGAGAATGAGCAGGATGCGCTGAGTCATGGTGCCGAAGCCTGAAAAGTGGGTCTTTCAGGGTAGGGTGTGCTGTATAGGGGAGAGTCAAGGCGTGGCGCTGCAATGTGCCGATTTGCAAAGGCCAGCAGGACGTTTCTGTAATCTGTGCAAGGCCCTTCTTTAACCGTTCGCGGCCCCTTGTGACGGTAAAACCACTGACTAGCCTGAGCCCTTCCAGTCAAGAGTGAAACGGGCATGAGCGAAACCTCTATCGGCTTGATCACGCCTCCTGTGGGCTACAGCGACTGGCTGAGCGACCTTAAACTGCGCATCCACACGGCCCAGCAGCGAGCGACGCTGGCGGTGAACCGCGAACTGGTGCTGCTTTACTGGCAGATCGGCCACGATATTCTGACCCGCCAGGCTGCGCAGGGTTGGGGCAGCAAGGTGGTTGATCGCCTTGCCCAAGACTTGCGCGCGGCCTTTCCGAAAATGAAGGGTTTTTCGCCGCGCAACCTCAAATATATGCGCGCCTTTGCCGAGGCGTGGCCGAATGCCGAATTTGTGCAACAGGCTGCTGCACAATTGCCGTGGGGCCACAATGTGGTGCTTCTGGACAAACTCCCCGGCCCCGAAACGCGCCGGTGGTACATCGCCCAGGCAATCGAACACAACTGGTCACGTAACACCCTCGTGATGCACATCGAGCATCGCCTGCTGGAGCGCAGTGGCAAGGCCGTCAGCAATTTTGAACACCATTTGCCCAAACCCCAATCCGACCTGGCGCGCGAATCGCTCAAGGATCCATATCGTTTCGACTTCCTCAGCCTGGCTTTGGATGCACAGGAGCGCGATATAGAAAACGCGTTAATCAAGCACGTCACCGACTTCCTGCTTGAACTGGGCGCCGGTTTCGCCTTTGTCGGGCAGCAGGTGTTGCTGGATGTATTCAAGCCTGAACACCTCGGCAAGCTGAGTTTTTACCTGTCGGCAGTGGATGCCCAGCTTAAACACCCGCAGGACGGGGCCACCATCGGCCTGTTGTTGTGCAAGAGCAAAAATGAAGTGGTGGCTGAATACGCATTGCGCGACAACAACCGACCGATCGGCGTGGCGGAATATCAGTTGGTGGAATCTTTACCGGCAGAGCTACGAACAAGTTTGCCAAGCATTGAGCAGATTGAGCGGGCGCTGGCGGGGTGCATTCAACCGTGACAGCTTGCCGTTCAGGACAGGCTGCAATGGTTGGCTGGATAAAGCAGGCGCTTTTCTTCTTTCCCGTATCCATGTCCGAACCAGTGAGACAAAAAACTCACGCGTGAGCTATTGAGCATTGCAAAAATTGCCTGTAGATTTTCTCACGCGTGAGATTTTCACAACGAGGCCAGTACCATGAAAAGCAGCTCTCCATCGAGCCCGCCAGCAGAGCCCGATACCGATTCAGCAAGCCGCAAGGGAGAGCGCTTGAAACCGCCGGTTAAAAAGCCGTCGAGCTTTTACATGAAGCAGATGCGCGCGGGGCTGGCGGCCGCCGGTTATGTGAAACACGAGACTTGGGTGCTTCCCGAAAACCGAAGCCTGCTCAAGCAAATGGAGAAACAGCTTCGCCAACCGATTCTGGCTGGCTCATTCATGTCGGAGAATTTCATGAGCGCAGGTACCAACTGGAACATCGACCGCCTCTTCAGCGCGCTGCAAGCCCTGGACGAAGTGGTCGCCAAAGACATTACGCTTTCTCTGGTTCAAGGCTCCGAGTCCAGCATCAAGCTGGAAATGAACGACTTCGGGGGCTTGCCGATTTACATCGCGGTGGTGGGCGAGCAGATCATCGTCGACACCGTGCTGGTCGACGTCGAGTCGATCAACGACGTAACGGCCTTCAATGACGCCGTGCTGCGCAGCCGGGAAATGTTCCCGTTGTCGTCGATCGGCATCGAGTCCATGCCGAACGGCCAGGTTGTTTACAACATGTTTGGTGCGCTGAGTTCCGACTCCAGCCTGACCAACATCGTGACCGAGGTGAAAACCCTGGTCGATAACGTGCAGCGCGCCAGCGAAGCCTTCGAACGTTTCTTCAATTAAGTATTCGGGAGTATCCAATGACTCAGTCCATCTGGAGCAAATTGTTCACCGCGCTGCGTGGCGGTGCCAGCGAAGTCGGCGAATCGATCGTCGACCAACAGGCCCTGCGCATCCTTGATCAAGAAATTCGCGACGCCGACACCGCCTTGGCCAACGCCAAGCGTGAGTTGGTGAGCATCATGGCCAAGCACAAGCTGGCAGCGGATCGCGTAGGCGAGTACGACGCCAAGATCAAAGACCTGGAATCCAAGGCGATGGCCGCTATTCAGGCCAACCGTGAAGACCTGGCCCTGGAAGTGGCCGAAGCCATTTCGACCCTGACCAACGAACGTGACGCCGAGCAAAAGCAGACCGCCGAGTTCGGTGGTTACGCCGACAGCATGCGCAAGGACATCACCAAGGCCGAAAGCCGGATCAAAAGCCTGCGCCAGCAAGTGGACATGGCCAAGGCCCGCGAAAGCGTGCAAAAGGCCCAGGTCAGCGCTTCCATCGCCAGCGGCGGCGCCAACGGCAAGCTGGAAACTGCGGTGGGTACGCTTAACCGCCTGCAAGCCAAACAGCAGCAACGTGCCGCTGAACTGCAAGCCCAGGATGAATTGGCCGAGGCATCGACCGGTACTGACCTGGAACGCAAACTGCGCGACGCCGGCATCACGCCGGACACTGGCAGCGCCAATGCGATTCTGGAGCGTCTGAAGCAAAAGTCGGCCGAGTAAACGACGCCGAAGCAGGTCTGCCCTAAAGCCGGACAGTTAAGTGAGCGAAATGCTCAAGGCAGCGAAGATCAAATGTGGGAGCGGGCTTGCTCGCGAAGGCGCCGGCTCGGCAAACATAGGCGTTGGCTGACCCACCGCTTTCGCGAGCAACCCCCGCTCCCACAGGGGGCTTGCGCTTAACCGACCGGCATTAAGGTCTGCCCATCTTTTTTACGTCGAGGTCTGGATGGACGCCCTGAAGGGTTTCAAGACAATCGCAAGCCTGGCCGTGTTCATGGTCGCGCTGCAACTGCTCAATGTCGCCACCGGTTACAGCCTCATGGCGTTCGGGCTGGTCCCGAGGACCGTGTCGGGCCTGTTCGGCATCCTCACCTCGCCATTTCTGCACGCCTCCTTTGCCCACCTGAGCGCAAACCTGATTGCCTTTGTAGTGCTGGGCACCCTGGTCATGGTCGAAGGGCTCAACCGGTTCATAACCGTCAGCGCGATTATTATCCTGCTGGGCGGTTCGTTGGTCTGGCTGTTCGGGTTCAGCGGCGTACACGTCGGTGCCAGCGGCTGGGTCTTTGGGCTATGGGCCTACCTCTTGTCGCGCGCCTGGTTCCACAGGAGCTGGATCAACCTGATAGTCGCCGCTGTCGTGGCGGTGTTTTATGGCGGATTGATCATGGGGTTTGTGCCGCGCCAGGGTATTTCCTTCGAAGGGCATCTGTTTGGTGCGCTCGCCGGATTTATTGCTGCCAAGGTACTTCTCTCAACACCGCGCAGCAGGTTTAATGCCGGGTGAACGCACTTGAGCATCCAGACGCCGAGGCGATGACGTCATCAGGATTCAAGCACCCAGGGAGCCAGGGGCGAAATGTCGATTTTCCTTTTGTTGCGCATGTACGCTTCCTCCCTCTTTCACCGCTTCGGCTGGGCAGGCTTGATCATTGCCCTGGGCGTACACCTGAGCACGGCTTACCTGGGCCTGGTGCTTCTGGGCGAACAACACCTCACCGCCCTCGCCACGTTTATCTACTTCTATCTCACCACCACGCTCACCGTCGGCTACGGCGACCTCGCCCCGCAGACCTCGGCAGGGCGCATTTTCGTGGCGACCTGGGTGATGCTCGGGGGTATTGCGCTGCTAACGGCGGCCATCGGCAAAACCACCAGCAGTGTTATCGATGCATGGAGAAAAGGCATGAAGGGCAAAGGTGATTTCACCGGCAAGGTCGGCCATACGGTACTCATCGGCTGGGAAGGTGCGTCCAGTGAGCGGGTCATCGAGTTGTTGCTGCAAGATGAAACCTCGAACGACAACCTGATCGTGATTTGCGATTGCACCCTCGAAGAAAACCCGATGCCGGGCAAAGCCGCGTTTATCCGTGGTGAAAGCCTGTCCTCCACCGCGTTGTTGCTGCGCGCCGGTGTGCCCGGTGCCGAGCGTGTGCTGGTGCGAACCCCGTCTGACGACCTGACGCTGGCCACGGTGCTGGCGGTGAATCAACTGAGCCCCGTCGGGCATGTGGTCGCCCACTTCAATGAAAGTGAAATTGCCGCACTGGCCAGCTCCTATGCCCCGCGCCTGGAATGCACGTCCAGCATGGCCATCGAAATGCTGGTGCGTGCCTCCCAGGATCCGGGCTCGTCAGTGGTCATCAATGAGCTGCTGTGCGTGGGGCAGGGCGCCACTCAATACCTGATGCGATTGCCCGAGGCCTTTGAAGCCACCTTCGGCGATCTGTACACGCGGATGAAAGAACACCACAACGCCACCCTTATCGGCTATCGCGCCAAAGGTGCGCAGCAACCGTCGATCAACCCGCCCAGTGCCACGCGCGTTGAAGGCGGCGAGCTCTTCTACATTGCCTCCACCCGCCTCAAGGAAATCTCCAATGGGATGGTTTAAACAGTTGATGGGGCTCGAGGCCCCGAACGCCAATCCACAATCGAACCGGCCTGCCGCCGAACCCGTGCCGACCACCGGGCCGCTGGGCCTGGCGCCTGGCAAAGGCGTGATGTTCGACACTACCCTTAAATTGTTGCTCGATGGGAAAACCTCGGTGGTGATCCCAGGCTCCCAGGAAATCTGGAGTAACGGCACCGTCGACCTCGGGCAGTCGACCTGGCTGTCACGCTATTACATGAACGACGAAGATTACTGGCTGCAGGTGCACACCACCGGCGACATCGCCGGGCAGGTCGAGTCGGTGATCCTGTTCAACTACTTGAGCTACGTCACCATCAGCAGCGAAGCGGAACTGCGCAGGCTGGCAGGCCCACAGAGTTTGATCGGGCTGCCGACTTACACCCACAACGGCGTCGAGTACACCCGTGTATGGGGCAGCGAAGCCGGGCAGACCGAATTGGTGGCGATGAGCGAGCGCGTGATAAACCCGGAAGACGCCTACAACGTCGAGCACCGTTCGATGCTGTACGCCCGCGACACCGGCCTGACCGATCGCCGCGAGTTCCTGCTGTTTTCCGTCGAAGAAGATGCCGAGGGTGGCATCAGCCTGAGCACGTCGCTGGGCATTTCGCTGTACACAACCGACCTGACCGCGCTCTAAAAAAAGGAAGCCGTCCATGCTAGAAGCTCTCTCCATCTCCCTGAACAAAGCCGCTGTGCTCGGCTTTGTCATCTACATCCTGGGGGCTGCGGTGTTGTTCGCGCTGTTCCAGTTCATCTACACCCGCATCACCCCGCACAAGGAGTTCGAATTGATCCGCGCCGGCAACGTTTCGGCGGCGGTGGCCCTGGGTGGCGCGATCATTGGCTTCGCCATTCCGGCCAGCAACGTGATCGCCTACTCCATCAGCCTGCTGGATTTTGTTGTCTGGTCGGTGATCGCGGCCGTCGTTCAGTTGCTGGCGTTTCTGCTGACCAGCCTGGTGCTCAAAGGCACGTCCGAGCGCATCAAGAACGGCGAAGTCGCGGCCGGCATCTACGTGGCCGCCGTCGCCATCAGCGTCGGCATGCTGAACGCCGCGTGCATGACGCCCACCCAGTACTGATTGCGCACGGAGCTCTCGATGAAACGAAGCAAGTACGTCCAGCTTTCGCTGGCAGCGTCGGTCGCCATGGCGATATCCGGCTGCGGGCCGACAGAAAAAACCTACGATTTGCAGAAGAAGTACAACTTCCAGTCGGTCCAGCAATGCGCCGATGAAAAGTTGCCGGTAGACGTCTGCTCGGACGCCTACATGACCGCCATGGCCGAGCACCGCCGCATCGCGCCGGTGTACGACAGTCAGACCGATTGCGATGCCGACTTTGTCGCCGACTGGTGCCAGCAAGACTCCACCGGCAAGTTCATCCCAAGGCTGGGCGGTTTCGAACTGACCGCCGAAGGCCAGGTGACCCAATCCCAGGTCGACGCGGCCAATGCCCAGGTGGCCGGCTCGCAAGCCAACAGCGGTGGCTCAGGTTTCTCCACCAGCAGCCTGCTCACCGGCCTGTTGATCGGCAACATGCTCAGCAACAATCGCAACAGCTACCGCTCCGAGCCGGTGTACCGCTACCGCGATGATCGCGGCAATTACGGCAACTCGACGCTCAACCAGCGTGTCTCCAACGGGGCGACCTTTGGCCGTTCCAACCAGGCCCGATATGGCAGCAGCAATTACTCCAACACGCTGCGCTCCTCCAGCAAGCCGGTGAACGTTGCGTCGTCCACCTCCCGTGGCGGCTTCGGCAGCAAAGCCAGCGCCCGTAGCGGCTGGGGCGGCGGCGGGTCGAGCAGTTAAGGAAGCCAGTTCATGAAGAAGATCCACTGCGCAGAACGTCATGACTGGAAGCAGACCGCCGACAGCCTCGGCTTCCTGTTCCATACCATCGACGGTGAACCTTACTGGGACGAAAGCGCGTACTACCAGTTCACGCTCGAGCAAATCGAGCGCGACCTCGAAGACCCGACCACCGAGATCCATGACATGTGCATGGACCTCGTGGCCCACGTGGTGCAAAACGAGGAGCTGCTGGAACGCCTGAGCATTCCTGCGCCGTTCTTCGACATGATCCGCACCTCATGGCTCGAAGGCCACCCGCACCTGTACGGGCGCATGGACTTCTCCTACAACGGCAACGGGCCAGCCAAACTGCTTGAGCTCAACTACGACACACCCACCAGCCTCTATGAAGCGGCCGCGTTTCAATGGGGCTGGCTGGAGCAATGCATCGAACGCGGCCTGTTGCCCAAGCACGCCGACCAGTTCAACAGTATCGACACCAAGCTGCATCAAGCCTTCGCGCAATTGCAGCTCAACCAGCCGTTCTACTTCGCCTCGATGAAAGACTCGATCGAAGACAAAGGCACCACCGACTACCTGCGCCTGGTCGCCGAAAAAGTCGGTATCGAATCCCGCCACATCGACATCGAAGACATCGGCCTCACCAGCGAAGGCCGCTTTGTCGACCTTGAGGATCGCTGGATTCCCCACCTGTTCAAATTGCACGCCTGGGAATTCATCTTCCACGAACCCTTCGGCGCCGCGATTGCCCAGAGCGACACGCAGTTTTTCGAGCCCGCGTGGAAAGCCATCCTCTCCAACAAAGGCATCCTGCCGCTGCTGTGGGAATTCAATAAGGGCCACCCGAACCTGCTCGCCTCCCACCTGGATACCGACCCCGACAAAGCCGTGCCCAAAGGCTGGGTGCGCAAGCCCTTCTTCTCCCGCGAAGGCGCCAACATCGAACTGCAAACGGCCGACGGCCTGATCGTAAAAGAAGACGGCCCCTACACGGACGCGCCGTTTATCCTTCAGGAATTCGCGCCGCTGCCACGCTTTGGCGACAGCTACACACTGATCGGCTCCTGGGTCATCGCTGACCAAGCCGCAGGCATCGGCGTGCGCGAAGACAACAGCCTGATCACCAAGGACTCAAGCCGGTTTCTACCGCACCTGATCCTTGACTGAACCACCCTCAATCGCAACGCAGCAAAGACCAAATGTGGGAGCGGGCAAGCCCGCTCCCACAATTTTTAGGGGGGAGAAACGCTCAATCTCAACCCTGACGCGCCGCCAGCACCGAATAGCTGTTCATCAAATTGCGATAGTTAGGAATCCGCTGCGACAACAAATTCCCCAGCCCCTCGATATCGTTGCGCCAGTCACCCTGCAACTCACACGCCACCGAAAACCAATTCATCATCTGCGCCCCCGCCTGCACCATCCGGCTCCATGCCGCCTGCTGCACCGTCGTATTAAACGTGCCCGACGCATCCGTCACCACAAACACCTCAAACCCCTCCGCCAGCGCCGACAGCGTCGGGAACGTCACACACACATCCGTCACCACACCCGCAATGACAATCTGCTTACGCCCGGTCGCCTTGACCGCCTTGACGAAATCCTCGTTGTCCCACGCATTGATCTGACCAGGGCGAGCAATATACGGCGCATCCGGGAACATCTCCTTCAACTCCGGCACCAATGGGCCGTTAGGGCCTTGCTCGAAACTGGTGGTGAGTATGGTCGGCAAGTTGAAGAACTTGGCCACGTCCGCCAGGGCCAGCACGTTGTTCTTGAACTCGTTGGGGGAGAAGTCCTGCACCAGCGAGATCAGGCCGGTTTGGTGGTCGATCAGCAGAACAATGGCGTCGTCTTTGTTCAAGCGGCTAAGGGTTGGAGTGCTCATGGTTGAAATCCTTTTTTGTTTAGGTTGGTTTGGCGTTGCGTTCAACATGGGCACAGATTAATGGGTGGGTGGTGGGGGATAAATCGGGCGGGGTAGGTAATACTGTCAACTAAAAGGTGACAATGGTTGGATGGCCAGCAGTACGGATCCCTTTCATTTGCAGGACGTTTCCTAGAGAATCCCGGCCGCTTGCGTCAGCAAAATCTCGCGACTAGGCTGCGTTCCGTCACTGCTTTTTCAGTGATCGGGTTTAGTCGCCCGGATTCGATTGGCGCATAAGCAATTCATGAGTCAGGCACCCCTTCGCCTGCATCTTATGGTGGCTGTGCGCAGGGCACCTCCGGGTGCGCCGGGTTCCCAATCGACCGGTCGACTAACCTGCGTACAGCTGCCGCCTTTCGTTTAGTCGCGGATCTTGGCAGCTCCAAATTATCGATTGGAGTTTTGCTATGAATAACGTTGTCTCGGATTCGCCAGCGTCGGCTGCGACTAAACCATTTACTGTTAATGAAGAATTGAGCTTCGAAGATGCCTGGGTGCGAGTGGCCGAGTTGCTGCAGTGTGCGGTGGCTACATCGCAGGCACTGGGTGAACCGCTGGGCGCGCCGCATCGGGCGGTGATGCATTTGGTGGAGATGGCGAAGATGGTGGCGGATCGGGCTGTGGAGTGTATGCAGCCGAAGTGAGAAAACGTCGCCTGTTCAGTCTTCACCGTTCAGGCGACTCAATACTCAATGTCCTTCAGTACGGCTCAGGCGTACGTCTTGAAGTCGTTGCTGTCGCGAATCAGTAGCTGCATCAGCTTGGGATGAATGAAGAGCTTTTCCTTGCCAACCTGAACCTCCTGTAGAACGCCAATGGACACTAACTCTTTGAGGTAGCGAGAGGCGGCCTGGCGTTGAGCGATCTGCTTATCGACGACGTTGCTAATGCGGCAGTAGGGTTGCTCGAAAATCACATCCACTAATTCGCGGGTATAGGTTTTTGGCAGACGTTCGCGAACAAACTGGCTTGTGTGCTCGGATAAGCTGCGAATGGCGGCAATTTTGGCACTGGTCCAGCGGGCGGTTTCTTCTACGGCGGTGAGCATATAAAGCAGCCAGGGCTCCCAGGCTTGCTCGCGGGTCACGTCAAGCAGCAGTCGGTAGTAATCGGCTCTATGCGCAATGATGAAATGGCTAAGGTAGAGAATCGGTAGATTCAGCAGACCTTCCTGAATCAGATACAGAGTATTGAGTACCCGGCCGGTACGGCCATTGCCGTCGGTGAACGGGTGGATGGCCTCGAATTGATAGTGCCCAACGGCCATTCGTACCAAAGGATCGAGGTCTGTCTCGTTGTGTAAAAAACGTTCCCAATTGGCTAGCAAGTCGCGTAATCGATCTTCGCCCTCTGGTGGCGTGTAGATGATCTCGCCGGTGCGGTCATTGGCTAGCTGGACGCCTGGTACACGGCGAATGTCCATGTTCACGCCCTTGAGCGTGCGACAGATTTCTACTGCCGTGCCTGTGGAGAGTGGGCGCTCAGCCAACGATTGGTAACCGTTATGAAGAGCCTTGCGGTACCGCAGGGCTTCTTTGGTCGCGGGATCTGCATGGTTGGCCCCATCCTGGGCATGCTGGAAGAGCAGGTCCGTGGTGGTGACGATACTTTCAATCTCGGAGCTGTCCTTGGCTTCCAGCAAGGGGATGGTATTGATCAGCATCGTTTGATTAGGGATCAGCTCGGCAGCTTGTTTCAATTCGGCCAAGGCTGCGCGGGCTTCAATGCAGCGTTTGAGTACTGCCCGGGTTTCCAGCTGTGCTGACGGCGGTAGTGGCGGAAGCTGGTTGTAAGGCTTATCGGCTTGCCATGGGAAATGAGGTGTTGTCATGGATGAGAGTGTGTCCACGAGGTCCATTTATAGGCGAGGTCGCTGTCATAAACGTCCTCTCATGGCATCAGTGTAATCATGTGGGCGTCATGTGTCGCTATTTTGTGATTTTTGCGACATGTCTTGTTCTTGTGTCGCTGGCGACGACACTTTAGCTAAGAGCCAACCGGCCAGGCGACTATTCATTTAGGCGTGCGCTTTAGAACAGAGTTTTTGCGGAGTAGAGGTGATAGTACGCAGCGGACCTACTCGCCCAGCAGGTACCAACGCGTTTTTGAGGTTTAAATGGCATTAAAAAGCCGGCTTGTGGTTAGCTTTTTATTAATGCAGGTATTTGAAAGCAAACAGCTTATCGCTTTCTAGAAGTCAATGGTTCCCCCATTCAGTCCCCCACTTTCTGCGATTTTTGTTGTTTTTTTTTCCGGTAAAAAACCGGCTTTTTCGTGGGTTTTGCTCAGTATATTCTTCCTGCTCTGGTATTGAGCTGCCATCGGGAAAGCACCGCATAGTCAGTTGTGATGGGAGTGGAGGGGCGAATGTGCCACAAATGCTGGTATTGGTATGTTAGAAACGGAGGGCACTTGGGGCGAGGTATTCAAATGCAATAGTTCTGACTAATCACTTTCAGGCACTTAAAACAGGGATTGATATCTCGTTCGCAAAAGGCCAGTTACTCGCCATCTTGGTTCCTTAACCTCTGATTAAGTCTTTGTAAACTCAATCTTATCCAAGAGCCACGATGGTCCCTCTTTTTTTGAAAGGAGTCTCTGGCCTTTTTCCAGTTATACCGCCTCTTGGGGCAGGATCTTTTTGCTCAAGGTCTTCTTGCAAATGACGTCGAAGACCACAGAAGCGATTTTACGTGCCAGTAGGGGAGGAACGGCATTCCCTACTTGGTGAAATTGCTGGGTTCTGTTCCCTTGGAAGAAGTAGTTGTCCGGGAATGTCTGAAGTCGAGCAGCTTCACGTACGGTCAGGCTACGGCACTGTTTGGGATCGTAGTGAATGAAATAATGCCCGTCCTTGGAGATATGGCTAGTGATAGTTCTGGAAGGATGGTTTTCCATTTGGACTCTAAACCGATCACTGAACTTCCCGCTCTCCCAGTTCTTATGTGCTGGTGCCAGTCCAGAAAGAGAGAATTGCTGATGTCCTTTGGGGGATATTCCATGGGCGCGGGCAAACACGCTTGCAAACATATATCTGCGTAGGTCGGAAGGCATGTGACCGCGCGCATCATGGTTCAGCCAGTAATCCAATCGGCTATCGAGGTACCATTCATCCAGTGGGGGGATGCCCGTTTTTCCGTCGCCCTTGGTTCGAGCGATCCGAAGTGCGCCGACATCGACAGGCGCGTTCAACAGGCCACTCCTGACAATGTCCATTTCGGCCGCTAATTTTGGATCAGCTCTGTTGTCGAGCTCTGCTCGCATCTCGTCCAGCTGATTCGCTACTTCTTGGTACCAGGCTTCGTTTCCGTCACGCTGCTTGGTCAACCGGCTGCGCAGCGTGGGTAGATTCCCCAAAACCTGCTTGACGGTTATCTGCGCATCTATTTCCGGCAACCCAGAATGAGAGGGGATATTCCCCTCTTCATCCAGCGCTATGCCCAGGAGAATGACGCGGTGCCTCGCCTGAGGAATACCATGGTCCTCGGCCCTGATGATGAAACCACGGGGATCCAGTTTTTCAATATCCTCGTCAGGCCCATAGGACTGTCCCGTCACCAACGAGCAGATGCGGTATCGGGTGCCGGACTTCGATTCTCCGAGCGCCTTGTGGGGGTCCGACAGATCCTTGAGGATCTGAGAGAAGATTTTCTCGCCACCAACCTTGGAGGAAAGGATGCCCTTGACGTTTTCCATTACAAAGACAGTCGGTTGCCGCTCCTTGATGATCCGCAGATACTCTTTGTAGAGGAAATGACGGTGATCATTCTCGGCACTGTAGTTTGCCTTCGCCTGGTTACGAGCGCGGCCCACAATGGAGTAGGCCTGACAGGGCGGTCCGCCGATCAGCACCCAAGGCCTGCTTCTATCGAGGCGTGCATCTAGGATCTTGTCCAGTTCTTCGTCGCCGGCTTCGCTGCCCAAGGTGATGCGTCGAGCTTCGCCATCAGCCTCTTTCCACTGGACCTCGCTTTCATCCGAGAAAGGCTTGTCTGTGATGCCGTTGCAGAAGTTGTAATAGTCATCTAGTCGCGCCGGATTCTTCAGCTTGAGCAGTCTGTAGAAAGCTCTCAGTTTCAGTGTCTCGCGTGCAATGGGATCCATCTCGGCGGAAACCACGGTCTCAAACCGGTTCCCCCCCCCCGACGAGGCAAAGCCTTCTCCCAGCCCTCCCGGGCCAGCAAAGAGATCGACGATCTGGATAGGCTCAGGGAGCATCGCATTGGTTTCGAAGGCTGTATCTTGCTTCAGTGGCAAGGTCATTTGGGTTTCAGTCATGGACATAGTTAGCAAAGAAGTCAGGTCTCGCATGATGGCTGGCATCCGCGGCAGCAATACGTCCCCGGAAATGAAGATTCGGAGTCTGCTGCATCGGCATGGCTTCAGGTATCGCTTGCACCGAAAAGATCTTCCAGGGAAACCCGATGTGGTGCTGCCTCGCCATCGGGTCTGCATTTTCGTTCATGGCTGCTTTTGGCACAGGCATCCCCGCTGCAGATACGCCACTATCCCCAAGACGCGTGAGGAGTTCTGGCGCCTGAAATTCGACCAGAACGTGAAACGAGATATCAGAAACCGCGATGAACTGCTGCAGCAAGGGTGGCGCGTCTTCGAACTGTGGGAGTGCGGAATACGCGGACCGGAAGCGGACATGAACTGGCTGCTGGAAGCGATTCAGGATTGTAATCAAAAATATATCTCCTGGCCCGACTTTCCTTATCTGAACACATTCTCCCCCGAGTCGTCGCTGCCTTCGACCAAGGTGCCGGCAGGTTTCTACCCAGATGGCGATGCACAAACTAGTGCAGCACAGACTAGGCCGTCAAAACAAAAAATGTCAAAGTGACACTATGGAAAGAGGTGGTCAGAGAGTTCATGTGTAAACCCTCTGATCAGGCTAGGTGAAATTCTGGATGCAAGTAAGGATGGCTTCGACATGAACCCGCAGATTGAGACCTTCGCAAGGTTGATCCAAGACAAACTCCCAAGCCATGACGGCCCGGAGCAGGCCGCACAGGCGGTGCAGCGCGATTTTTCGGCTATCGGCATGCCTTTCTCTGACGAGATGGTGCGAAATTTTGGACTCGCACTCGAGCACGTCATAGCCTCGCGGGAGGACGTCGAGATCCTGCGGCGGAACTCACTGATCAAGCCTATGGCGGAGTGGTACAAGGGGCCTGGCTCGAAGGACGCTCACTGGCCAGCGTTGAAGGGATATCTCGCCAACTCGAAAGGGTGGGATAAAGATGCAATCATATCGATCGATGAAAGCTCGTCCGAGGTTGTCTCATTGCTGGCAAACCCCTCAAACGATAGCTTCCGTCATCGTGGGCTGGTGGTCGGTTATGTTCAATCCGGCAAAACGGCGAACATGACTGCGGTGATCGCTAAGGCAGTGGATGCTGGATACAACTTGATCGTCCTGCTCGCAGGTGTCACCAACAAGTTACGCGCGCAGACCCAGCGCCGCATCGAGAACGATATTGTCAATCGTCACCGTCATCTCTGGCAGCTTTACACGACAGAGCACGATGATGGAGATTACACCTATCCGAAAAATGGACAGTTCACTTTGCCAGCTCCGGGGGGCGCGCAGCTGGTAGTGATGAAAAAAATCACCTCACGGTTAGAGACATTCCGCAAAACGATCCTAGATGCAAAAGGAAAGCCGAAGACACCTTTGGCTACACTCCGACGTCTGAAAGTTCTCTTGATTGATGACGAATGTGATCAGGCATCTGTCAATTCCTCCAACAACGACTACGATATGACTCGGATTAACGCTGAGATTCGTAAGATCATCCGAGCGTTGCCTGCCGTTTCCTATGTGGGTTACACGGCGACGCCATTCGCTAACGTGTTCATCGACCCCTACCCCCACAACCAGAATGAACTGGACGATCTATATCCAGAAGATTTCATTACCGCACTGCCTCGAACGGAAGGCTATTTTGGTGCGCGGGAGGTATTTGGCTTCGATCCTGCTGATGCAGATGACGAGACACCTGCAGAAGCAGGTAGGGATATGATCCGAACGATTCCAGATGAAAAGCTTAATCTTCTACGTCCCGCACGCCTTAGTGACAAGGACACCTTCCATCCTCATATGACCGAGGAACTCGAGAGCGCCATATTATGGTTTCTGATTTCCTGTGGTATTCGAAGAGCTCGGGGGCATGCGGACAAGCATATGACAATGCTTATCCATACATCGCCCAATATAATCCAACACACAAGGATGGCGGAACTCATCGGTAGGTGGATCGAGAAGTACCGAGATGATCTGATCGACGGCTCCGGAGATATCTTCGAGCGAATGGAGCAGCTCTTTAGGGATGAGACGGAAAAGGTCCCTCTCGAGGGCCAAGGCGCGAGTTCCTTGGCTGAATTGTTGCCCTATTTTGGTAGCGTCCTAGAAGCCCTAGAGATTGCTATTGAAAACGGCGAAAGTTTCGAGAGGCTTGATTACACCTTGGAGCCCAAGACTTACATCGTTGTTGGTGGCACGGTTTTGGCTAGGGGCCTTACGCTCGAAGGACTTTCGGTATCCTTTTTCCTGCGTACCTCCATGCAATATGACACGCTGCTGCAGATGGGTCGCTGGTTCGGCTACAGACACGGATATGAGGATCTACCCCGCCTCTGGACCACCGCCAATCTCGCAGCGAACTTCCGCGCCTTGGCGCGCATCGAGGAAGAAATCCGCGAAGACATCCAAAATTATCGCAAGCACAAAGTAACACCTAAGGAGTTTGCGGTAAGAGTGCGCGCTATTCCAGGCATGGCGATCACTGCTGCGTCCAAGATGCGGCACGCCTATCGCAGCAACATCAGCTTCGAAGGTCGTCATGTACAGACCATTCGCTTCGACCACCAAAGTCAAAGCATTGTGTCCGGTAACTGGACAGCAGCCGCCCAGTTCGTGAACGAGGCTGTGGGAAGGCGTCAGGTGGAAAAGCAGGGAGGGGGCAAACGGCACCTCGTACGAGGGGTCTCACTTCAGGAAGTACGGAAGTTCTTAGTAGCTTACGAGATCTGCGATCAGCACATGGACCTGAAGAAGGATCTACTGCTTGGCTACATAGACGAAGCGGCTGATCGTCTTCAAGAGTGGAATGTGGGCATCATCACTCCTACTTCCCCTAGGTCATCTGTCAAACCCCTAGGCTCACTCGGATATGTCTCTACCGCTCGACGTTCTCAGTTGGCTGCCAACGAGAAGGGCTATGCCGATATCAAGGCATTGATGTCCAAGAATGACATCCTGATCGACGTAACGACCCCAGGCTCGAAAACCAGCGACAGCTGGTCCGAACTCAAAAGCAGTCGACCTCAAGCCCCCTTGCTCCTGATTTACGTCATCGATGGGAAGTCTGAAGCTCAGTCCAAATCGCGTATCGATCTCGATGCTGTAGGTGATCTGATTGGCGTCGGTATCGTGTTCCCGGGTACACCCGATCAATCAGGTGACTATTTTTCGGTGGAGCTGGATGCCCCTGTTCCCGAACAGATCGAGGAAGAGGAGGAGCTGTTCGGCCAGGCAGATGAAGAGGCCGTTGATGAGAAATAGGCCTGTCGAGCGGTGGAAACGGTTGAGAGCAACTGGTACAGGGGACGGGGTTATTGAGGTCCCCAGTATCGACTCGGGTGTTGCAACAGGTTTCGGGACTGCCCGGTATGCAATCGGTGGGCAGGGTCAGCCGCGTCTCCTTGTCCCTATCAGTAGCATGAGTTCGACAAAGGGCCTGACCTCTACGACAAAGCTTTCTGTGACAACATCCAGCTTCAAGGTCTCGGGGAAAGGTACCTTGTTCATCGACATCATGAGCTTGGATCGGGCGCTGGACCCTGTCTTCGCAGAACTGGCAGAGGATATTCTTCGCCGTATTGAAGACGGGAATGTGCCGATCGTTTCTGTGACCACGGCCATCGAGGACTTCAGGGAACTGCTCAAAGAACCCTCTCGCGCCGAAGTCTCCGATAGCAAGATTCTCGGGCTTGTTGGAGAGCTTTACATCTTGCGAATGCTGACAGGCTACAGCCTTACAGCGGTTGAGGCCTGGACTGGGCCTTATGAGTTGCGTCATGACTTTCGGCGTCATGCTCATGCGCTGGAGGTGAAAACTTCCGGCCGATCCGATGCAAAAATAGTGTCGATCCATGGAATCGACCAGCTCGGGGCTCCAACTGGCGGTACCCTGTTGCTTACCCATGTCCGTATGGAGCGGGCAGACCATGGAATACTTTCCGTGGGCGAGCTTTTCGACAGTCTGGTGAAGTTGGGTGTCGACAGAGGGTCGCTATGCCACGGTTTGGCTGCCCTGGATTGCTGGGATCCACATGCCGAGGAGTGGAATCGCCTTTCATTTACCTATGAAGGGCTACAGGTGTATTCCGTTGACGACGGTTTTCCGAGGATCATCGGGTCCAGTTTCACTGGGGGATCCCTCCCGCAAGGTGTCTCCGCAATAGGGTATGAAGTTGATCTCGGTCATGCACTACCCTTTGAACTGTCCGCCACAGATTACGACTTTGCCTTTAGGAGGATTGCAGGATGATGCGACTGGACCGTTTCAGCGAGCCTTTTTCCAAAACGGGAAACATAGCGGCTGATGGATTCAGAAGACTATTGGGCTGTCCAGTTCAGGGGCTACTTCAAACCGTTTTGCGCGAGTCGATCCAGAACAGTATCGATGCAGCACGACTCGGGTACGGTCCTAGCCTACTTATTCGATATCGCACGCTCACCTCTTCTCAGTGCGAATTACTTCGAGAGAACGTTCTTGTAGATCTTCCCCTGGGAGACCAGACACGCAACGAGATGGCAGTATCGCTTGGCAAGGGCGGTCTGAAAGTTCTGGAGATATGTGACTTTAATTCGACAGGACTCGGTGGGCCCACGTCGGGTGATGTGGCGTCAACCGGTGAACATACACTCGATTTCGTCAATTTTATGCGAAACGTAGGCGTTGCGCGTGACACGTATCATGGTGGCGGCACTTATGGCTACGGTAAGGCGTCGCTGTATGCGATGAGCGCCTGCTCGACAATTCTTGTGGATACTCAGACAACCCATGAAGGGATGCCCATACGCAGGTTCATGGGTTGCCATCTCGGTACGGCTTTTGATGCTGATGTCGCCGGTCAGAAGCGCAAGAGATTCACTGGACGGCATTGGTGGGGGAGGAGCGACGGAGACGATGGCATTGATCCGTTGAATGGCGATAACGCGTCGGCGACTGCGATATCACTGGGGCTGCCTGATCGTGATCCGGAAACGACAGGTACATCGATCCTAATTCTCGACCCTCAGATCGATGATGAAAATGAAGACAGGCCGGTTGCACACGATATTTTGGAAACGATCCTATGGAATTTCTGGCCAAGGCTGACGGCATCGACTCCTGAGCAAAAGAAGCTCAGTATCAGAGTTGAAATCGAAGGTATAGACTTTCCCGTCCCTCCACCGGAAGCTTTTCCTCCTCTCGACCTGTTCGCCTCCGCCATGGACGCGTATCGCGAAGGACGTATAACCGAGACCATACGATGCGAGCGCCCCAAGCAGAATTTGGGCGCTCTCGTCATCACCAAGGGAGTGTGCGCAAGTCGGGTGGGTCCTGCGTTGGACGAAAGCTCAATCATTCCTACTCAAGCATGCCATATCGCACTTATGCGACCGGTAGAGCTAGTGGTGAAGTACATACAGGGGGAACCCTTCCACGACGCAAGATTTGAGTGGGGTGGGGTCTTCGTCTGTTCAAGTGAAAATGAGGTGGAAGAAGCTTTCGCGATGGCTGAGCCTCCTGCACATGATGACTGGATTCCGAGCATGCTCCCCGGTCGAAATTCCAAGACGTTCGTTCGGGTTGCCCTGAGGCGTCTTGAGGCTTTGGCCAACAACTATGCGATCCCGGTGACAGCACCTACGGCCGGGGGGGGCGAGCGCGGTCCCTCGCTCGCCAGTACTGCAGCGCGACTGGGGCGACTGCTTGATTCAGCATCAGGGAAAGGTCCGGGAAGGCCTAAAGCCTTGTCCCGAACTCCATCAAGGAAGAAGAGCCTCTCTATCTCCCCCGCGCGATTCGTTCGTCTTGAGCTCGATAGTGAGAGTCGCCGTTGCGCAATTTTTGAAGCGGATCTTCATAACGACGAAGCGGACAGCTCGCTCGAACTATATGCCGAATCTCACTTGGTCGCCGATGGTGCAGCTGCCGATGGAAATGACCTCCCTGCCAGCTTCGAGACGAAAGTGATCGGAATGTCCCTAGACTCCACGGGGGACTCTGCACAAGGTGCAACACTTCAGGTCGGCATCGGAAGCGGAACCCTCAAAATAAAGGTTCTGAGCCCTCCCGACGCGGCCATTGGGCTTCGCCTCCATTTTCTGAGCAGAGGTAGAGAATGAGCCGCATAGCTCTTCCGTTCCTAGTGCTCCCAAGTGAAGTCGTCAGCTTCACGGGGTGGATGATCGGCCCTCCGGGCGAGCCTCTCTATCTTGCGTCAGACATATTGGAAGATTGGGACTACGAACAGGATATTCAGGTCAATGTTCAAGTTGAGGTTGATTTTGCCGAGGCAGCAGCACACCTCGGGATCGATGCATCAGATCTGAAGCTGGCTGTAACTCTAGTAGCAGGGACAGGAGTCGGCAGCTTGCCACGTCGTCTGGACAGGCTATCAACTGAAGTCATTGATGAGAACAACCCTGTCATCACGCTTGAAGGATTGATACTTGGGAGGAAACTTTCAGGGCAACTGCAGCTCAGCCTCAGAATCCTTCTCGACTCTCCTCTCGGCTCTGGTAATGCATTGTCCCCTAAACAGCGAGGGGCGCGCTTGTGGCAAAGCCAGAAAAACATTCTCATCGAGGATGGGGGGGACTCAAGGTTCCCCATTGAACTGGCAAGCTTTTCCGAAAGTTTTCAGGGCAATTCAGAACGTTATACCCCTTGGCTTGTGGATTGGAATCCCGACGCTTTCGAGGCTGATTTCGGGGGTAATGTAAGGCTTTATGTCAACGCGGATATCGAGAATGTTGTGGGCAGATTTGTTGAAGGAGATGCTTTGACCCTTCAAGCAATGGTCGCAGACGTCATGACGCAGATGATCGATGTGGCACTTGACCTTGGTGGCGAAGGGGATCTCACTCACTTTGAAGAGGGATCGATTGGTCATCAGACAAGAGTTTGGATGGATATTGCTTTCCCTGGACAAAGTCTCGACAGCATCAGGCAGCTACGTGCCTATAAACCCGGCAGGTTCAGGGCCTCGATTCTTGCGTCGGCCGATTTGGGGGAGTACGAGTAATGCGTGTTTCACTTTTACCTCGTTTGAGGGCTCACGGCGTCACGACCATTCTTGAAAAATTCAATAGCACTGCGTCTTCCACCAAGGGCAGCCTTGATGCGCTTAGGGATTATTCGGCCCTCAAGTCCAACGCCCCTAGCGGAGGATCAAGAGCGGATGGCGTCGCAGTTGCTGTAGCCGCGGAGCTGAGACGAATTGCACAAAAGCAAGGCTTTCCCACTGTAAACACGCAGTCTGCCCGAGCGCAGTTCGACCAAGATGCAGCAATCTACCTTGGTCAGAAAGAAGAGCTGAAAACAGGGGAGGCACTTCGCGATGATGTCTGGGCGTTCATGAGTGCTGTGCTGGCGCCAGATGTTGTGGTCTGGCGTTTTACAGATCAATCACGTGAGCGCTTTGCTGGTGGCGTTCGTAACTCGTTTCAGAGGCTCTGGGTACGCGGAACGGTTCTTGACCGAGGTGAAAGTCATCCAGAGCGATGGGCGCTTATACACGAGTTGTCCGAAGATGCCATGGTTCAGATTTTTGAGCGGCCATCTATCGGCGGTAATCCTGTTCTGGCTCTCGCGATAGCGGAAGGGTGGCTGAAAACAGCAAAAAAAATGGGTCGAGGCACCATGGAATATACAATGCGTGGTGCAACAAAATTACTTCGCCTAAAAAATCAAATTATTGATCTAGCCTTCTTGGAAGTTGAGGAGCTGGAACTCATAGTTTCCAGTGCTTTTGCATTGGCTGCATCTGTAAAAGATACAATAAGCTCTGTCGAGAGCCAGGAGGCCTAATGGCTCAGCGTGTAAATCTAGATGCGATGATTCCGCGAGAAGACTTCGCGATTATTAATGAGGATATAATTGAGCTCGAGCTAATTAGAGATTTTCCAATCGCGCATCTTGAGTCCGACTCTGCAGTTCTCAAGCTACTGAGGAAGCCAGATTTTCAGCGAGAAACGAATCACTGGAGTCCAGAGCAGATAGCAACATTCATTACAAGCTTTCTTGATAATGAAGTCATACCTTCGCTTATACTTTGGAAGTCTCCGAACTCTATTTTTGTAATCGATGGCGGGCACCGGCTGAGCGCCTTGCGCGCTTGGATGGTAGACGACTATGGGGATGGTTCGATTACTCGTGAATTCTACAGTGGAGATATATCAAATGAACAAAAAAAGATAGCCGCCCGCACTAGGCGCTTGGTAGAGGAAAATGTTGGAAGATATTCTACTCTAAGAAGTCATGTAGGGAAGAAAGTTAATGGCGATGTGGCTATAGCAAACAGAGCATCCAGACTTTTTACGCGGCCTCTAAACCTCCAGTGGATTCAAGGGAATGCAAGTGTAGCAGAGACTTCATTTTTCAAAATCAACTCACAGGGTACTCCTCTGGATGACATAGAGGAAATGCTTATAAAAAACAGGAGGAAGCCCTTTGCCGTTGCAGCTAGAGCGATATTGCGCTCTGGCAATGGGCATGAGTACTGGTCGCAGTTTAGTAACACCAACAAGTCAAAAATGCGATCGTTGGCAAATGAGCTGCACGGCTTGTTATTTAATCCAGAATCCCAGATGCCTCTCAAGACTCTTGATGTTCCATTAGGAGGTTCGGTATCGCCCGTTGAGGCTCTAGCTTTGCTTATCGATTTTTTGACCATTGCCTCCTCTAGGTCGCAAGAGCCGATATCGATTGAAAAATATGAAGACGATAATACAGGCCTGCAAACAATAAATAGTATGAAACGCTCTTTAGAGGTTTTAAAGCGGATAACTGGAAATTCTCCGGGAAGCCTTGGGTTGCACCCCGCAGTATACTTTTACAATGAGCGAGGAAAATACAATAGGTTCTTGTTTTTAGGGATGATTTTGCTGGTAGCCAAAAAAATCACGTGTAATGATGATGATTTTTTTAAAAAATTTATTGTTGCGCGAGTGCATGTTGAAAACTTTTTGATAGCCAACAAATCCATTGTTACTCTGCTTCTTCAAAATATGAGCAAAAAGCAAAGAATTCCTAGAATGGCTGATATGTTCGAATATTTAACTCAGGTTGCTTCCTCTCTTTTAAGTGCTTCTGAGCTTGGAAGGAAGCTGGCTTTTTCGAACGTGGCGTCTAAAATTGGACTGTCGGGACGCGTCTTGGATATCGGCGAGTCACAAGCCTCTGCAAATTTCAATGACGACACAAAGTCAACAATATTTATTAACACCTTTCTGCCAAATTTACCCAAGTGCTCGGTGTGTCAAGGGTACTTGGATCCGTCGAAGTCTGTCTCCTACGACCATAAAGTTCGTAGGCGCGAAGGTGGTCTAGGAACAGTCAGCAATGGTCAAATTGTGCACCCTTATTGTAATACAGGAGTCAAGTCCTAGATTCTATACGAAATCCCTACCGGTAGATCGCGTCATCAAAGGCCGTAGCTGTTGCCGCTGACCGAAACCTGACCTAGTAAAGGCTGGTCTCACAAGATCCGCGAACTGGATTCCCCGAAATAATGATCGGCTACTGATCAGCGCGAAGTGCCGACATGATTTCATGATATTGTTCATTTAGTTCGTTATGTACACGGCGGTGTAGCGCGACGCTTTGGAGCCAGCCCAAGATGAACGGTGTACGCTCGATTCGGCCAAGCACGCGCATAGCCAAGGTCAGGCCGTTCTGGCATGGGTATTCGGCCTCCGGGTGACTCACCCAGGAATCAGGCGCGTTTAACGCTTCGCTTTTTCGCAGCATATGCAGCCAGCTGCTCAAGCGCGTACTGGATTGCATAGGGCGCTGGTCGGTAGGTGGTCGACTCTTGGCTGCTCAAGTAATAGCGCATAACTCGGTCCGTGATGCCGAGTGCGGTCGCTGCTGCTTCTTGGGTAATGCCTGCCGTCTCCAGAAGTCCACGCAGGTAAGCCGGGGACGGTTCGTACAGTGAGGCGTCTGGCTTTCGAGGGTGCATGTCGTCAGTTCCGTATCCCGTATCCCGTATCCCGTATAATCGGACGTTTGTGCCGCTTGATGTTATGCGCCTACGGATTCATACGCAGCAGCCGTGTAATGCTCTAGCGCAACACCCTCTTTAGGGCATGTTTTCAAGGTTGTCGATGAGCTCCCCCATGCAATACCCCCCCAAATTCGTCACTGGCCCTTCTCTCTTCGAGCACGTTAACCGGTGATTATTCCACCGCTTCTGTGTTGGTTGGGTTAGCAGGGGTAATAGCAAAGTAATACTCATCATCGGCATGCGGATCGAACTTAGGGCGAGCGATACGACCTTGATCCAAAGCGTATTGAAGCACGTCGCGCACTTCTAGCCAGCCGTCTGGCTTGATCACGTTCAGCGCTTCAATGGCTTTGCTAATTTCTCTCCAGCCAGTGTTTTCTGACTTGATGGTGTTCAGCAACGTTGTCAGGATCAGTTGCTGGCGCTCGACTTGATTCATTTTGGTCACTGGCCTCACTTCCTCTTCGGTTGGTGTCACTATTTTTATGACGACATCGGTGCCGTAGTTGCGAATGAATTCGTAAGCTTCTTCGCGGCTCAGGTCGCCTTTGATGATCTCAACGCGGTCACGCATTGGCTTGTCAAAGTGAACGATGGTGACGTCGTATTTACCGCCGCCGACTTGGACAGAAAGCGGTACCCCTGTGCGCTCGTGGGTTTCCCGCACAATGCGAGTCTCTGCAAGCTGTTGCAGTTCTGCCTCGGTCACGACGTCCCACTCAGGGCGTTCAAATAGATCCGGATACACGCGGTGTTTGGTTGAGAAGTAGCGCTTGGAAAGCTCGATGCAGCTCTCACGGTTGCAGTCAGGCGTTTTGATCACATACAGGAACGGTGTCTCTAGGTTCTTTTGGCGCCAGTTATTGCACTTGCGGAGACTGGAAAACTCGACGGTTTGAAACAGCTCGCCATTATAAAACACCTCAAAGGTCAGAAGTGTTTCGGTAGGCTTGGCTTGTTTGTTGATGGTCATGTCGTCCTGCTCCGTCACTGTAGGGTGCCGCTTCGTTTGGCCAGGCGTCATACTGGGAACATTGTTCCTGTCTGGCAAGAGCTTTTTTCACGTCATAATTCGGATTGAATCAGAGTTTTAAGTAAGAGACGGAAGCCGATCTTATCTTGGTGAAGCAATCGCCCATATCCTATTTTGGCCATTCTAGACCTTACCCGATGTCCGCTGGATATCGACCTGCGTCGAGCGCTTTGAACTGCCAAGCCTTACCTAAGCGAATAGTGAGCAAATGCAGGGTCAGCAGATTGTAGTAGCGCGTCGACTCAGCGCGCTGGTGCAGGTACTGATGCATAAACCAGTCGAGGCGTTTTCGTTGCCACGTCCATGGATTATCTTTGTGCCAGCGATTAGAGATCGCCACTTGAATGGCCTTTGCTTGGCGAAGGTGACGCTGGCGCGTGATGTTTGAACCGGTCAACACGCCTATTAAGAACATCTCGATATCGAATGGGTTGCTCATGCTCCACCACCGATGTAAGCCGATACCACGTCGATTCGACCGTGTCCCAGCTCATAGCTAATTTGTAAACGTGCCTCTCGATCAAGACCTGGATCGAGGCGCCTGCACCTGCCACCATTGATGGGCGCTAGGTGATGGGTTATCTGCCATAGCGTTCGCACGCGTAAGTCGCACGCAGTTCGTGGAAGCCTTTGAGGTTGTGGGTATGGAGGATGTCCCGGGCTGTGCGGACAATTTCCCGTTGAAAATCGAGGTAACTCTCGTTCGGTGCCAGCAGGTTGCGACTACCGTCGGGCGAGACCTGTTCGGCGTACCTGATCGCTTCGCGAATATGGTCACCCACCGTGATCCAACGAGGCGCGGTTGCGCCGCCGCGGCCACCTTTGGTGCCATCCTAGATGTTGATCTTGTCGTAGTGTTTGGCTTCTCTTTGCGGGCGCGGAAGGTCGGCCAAGATGGCCTCACGCAAGCGCATGCCGGTGGCTCGCGCCAACTGGGCGATGGCGGCAGCACGTGGCTGCTGATGTCCGTAAAGGGCGTCGACGATCCGCTTCACGTGTTCGCGGTCTTGGCCTTGTGGCACCGAGCAACGAACACTGGTACGCCGCATTCCCAACGCCTTGCTCGGACTCACGACTTTCACATACTGATCACCGCGAAGCGCAGCCATGGTCCGGTTCACGCTGGACAATCGGTTTTGCGCGGTGGCGATGCCAATAGCGCCTTGTTCAACCTGGTGGCGCAGATGTCCGGCATAGTTCCGCAACGTCTGCCGATCAATCTGCCGCGCATCGTTAAACCTCGGCCCATCCTCCGAGCGGCACCAACGTACAAATGCCTGCCATCGGTCACTGTGCGCTTTGACCGTGCCGTAATGACCTCCGCCAAACAGGTCTTTCAATGCCTGCGGTCCGGCATAACTCAGTTGCCGGCCATAGCCGAAATTGCTCCCGTCACGTTTACCTACCAGTGCCATGATAGAACTACTCTCGAAGCCAAACCTTTGAAACTTTCCCCACGTCATCCCGCCACGAATGTTGAGTGTTATCAGGGATCAAGGCCCCTGCGACCTGTGAGGGTGTCCACTAACGCGGGACTGGCGGCTCCTTACGACCGGGAGCTTGGGCATCTCATGATCTGACCTCCTGAACACTTCCAAAGAAGTGGGCGGGTGGAGGCTGCGTTGGCTGACGAGACCGGCGCCGCGAGATCCTGAGTCAGGTGAAGGCAGTGATGCGATGACCGGGGCGTGCCTGACTGTCAGTCAGGTGCAGTCCATTCCGTGGGCTGCGGCACCATCATCTGCATCGCTGTTGCTGGTGACTTCGGTGTTTGTCACGTCGATTGTCACGAGGGGGAATGCCGCAAAGCCTTGTACGAGTTGGGCTGCAGCAGCGGTAGGAGCGCCCGTCTCTTTCCGGGAGAAAGAGACGGGCGCAGGTTGGCGCACGGGAATGGCCAAGCGGATAAGTTGCTGCAGGGCAGCTATGAAAGGAGATGGGTTGCCGCAGTGGGCACACTGGTAAAAGTAGGCATCCATCACATCGCTGTGACCGTGCGAGCCGCCGGACGCTAATCGCACTTTGGGAGAACCACCACGGTGTGGCGTAGCCTTAAAGGTTCTGGCTACCTGGGTTGCTGTCAACGACAGCGCTTTGCCCGATCTTTTCTACGCCTGTGGATAATTCGGGTCAAGGCTCGAATTTTCGAGAGTTCTGCGGCTGTGGATGAAATTATCCACTGGTGGAAATCTGTGGTTTTCCACAGATAGTTGCATGGGCTTTAGATTTTTTAAATGAGGTCCATCCAAACAGGGCGGCTTTGCAGCCCTGTTTGGATGGACCCGGCTTGAAAGTCGATAACCAGAGACGTTGTGGCCTTACACCGATGTTGATTGCGTGGTTGCGGCCTCATCAATCTTCCGAGGTTTCGCGTTGAGCCCCACCAACGCATTCAGGTGTGGATGTAGCATAGATGGCCCATGCGTTCATCAGCTCCCGTCGCTTATCAAAAAAATCTGATCGAGAGTATGCGCTTTCCGTTTCTCCGCGCTCGTCATGGGCCAGTGCGAGCTCGCAAATATCTCTTGGGAAAGGCGTCATTTCACCTGCCCAGTCCCGGAAGGTTGAGCGGAAGCCGTGGCGAGTAATGTGCTCATAACCCAGTGCATGTAGCAGACTGCGAATGCCATTAGCGTGCATCACGCCGCTTCGGCCGTGACCGGGGAAAACGTAAGGGCTCTTGGTGTCGATTTTCGGAAGGCCTTTCAAAAGGGAGACCACTTCCGGCGCTAGGGGTATCGCGAAGGCTTGTCGCGTCTTCATGCGTTCGTCGGGCAAGGACCAGCGGCCTGAGTCCAGATCAAACTCATCCCAGCGCGCAAACCTCACCATTTGCGTTCTTGCTCCGGTCAGAATCAGCAACTGAGCCGCCACTGAGACGTGACTCGGATCCTTGCTCAAGGCCTGCATCAGCTTGGGAAGATCCTGCCATTGTAGTGCCGGATGGTGGATGCGTTTTCGTGCTTTCTTCTTCTCATGCCGGCTTAGCAGGTTTTCCAAGTGGCCGCGCCAGCGTGCTGGATTCTCTCCCGTCCTGAGGCCGTGGGCTTTGGCGGCATCGAGTATCTGCTCGATTTGCCCACGTACTTCGTCAGCCGTCCGCGTTTTGGTTGACCATAGTGGCTGGAGGACCTTGATCAGATGTTTGGTCTCGATCTGGTCAGCTGATAGCTTCCCTATTGTAGGGAAGGCATAGAGCTCGAGTTTTCTCAGCCAGCCCTTGCGCCATTTCTCCGACCAGCTCAAGCCATGGGCATCTCGGTAGTCGGCGGCCAGTTTCTCGAAGGTAATCAGCTGTGCCATTTCTCGGCGTTCAGCTTCACGCTGAGCGGCTTGTTCAGCCTGTCGTTTTGCTAGGGGATCTTTGCCGTTGAGAATCTGGACTTTATGTTCATACGCGGCTGCGCGGGCTTTTTTCAGGTCGAGTTGAGGATAGCCACCCAACCCCATCTCTCGCCGTTTGCCGTGTAGCTGGAAGCGCAGCACCCAAAATTTTCGACCTGAGTCCTTGATGACCATGCGTAATCCATCGCCGTCTTCATAGGTTCCTGGTTCGATCAAATTTTCGACTTGTTTCGCGGTCAGCTTGCCCATTTTTCTACCCTCAGTTCCCCCACCGGTTCCCCCACTTTGCCGTGGAAGAGGGTGGTTAAAAACGGAAGTCACAGGAACAAAAGTAGGCTGAAACCCCCGATCTAGCAAGGCTATCGCGGTTTTCAGTAGATGAGGCTGGCTTTCAAAAAGACATTAAAAAGCCGGCTTGTGGCCGGCTTCTCGGGGACTGCCTCAGCTTGTTTTTGACAAACCTCACCAGCCTTCAAATCGCTCAGCCCACGTCGAGTCGGGCTGAATAGTAGGGGCATCTGCGGGAACTCCTCCGCATCGCCAGGCAGGATAGGTAGCGCAAAGCCACCCCCTGCCAAATGTGGGCGGCATTCTACCCATATTCACCTCATATGCCTACCTCCGGGTCCGATTTAGAGCCTTCCCAGCCCAGCAGGTGTTCGTCCAGTGGGACCGGTCGGCGGTTGTTCAGGGTGGACCACCAGAACACCCAGCCGACGATCTCGAAGTTCTGTTCAAAGCGTTGTTCGTGGGTGAGGTATTCGTCAGGGTGTTCGCCGGCGTTGTGGCTGCGCATGCGCAGGCCGCCGCCGGGGCGGTTGTAGAGGTATTTGATGCGTAGCATGCCGTCGTGTTCGACGGCGTAGATTTCGCCGTCGGTGATTTGGCTGCGGCCTCGGTCGATGGCGAGGGTGGCGCCTTGCTGGATGATGTCGATCATGCTGTTGTCGACCATGTAGGCGCCTACCGCGCGGTCGGGGTTTACGTTGAGGGTTTCGAGGGTGTGCAGGGAGACGCGGATGCGCTCGGTCGAAGTGAACGTGGGGTGGAGGGGAATCTCCACGTCGATTTTTTCCGGGAGACGGACGGGGCCCGTGAGGTACTTGCCGCTTTCTTCGCGGGTGGCGATGCCTTTCCTTGGGTCCGGGCCTTCCAGCAGGAAGTTGGCCGGTGGGTGTTTGAGGCCTTCGCCGGTGCGCAGCCAACGGCTGGAGACGCAGAGCAGTTCTGCGATCTCGTTGAGTCGGCCCATGGGCACGCCGCGCTTGAACCAGTTGTTCACGTGTTGAGGCGTGACACCACGGTTCTTGGCGAAGTCGGAAGCGGAAAGATGAACTTCCCGCAGTAACGCTTTTAGTCGATCACCTGATGTATTCATAAACGCAGAGTTTACTGGCCTGAAAAACACATCAAATAAACTATGCGTTGAGTTTCGTGTGTAGGGATTTGCTTAGTTGTAGTCTGATATTTCAGTTATCTAATCTTATTAAACGCTCCGAATTAAACATTGAACTTGGCGTTTAATTTTTTCCCACAAAAAAAGCCCCGAATCGTCGGGGCTTTTTAGATTGCCGGGGCAATGAGGAGCGGGTATCAGCCTTTGTAGGCAGCGACCGACTTCATGATCTCGGCGCGGGCGGCGTCTGCGTTGCCCCAACCGTCGATCTTCACCCATTTGCCTTTTTCGAGGTCTTTGTAGTTCTCGAAGAAGTGCTTGATCTGTTCCAGCAGCAGTGGCGGCAGGTCGGTGTATTCCTTCACGTCCACATACAGCTGAGACAGCTTGTCGTGTGGCACCGCGATAACTTTGGCATCGCCGCCGCCGTCGTCGGTCATGTTCAGGATGCCGACTGGGCGCGCACGGATGACCGAGCCTGGGGTAACCGGGTAAGGGGTTACTACCAGCACGTCGAGGGGGTCACCGTCGTCAGCCAGGGTGTTAGGAATGAAACCGTAGTTGGCCGGGTAGAACATTGGGGTGGCCATGAAACGGTCAACGAACAGGCAGTCGCTGTCTTTGTCGATTTCGTATTTGATCGGCGCGTGGTTGGCCGGAATTTCGATGGCGACGTAGATGTCGTTCGGCAGGTCTTTGCCAGCCGGAATCTTGCTGTAGCTCATTGGGCGGTGCCCCCGTAGTTGGCCATGAAACATGGCCGGATTGGCCTAAAAGTGGCGGCGATTATAGGCATATTCTGACGCCGATGCCATGCGTCAGACGTCGTGTGGCGCCAGCGGTTCAGTCTGGTAGCGGGCATCGCCGGTTTGCAGTTGGTGCAGGCGGGCCAGCGGGTCCTGGCGATAAAAGCGGCTCAATTGCGCGTACACCTGGGGATAACTGCTGACCAGTAAATCCGGGGCACTGAAGAAATACTCACTGGTGACGGCAAAGAACTCCGCCGGGTTTTCGGCGGCGTAGGGGTCGATGTCGGTTTCGGCGTCCGGGTTGGCATCCAGTTGGCGGTTGAGGTCGTCAAAGGCGCTTTGCATCACGCTGGCCCATTCCTGCACGCGCATGTCGTGGTGCAGCGGCGGCAAGCCGTTGGCGTCGCCGTTGAGCATGTCCAGCTTGTGCGCCAGCTCGTGAATCACCAGGTTGTAGCCTTCCCACTGGCCGCTGGCCAGAACGCCGGGCCAGGCGAGGATCACCGGGCCTTGCTGCCAGGCTTCGCCGCTGTGTTCACCGTCCCACTCGTGCTCGACGCCGCTGGCATCGCGATGGCGCTGGGGGCTGAGGAAGTCGTCAGGGTACAGCACGATTTCGTGAAAGCCCTGGTACCAGTCGAGGTCGCCCAGGTTCATCAGTGGTAATTGCGCCTGGGCAGCGAGCAGCAGGCGCTGTTCCTGATGCAGCTCGACGCCGGGCAGGGCGGTGAGGTGCTTTTCACTCAGGAACACCACGCAGGCTTCGCGCAGCCACTGGTCCTGTTCGGCGCTGATGCCGTCGAGGAAGGTCAGGTGATGGCGCACCCGCTGCCAGGTGTCATCGGCAATCGGGTGCTTGGCCAGCAGGCGCCGGCGACGCCAGGCGCTGAGGGACCACATCGCGGGTTACTGCGGCTTGGCTTCGGAGCTGCGGCCAAACCGGCTGCGGAACACGCCGATGATCATCGGCACCAGCGACAGCAGGATAATAAACACCACCAGCAGCGAGAGGTTCTTCTTGATAAACGGCACGTTGCCGAAGAAGTAACCCAGGGTGACCAGGCCGCCGACCCACAGGACGGTGCCGAACACGCTGAAGCCGAAGAAGCGCGGGTAAGGCATTTTGGCGATACCGGCCACGAACGGCGCAAAGGTGCGCAGGATCGGCAGGAAGCGCGCCAGGGTCACGGTTTTGCCGCCGTGTTTGTCGTAGAAGTCATGGGTTTTTTGCAGGTAATCGCGGCGGAAAATTTTCGAATTCGGGTTGCTGAACAAGCGTTCCCCGGCCGTTCGTCCGATCACGTAGTTGGTACTGTCGCCGAGGATGGCTGCCAGCATTAACAGGCCGCCCAGCAGGACCGGGTCCATGCCGCCGCCTGCGGCAATGGCGCCGGCGATAAATAGCAAGGAATCACCGGGCAGGAAAGGCATTACCACCAAACCGGTTTCGCAAAAGATAACCAGGAACAGAATGGCGTAGATCCACACTCCGTAGTTTCTTACCAGCATGTCGAGGTACACGTCGAGATGCAGGATAAGGTCGAGCGGGTTGAAATCCATGAATGGCACCTGTGTGAATGGCCCGGCTCAGCGGGCCTGTGCGGAAGCTACGGGTAAGTTAGGCTACAAGCGTATGTCGCGATTCTTACAACTCTGAGAGGTCCGCATTATACGGATTGAGAGGTGAAAAGCGTGTTGGTTTTGTAGCGGGGAGTGTCGCTGGTAGCAAGGCTCTACACCGATTCAAATGTTGCTTAGATGTAAAGGTGGGAGCGGGCTTGCTCGCGAAAGCGGTGGGTCAGTCGAGTCTTTATTAACTGATACACCGCTTTCGCGAGCAAGCCCGTTCCCACAGGGGATCTATGGTGGTTGGGCTAACAGCGTCAGTCCTCACTGATCGGCAGCACGTAGTTCTTGAACTCCGTATCCTCTCGAAAGCCGATCGACTCATAGGTCTTCTGCGCCACCTCGTTGTCACTGCTGGTCGACACCCGCAGCCGCACCGCGTGCGTTTCCTTGGCCATCTTCTTCGCGGTGCGCATCAGGTTGTCGGCCACCAACTGCCGGCGGGCATCTTCGGCGACGTAGATATCGTTGAGGATCCACACGCGTTTAAGCGACAGCGACGAAAAGCTCGGGTACAGCTGGCAGAAACCCAGCAACCTTTTGTCGTCATCATCCGCCAGGGCCAGGTAGATCACCGACTCCTTGCGGCGCAGGCGCTTTTCCAGAAAGGCCCGCGACGAATCCGGGAAGGGCAGTGCGCCATAAAATTCACGGTACTTGACGAACAACGGGGTCAGCAGGTCCAGGTGTTCCAGGGTCGCTTGAGTAATCCGCATGCCAGGCCTCAACTTCCAAATGGGGTATGACCACACACGCGGCCGTGACTCGATGCTGCCTAATGACGCAAAAAAGCGCAATCGTGCAGCGATCAGTCATTGGGTGGGCTAAGCAGGAAATTGCCTTTCATCAGGTCAGGATCATCCGATTCGAGGGTTTGAACCTGCGCCTCATCCTTGAGGTTGACCCCCGACAGCTGCCGACGACAGGCTTCTTTCATCAAATAAAGCAGGCGATGGGCGGCCATGCCGTAGCTCAGGCCCTCCAGGCGCACGTTGGAAATGCAGTTGCGGTAGGCATCGGTGAGGCCGACCTTGGGGTTGTAGGTGAAATACAGCCCCAGGCTGTCCGGCGAGCTGAGCCCCGGCCGTTCGCCGATCAGAATCACCACCATCTTGGCCCCCAGCAACTGGCCGATTTCATCGGCCACGGCCACGCGGCCCTGTTCCACCAGGATCACCGGCGACAAGGACCAGCCTTCAGCCTGGGTCTGCTCCTCCATGCGTGTAAGAAACGGCAATGTATGTTTATGCACCGCCAGCGCCGACAGGCCATCGGCCACCACCACGGCCAAATCCACGCCGCCTGGGTTGGCGGCGGCGTAGTCCCGCAGGCTCTGGGCTGACTCATCACTTAAACGTCGACCCAGATCCGGGCGCTGCAGGTACATGTGCCGGTCCACCGCAGCGCTGTGCAGCAGCAGGCTGTCACGCCCGCGCTCGGCCATTTGGCTGCTCAGGCCCGCGTGGTCGAAGGGCAAGTGCACCGCGTCGCGCGCCTGGGCGTGGGCGAACTGGAAATCCAGTTGCGCGTTGGTGGGAATACTGGTGCCGGTGCGGCCCAGCGCAATGCGTGCAGGCGTGAGGCGGCGCAGTTCCAGCCACGGGTTGTCAGGCAGGTCGAGTTGCACGGGCGGCTCCTTCATCCTAATTGCTTCAAGGCGTGACGAAACGCCGGTGGCAGGCTGTTGCCAAAGTGCACCTTGCCGTCGGCCTGGGTGAAGATGCCCATTTTCGCCAGCCACTGTTCAAACTCCGGCGCCGGCTTTAAACCCAATGTTTGCCGGGCGTACAGGGCATCGTGAAACGAGGTGGTCTGGTAGTTGAGCATGATGTCGTCGGAGCCGGGGATGCCCATGATGAAGTTGATCCCGGCCACGCCCAGCAGGGTCAGCAGCGTGTCCATGTCATCCTGGTCGGCCTCGGCGTGGTTGGTGTAGCAGATATCACAGCCCATCGGCACGCCGAGCAGCTTGCCGCAAAAGTGGTCTTCAAGGCCGGCGCGGATGATCTGCTTGCCGTTGTACAGGTACTCCGGGCCGATAAAACCTACGACCGTATTGACCAAAAACGGCTTGAAATGCCGCGCCACGGCGTAGGCGCGGGTTTCACAGGTTTGCTGGTCGACGCCAAAGTGCGCATTGGCCGACAAGGCACTGCCCTGGCCGGTTTCGAAATACATCAGGTTCTGGCCCAAGGTGCCGCGATTCAGGCTCAAACCCGCTTCGTAGCCTTCCTGCAGCACGCTCAGGCTGATGCCGAAACTGGCATTGGCCGCTTCGGTGCCGGCAATCGACTGGAACACCAGGTCCAGCGGCACGCCACGGTTGATGGCCTCGATGGAGGTGGTCACGTGGGTCAGCACGCAGGCTTGGGTGGGGATTTCGTAGCGCTGGATGATCGCGTCGAGCATCTCCAGCATGGCGCAGATCGAAGCGATGCTGTCGGTGGCCGGGTTGATGCCGATCATCGCGTCGCCGTTGCCGTAGAGCAGGCCGTCGAGAATGCTGGCGGCGATGCCGGCCGGCTCATCGGTGGGGTGGTTGGGTTGCAGCCGGGTCGACAGCCGCCCGCGCAGGCCCATGGTGCCGCGAAACTGTGTCACCACGCGGATCTTCTGCGCCACCAGCACCAAATCCTGCACGCGCATGATCTTCGACACAGCGGCGGCCATTTCCGGTGTCAGTCCGGGCGCCAGGGCGCGCAGGCTTTGTTCATCGGCCGCATCACTGAGCAGCCAGTCGCGCAGGCCGCCGACGGTGAGGTGGCTGACTGCGCTAAACGCCTGTTTATCGTGGGTGTCGATGATCAGCCGGGTGACTTCGTCGCTTTCGTAGGGGATCAGCACTTCTTCGAGGAAGTGTTTCAACGGGATATTGGCCAGCGCCATTTGCGCCGCGACGCGCTCGCCGTCGTTTTGCGCCGCCACGCCTGCGAGGAAGTCGCCGGAGCGCGCCGGGCTGGCCTTGGCCATCACGTCCTTGAGGCTGTCGAAACGGTAAGTCTGTGTACCCACCGCGTGGGAAAAGCTTGCCATACAGTGTCTCCTGGGCGGCGCAAGCAGATGCTCGCGCCGAGGTTTACGGCTATCAGTGCAAGGCGGCCTCTGCGGCCTGGATCGCCGCGAATTCCTCTTCGGGCGTGCCCGCTACCAAGTGATGCCGGCTGTAGAAAGCAAAGTAAGCAATTAATACTCCATAGATGATCGCCGCGCCAATCACCACCCGTGGATCCACCAGAAAGCCCGCCACCACGGCCACGCAGGCCAGTAGCAGCGCGATACCTGACGTGAAAATGCCACCCGGCGTACGGTACGGACGCTCCATCTTGGGGCGACGGATGCGCAACGTGATATGCGCGGCCATCATCAGCACGTAGGAAATGGTCGCGCCGAACACCGCCACCAGAATCAGCAGGTCACCTTGACCGGTCAGCGACAGGCCAAAGCCGATGATGCCGGGAATGATCAAGGCCAGCACCGGCGCCTTGCTTTTGTTGGTCTGCGACAGCTTGCGTGGCAGGTAGCCGGCGCGGGACAGAGCAAAGATCTGCCGCGAATAGGCGTAGATAATCGAGAAAAAGCTCGCGATCAGCCCGGCCAGGCCCACCAGGTTGACGAAGCTGCCCATCCAGGTCGAACCGCCGTACGACAATGCCAGCGCTTCAACCAGCGGGTTGCCCGACTTGACCAGTGCGTAAGTGCCCGCACCGCCTGGCGCAATCACCAGAATCAACAGGGCAAAGCTGGTCAGCACCACAATGGCGCCGATCAAGCCACGCGGCAGGTCACGCTTGGGGTTCTTGGTTTCTTCGGCGGCCAGGGGCACGCCTTCGACGGCGAGGAAAAACCAGATCGCGTAGGGAATCGCCGCCCACACGCCGACATAGCCAAACGGCAGGAAGCTGCTGGCGCCCTTGGCCTCGGTCACCGGGATATCGAGCAAGTTGGCGACGTTGAAGTGCGGCACCATCGACACCAGGAACACAGCCAAGGCAATCGCTGCGATGGCGGTGATCACAAACATCAGCTTCAGGGCTTCACCCACGCCGAAGATGTGGATGCCGATAAAGATGATGTAGAACGCCAGGTAAATCATCCAGCCGCCGATGCCGAACAACGACTCGCAATAGGCGCCGATAAACACCGCAATGGCAGCGGGCGCGATCGCATATTCAATGAGGATGGCGGTGCCCGTGAGGAACCCGCCCCAAGGGCCGAAGGCACTGCGGGCAAAGCCGTAGCCACCGCCGGCGGTAGGAATCATGGAAGACAGTTCGGCCAGGGAGAAACACATGCACAGGTACATGGTGGCCATCAGCAAGGTGGCGAGGAACATACCGCCCCAGCCACCCTGGGCCAGGCCGAAGTTCCAACCGGCGTAGTCGCCGGAGATCACGTAGGCAACGCCAAGGCCGACCAGCAGCACCCAACCGGCAGCGCCTTTTTTCAGTTCGCGTTGTTGGAAATAGTCGGTGCCGACTTTTTCGAAGTCGACGGAAGAGCCAGTGGGTTCGCTAGGCATGGGGAAGTACCGTCCGTTGTTATTATTGTGTGTAGCAAGCGAGATCATTCCCACGCTCTGCGTGGGAATGCATCCCGTGACGCTCTGCGTCACCTTGCACCGGCTTGAGCCTTGTGCAGACATCGGGACGCGGAGCGTCCCAGGCGGCATTCCCACGCAGAGCGTGGGAACGATCGGGAGGGTTAGAAAAAGCCCAGCGGATTAATGTCGTAACTCACCAGCAGGTTTTTAGTCTGCTGGTAGTGGTCCAACATCATCTTGTGGGTCTCACGGCCCACGCCGGACTTCTTGTAGCCACCAAACGCGGCATGCGCCGGGTACAGGTGGTAGCAGTTGGTCCACACACGGCCCGCCTTGATCGCGCGGCCCATGCGGTAGGCGCGGTTGATGTCGCGGGTCCACACGCCGGCGCCGAGGCCGAACTCGGTGTCGTTGGCAATCGCCAGGGCTTCGGCTTCGTCCTTGAAGGTGGTGATGCTCACCACCGGGCCGAAGATTTCTTCCTGGAACACGCGCATCTCATTGGTGCCCTTGAGCAGCGTCGGCTGGATGTAATAACCACCGGCCATGTCGCCGGTCAGTTGCTCGACCTTGCCACCGGTGAGCAGTTGCGCGCCTTCGCCCTTGGCGATTTCCAGGTAGGACAGGATCTTGTCGAACTGCTGCTCGGACGCCTGGGCGCCGACCATGGTGTCGGTGTCCAGCGGGTCGCCGCGTTTGATCTGCTCGATCTTCTTCATCACCACTTTCATGAAGTCGTCGTAGATCGACTCTTCCACCAGTGCGCGGGATGGGCAGGTGCACACCTCGCCCTGGTTGAAGAACGCCAGGACCAGGCCTTCAGCGGCTTTTTCGATAAACGAAGGCTCGGCTTTCATGATGTCGGCAAAGAAGATGTTCGGCGACTTGCCGCCCAGCTCAACGGTCGACGGAATAATGTTCTCGGCCGCCGCGTGCATGATGTGCGAGCCCACCGGCGTGGAACCGGTGAAGGCGATCTTGGCGATGCGCTTGCTGGTGGCCAGGGCTTCACCGGCTTCTTTACCGAAGCCGTGCACCACGTTCAGCACGCCAGGCGGCAGCAGGTCGCCGATCAGCTCCATCAGCACGTTGATGCCCAGCGGGGTTTGCTCGGCGGGTTTAAGCACCACGCAGTTACCGGCGGCCAGGGCCGGTGCGAGTTTCCAGGCGGCCATCAGCAGCGGGAAGTTCCACGGGATGATCTGGCCGACCACGCCCAGTGGCTCGTGGAAGTGGTAGGAGGCGGTGAGTTCGTTGATCTCGGCGCTGGTGCCTTCCTGGGCGCGGATGCAACCGGCGAAGTAGCGGAAGTGGTCGGCGGCCAGCGGGATGTCGGCGTTGAGGGTTTCACGCACGGCCTTGCCGTTGTCCCAGGTTTCGGTGATGGCCAGCAGTTCGAGGTTCTGTTCGATACGGTCGGCGATTTTCAGCAGCACCAGCGAACGGTCCTGGGCCGAGGTCTTGCCCCAGGCGTCAGCGGCGGCGTGGGCCGCGTCCAGGGCCTTGTCGATGTCTTTGGCGGTGGAGCGCGGGAATTCGGCGATGGGCTTGCCGTTGACCGGCGAGGTGTTGGTGAAATAGTTGCCGTCCACCGGCGCAACGAATTCGCCGCCGATGAAGTTGCCGTACTTGGCCTTGAAGGAAACGATCGAGCCTTCGGTGCCGGGATGTGCGTAACGCATGGTGGGTATCTCCTGCTTTTATGTTTATTGGAGTACAGCGGTGTTGCGCGTGATAAAGCGTAGAGCAAAGGTCGGGCCACCGCCTTGCACGCCAGGTAAATCAAGGGTTTTGGCTTTGTTGCAAAGCGTCGCTGTGACACTTGCGGTACAGGTGGGGTGACAGTTTGTGCCATAAACGGTACAGCCTGTGACCAGTGGGTCGGCCCGGGATTGCAATGCCCGGATGGCTGGGGGATGCTGGCCGTTCTCACGCAGGGAGAATAATAAGAACATGCATAACGATCATTTCAGTCGCCATGCCCAGCAAGTCCTCACCGTCACCCGTGGGCAAGACCTCGGCCAGGGCCCCGGCAGCGACCCATCCATCGCCCGCTCCTGGCTGCGCTGCCTGGAGGACTATCACCTCGACCCGGCGCTGACCATGGCCCCCACCGTGCTTGAGCACGGGCGCCTGCTCGAAAGTCGCGAGCGCTTGCAGCAAGTGCTGCACATCGCCGGCAGCGAGATGAACAGCCTGCATCAACAACTCTCCGGCGCCGGGCATGCGGTGCTGCTCACCGACGCCCGCGGGGTGATCCTCAACTGCGTGACTGCGCCGGCCGAGCGCAAGGTGTTCGAGCGCGCAGGCCTGTGGCTGGGCGCCGATTGGAGCGAGGCGTGCGAAGGCACCAACGGTATCGGCACCTGCCTGGTGGAGCGCCAGTCCCTGACCATTCACCGCGACGAGCATTTTCGCGGCCGCCACACCGGCCTGACCTGCTCGGCAAGCCCGGTGTTCGACCCCCATGGCGAACTATTGGCCGTGCTGGACGTGTCATCGGCGCGTGAGGCCGTGTCGCGTCAAAGCCAGTTCCACACCATGGCGCTGGTGAACTTGTCGGCCAAGATGATCGAAAGTTGTTACTTCCTGCGCCATTTTGAACAGCACTGGCTGCTGCGCTTTCACCTGCAGGCGGAGTCCGTGGGGTTGTTCAGCGAAGGGTTGCTGGCGTTCGACGGTGAAGGGCGTATCTGTGCGGTCAACCAAGGTGCGTTGAACCTGCTGGGCCAGGCGCGCGGCGGTTTGCTCGGGCAGCCGGTAGAGGCGTTTTTCGAGTGTTCGCTGGATCAGCTGCTCGGCCGCGCCAGCACCCATGTGATCGCCAGTTGGCCGTTGTGCACCCGCGATGGCCGGCAGTTGTTCGCCGCATTGCGTGGGCAGCCACGCAGCGTACCGCCAGCAACGGTCAAGCCAGAGGCGCCACGGTTACCCGGGATCTGTTTGGGTGATCCGGCCCTGCAAAATGATTTTCGCAAGGCGCTCAAGGTGTTCGAGCGCGATGTGCCTTTGCTGATCCGCGGCGAAACCGGTTGCGGCAAAGAGGCCTTCGCCAAGGCGGTGCACCAGGCCAGCCTGCGCAGCAGCAAGCCCTTCGTCGCCCTCAACTGCGCCGCCATCCCTGAAAACCTGATTGAGAGCGAGTTGTTCGGCTATCGTGGCGGCAGTTTCACCGGGGCGCTTAAAGACGGCATGCGCGGCAAGCTGCAACAGGCCGATGGAGGAACGTTGTTTCTCGATGAAATCGGCGATATGCCCTTTGCTTTGCAAACCCGCCTTTTAAGGGTGTTGGAAGACCGCATCGTGGTGCCTATCGGTGGGGCTCCGCAGGCGGTGGATGTCCGAATTATCAGTGCTACCCATCGGGATTTGATCGAGCGGGTCCAGGCCGGCAGTTTTCGCGAGGACCTGTATTACCGGCTCAATGGTTTAGAGGTCGCGCTGCCGGCCCTGCGTAACCGTACCGACAAGGCTCAATTACTGGATTTCATACTGGGCCAGGAGTCTGCCGGGTGGACAGTCACTGTCGACATGGCGGCACGAGAGGCGCTGCTCGCCTACACCTGGCCGGGCAATGTGCGGCAATTACGTATGGTGTTGCGCACGCTGGTGGCGCTGGCTGAGAACGGGCGTGTCGTGGCGGCCGATTTACCTGTAAACGTGCGCACGCCAAGCCCTGCGCCATTTATGCCTGTGAATACTTCGCCCCTGGAGGCAGCCGAGCGAGAAACCTTGTTGGGCGCGCTTGAACAACAACGTTGGCATATTACCCGTACCGCTGAGCAGTTGGCAGTCAGCCGTAACACGCTATACCGCAAGTTGCGCAAACATGGAGTGGTGGCTTCTAAGCGTAATGATGAGTAGGTACATAGGACTATTCTCAAGTGTCGGCGTTTGGTTAATAGGTTTGCTCTATAGGGTTGTTAGTTATATTAAATCGATATGACTGATCGGCGGGTTATTTCTTCTGGAACTTATTGGCGAGTGGCGGCCACTTAATATATGAGAGCCGAGTGAGCCTCTCTTCAATGTCAAGCGCTGTCTGGTTAGTTTGCTGATCAGTTAGTCTGCACTCATGTTATAGGGATTTAAAAATGGCTCACCTGTTTGGGCCGTTTGAATGATTGACTCTGAAGGTTGGCGCTTGTGTGTGAGCGCTAAACTTGGCCGGTTTTATAAATGTGTTGGCGATTCGCACTGTTGATTCAGTTGCGTGTGCGAGCGGTTAATCGAAATCGTTAAAAGAGATGAACTATGACTGTGCATACTTTGAATGCGGCGACCTTTGGCGCGCCAAAAAATAACTTTTCCCAATCAAATCTTAGCGCGAACAGTGCCCCGTCAACAATGAGTGAGCCCACCGGGTCGGGTGGCACTGACGCCTCCCGAACGGCGGCTGATGCGCGTGTCGAGCAAGATTATTTGAAGCAGCCTTCAGCCGGATCGCGTGTGCCGGTTCCACCCGAGTCGACCCTGGGTCGTTGGGTTGAAGCACTGAGGTTTGCGGCCCATTCTTCTGCGTTCAGGCAATTGGAGAACCTGTTTGGTGGTCATGGCGCATTTACTCACCTTGATCACACCAAAGGTGAAATCTGGTTTGACTCCGGAAGAAAAAAAATAAATAGAGATTCGCCTGAAATCAAGGATATTCCAGGCGGCCAAGCGTTGTTTGACAACTTGATGGCCATTGCTAAAAAATTGGCGCCTTTTGGCACATTGCGCCGGGAAGACGTCTATGAACTTGCCGGATCAGGACGCTCACACACGGTCGATTCGAACCTTGTTCGTCAATTTATTTATGGCCCGGGTCCGAACATGTTGCCCGACCCTCAGGTGCCTGTTGATATTTTAAGTAAAACGGGTGAAGCCGAAACGTACCATACCCTGCTCGTCGCGTTAAAAAAACACATTGAGACGCCCGGCACGAAACCGGATCTGGAATCCATCGTCGTAGAGATCGCACCGCACTCCGTCTTTTGGCGCGAAGACCAACCGCAGCCTGTCACGATGAACCTCAAGCAATTGATGGCCGCTTACGGTTTGCAAGTGCCGACGACACAGGAAGCGCTCGTCAATCTGGAGAATGTGTTGTTCGCAGCGCCCTTAAGTGCGCCACCTGAGGGTGACTTTGGTGGGTTGCTGACTAAGGATGTACCACTGGGCGAGGACGCCCGGAAAAAGATAAGCGAAACCGTCAGTGCCTGGAAGGCTCTTCAAACGCAGGTTCCGCTGGGCGCAGAGGGGAAGGCTCCAAGCCTTTTCGAGTATCTCAAACGTGCGGTTCCAGCGTCTGGCAGGGCGCTGGCCGATACCGATCCCGAAGCGTTTCTGAAAGTCTTGATAAACACCCCCCAAGCCCGTGCACTGGGTAAGCAACTGCAGGAGGCTATTGGCGCATTACCCACCGCAACCGGTGCCCAGGAAGCACTGCTCACGGCGTTGGGGCTGGAAGTCAACCCATCGTCAGCGGGGGTGGAGCGTAATAATTTAGCCGGGTATAACTTGCGCCAATCAGACAACGTGGGGCGTACGCCAGCCGAGATCGTCAAGCGCTTTGAAATCCATATGGAAGGTATCGTCGGCCCCGAGATGGCGAAGGTGGCCGCTTACCAATTGCTGGCTATGTCGGCTCCGGAATTTTTGGTCAAAGATGTACCCGACTCAGTGGTTTTTGGCTCCCCGCAATGGGTAATGTTCAGCGCTGAAGTCTTTCGTCGTGAGCAAAACACCGCGGGGTCGTCGGCGGGCAAGCGCTATGATCAGATCCGGGAACAAGGGAGTCTGGAGCCTGTTACACGGGAGCAAGAGTATCAGGCGAAAGCTGCTGTTTTGCAGGCGGTGATCGATTGGGGTGTCGCTAAAAACATTATCAAGGAAAACAGTGAGGGCTACTCCGAGCAAGCCATTGCGAGCGTAACGGCGGCCATGGAACAACAGACCAAGCGCCTGGCAGCTACTCTGGAAGGTGTTCTGGCTCCGCTGCCGACTCGTCTGGATTTGGCGCTGGAGGCGTTAACCAAGGTATTCGGTGAAGAACACGCCCACTTGTTTGAGAAAAAAATATTCTCGCGTCGCAGTGGGCTGCATACGTCAAAAACCTCCCTGGTGGACCTTTATATGTCTGGAACACTTCACCCCTGGTATGGTTGGACTTCTAATAATAAAGAATTTTCCAGGGCGGTTATTCTTGCGAGTGTCAACCAGCTGCCGGACATAAAGAAAAAATTCGTTGAGGGTTTTGACGCGTACGCCGACAGCTTCAGCAAGGCGGCGGGTGAGATGTTCCTGCATCAAGTATCGCTGTTGCCGAGTGAAGATCGGCAACGACTTGAGTTCGGCAGGACGCAAATGCAGCATTTGAGCCAGGCACCGTTCTCAAAATTTCCTCAAGACAGTGAGAGTGATCCTTTATTTCAGATGTTCGGAGTGGGTGCGTTTTTCATCAAGACGCAATATAAAGGTGAAAGGGTCGATTATATTTACTCGCCACAGTTAGGGAAAATCATCAAAAACGGTGACCCTCTGCCTGGCGTTCCTGAAGGATGGAGTATAAAGAACGAAGGCCTTGGTAATACTGGTTTGATTGTTAAAGGGAAGGCGTACGCCCTAAAGCCGATCTGGAGTTATATAGGGGCTCCGGAACGACCAGAGCCACATACGTTGACGCAGGAGAATACCCCCTCGGAAAGGATGAGTACGTTTGCCAAACAGTTAAGTGATGATTATAAAACGGCTGTCGATAATCTGAAGTCCGCGGCGAATGGCCTATCCGACTCCGAAAAAAACCGCGCTCGATTGCACTTTGTCAAAAATTTTTTGTTGAGCCTCCTGCCTTTTCACGATCTTGTGAAAAATATAATAGAAGGCAATAAGCATGATGCAGTTGTCAATGGGGTCTATGACTTTATCGGCTTGTTTAATCCTGCTGCCAAAGGCGGTTTTAAGGCGGTTAACGTTGGTGCCAAAGGGGTAAGTTCAGTCCTGACATTTTTAAAAGGCGCTGCCAAGGCAGGACTTAAGGAAGGTATCCCGTTTAAGGGGTTCTATGACGTCGGGAGTTGTTTATTTAAGTTGGGCAATAGCGCTTTGAAGGCGGCGCCTTCTGTTGACTTGGCCTCGTTTAGGGATAAGTTTTATCTGCCTGGGCGTGGTTGGAATGTCCCGCACGGTAGTTACAAGCAGACCATCGCCGATGGCACGTACCGGCCGCTGGATAAAACGGGTAGCGACGTTCCCGTTGTTGCGGTTAAACAAGGCAGCAAGTGGTATGCCATTGATCCCCAAACACTGAAACCCTATGGCCCTGCATTGAACGACTTCACGCCAATTACGGTGAAAGAGTTGCGTGATCTTCGTTACGACACTTCTACTGCTATAAAGGACAGTGATGGACATGTTGAGACGGCAGGAGAATTCAAGGAGAACGGATCGGGTCCGACACCACCTCAGCAGTCTTCTGCGCTGCAGGCCACCCGGTAGGTGCTGGTGCGGCGATCCGTACGGCATGAGGGTGATGATCAATAAGGCGCGCGCCTTGATCGTCACCCTCGGCCCTGGTTTGGCAGCAAGCCTACTGCCGTCAAGCCCACTCGTTACGCTGCCGACGCCAGCTATTCACAGCCATCGCCCGACGTGAACGCGACCGAGCGACAAGTGGTGATCACCCGAGTTGACACTCCAGCGGTCTAGTTAGCGCCAGTGTCGTACACCTCGCAGTGAGTTGTTCCGACGCAACCACCCAACAGCAGTTGCCCACTCAATCAAGGCAACTACTTAAAGTGTTTCGCCGCGTGAACAAGGCGCCCTCGAGCGAAGTGCCTGGCGCAGTTCGCTCGCGCTGCAACCGTTTAAAAGGTGCGATTTCCTACTCCCTGCGCTAACCTGCCTCGATGTTTACGAGGTCAACTATGCACATTCATATTCTAGGTATCTGCGGCACATTCATGGGTTCGATGGCGGTTCTGGCCAAAGAGCTGGGCCATCACGTCACCGGCTCCGACGCCAACGTCTACCCGCCCATGAGCACCCAGTTGCAGGCCCAGGGTATTGAACTGACCCAAGGTTACGACCCCGCGCAATTTGACCCGGTGCCGGACCTGGTGGTGATCGGCAACGCCATGTCCCGTGGCAACCCGGCGGTCGAATATGTACTCAACAAAGGCTTGCCGTATGTGTCCGGCCCGCAGTGGCTGGCCGACCATGTGCTGCAAGGCCGTTGGGTACTGGCGGTCGCGGGTACCCACGGCAAGACCACCACCAGCAGCATGCTGGCCTGGGTGCTGGAGCACGCGGGCATGGCCCCGGGTTTCCTGATCGGCGGCGTGCCGCAGAACTTCTCGGTGTCGGCGCGCCTGGGCGACACGCCGTTTTTTGTGATTGAGGCCGATGAGTACGACAGCGCCTTCTTCGACAAACGCTCCAAATTCGTCCACTACCGCCCGCGCACCGCGATCCTCAACAACCTGGAGTTCGATCACGCGGACATTTTTCCCGATCTGGCCGCCATCGAGCGCCAGTTCCACCATTTGGTGCGCACCATCCCCAGCGAAGGCCTGGTGATCCACCCGACCACCGAAGCGGCCTTGCAGCGCGTGATCGACATGGGCTGCTGGACGCCGGTGCAAACCACCGGTGCGGGCGGGCAGTGGCAGGTCAAGTTGCTCAGCGAAGACGGCTCGCGCTTTGAAGTGCTGTTCGAAGGCGAGGCCCAAGGCGTCGTCGAATGGGGCATGACCGGTCAACATAACGTCGCCAATGCCTTGGTCACCCTGGCGGCCGCACGGCATGTGGGCGTGGTGCCGTCCATGGGCATCGCCGCCTTGAGCGCGTTCAAGAGCGTGAAACGCCGCATGGAAAAAGTCGCTGATGTGAACGGGATTACCATCTACGACGACTTTGCCCACCATCCAACAGCCATTGCGACCACGCTGGATGGCCTGCGCAAGCGCGTCGGTGATGCCAATATCATTGCCATTATCGAGCCGCGCTCCAATTCCATGAAGCTCGGCGCGCACCGCGATGGTTTGCCGCAAAGCGTCAACGACGCCGACCAAGTGGTCTGGTACGCCCCGGCCAGTCTCGGCTGGGACCTGCCGGCGATTGCGGCGCTGTGCACGGTGCCCTCCATCGTGTGTGACTCCATTGAGTCGATCATCGAGCACGTCAAACACCAGGCCAAGCCCGGCACCCATGTGGTGGTCATGAGTAACGGCGGCTTCGGCGGCCTGCACGGCAAGCTGGCCGAGGCGCTCAAATGAGTGGCCCGGAGCGCATTACCCTGGCGATGACCGGCGCATCCGGTGCGCCTTACGGCCTGCGCCTGCTGGACTGCCTGGTGCGCGAAGATCGCGAGGTGCACTTTCTGATTTCCAAGGCCGCGCAACTGGTGCTGGCCACCGAGACGGATGTGCAACTGCCGGCCAAGGTGCAGATGATGCAAGCCTTCCTCACCGAGTACACCGGCGCGGCGGCGGGGCAGATCAAGGTGTACGGTAAAGAAGACTGGATGTCGCCGGTGGCGTCCGGCTCCGGCGCGCCGGCGGCGATGGTGGTGGTGCCATGCTCCACCGGCACCTTGTCGGCGATTGCCACGGGCGCCTGCAACAACCTGATCGAGCGGGCGGCGGACGTGACCTTGAAGGAGCGCCGCCAGTTGATCCTGGTGCCCCGCGAGGCGCCGTATTCGAGCATTCACCTGGAGCACATGCTCAAGTTGTCGAACATGGGCGTGACCATCTTGCCGGCTTCGCCAGGGTTTTATCACCAGCCCCAAACCATCGATGACCTGGTGGACTTTGTGGTGGCGCGCATTCTCAACCTGCTGAACATTCCCCAGGACATGCTGCCACGTTGGGGCGAGCACCATTTGAGCAGCGATGAATAAGGCACTGTTGATGGTGTTGGCGCTGCAACTGACGGGCTGCGCCACGGCGCGCACCCTGGATGCCGCCCAACCTGGGGCGCCGGTGGTGTATGCCGGCACGCGGCTGGATTTGTATGCGATCAATGGCGGCTGTTGCGCCAAGGATCGCTTTGGCGCTGAGGCGCCGAGCTATCCGCATATCGACCTGCCGGCCAGTGCGCTGCTCGATACCTTGCTGTTGCCGCTGTCGTTATTGACGGTGTTGGGGGTGGGGTTCAACGCAACGGGCGGGCTTTAACCCCAGTCTAATAAGCGACCTGAATCTATTGTGGGAGCGGGCTTGCTCGCGAATGCGGTGTGTCAGTCGATGCATAATTTGACTGAAACACCGCATTCGCGAGCAAGCCCGCTCCCACATTTTTAGATCGTATTACTTGCCGAGCTTGCGCAACTCATCCGACTCCACCACCCGCACGCCATCCTGTTCTTCCAGCGCCAGGCGCCACATGGCGCGGGCCAGTTCGCAGACTTCGATGCCGTGGTATTTGCCCGGAATCAACCGCGACAACGGCCCGGCGATTTTCTCGGCCAGGCGCGACTCCAGGCGTTCCCCCAGCAGCAACGAAGGCCGCACGATGGTCAGTTGCGGCCAGTCCTGGGCCTTGAGCGCCTGTTCCATTTCGCCTTTGACGCGGTTGTAGAAGATCGAGGATTTCGGGTCGGCGCCAATTGCGCTGATCACGATCAAGTGCCGCGCGCCCATTTCCCGTGCGCGCTTGGCGAAGGCCACCACCATGTCCAGGTCGACCGCGCGGAAGGCTTCTTCTGAGCCGGCTTTTTTAATCGTGGTGCCCAGGCAGCAGAAGGCGATATCGACCTGGCCGCTCAGTTGCGGCAGCAACACCGTCGGGTTGCCCACCGGGTTTTCCAGGTGCGGGTGTTCGGCCAGTGGCTTGCGGCTAGGTGCCAGTACGCGGGTCACCGTGGGCTCGTTGAGCAGGCGGTCGAGCAGGTGTTCACCGGTCAGGCCGGAGGCGCCGGCGAGCAGGATATGCTGAGGTGTCAGGTACATGGTGTTTCCCCCTTGTTACACGTTACAGCTTAGTTGCCTTTGGCTTCCTTGCTATTCATTGAGACGCTTTCGAGCGCCTTTCGTGCCTGCTGTTTACGTAACAATTGCCAGTGTGCGATCACGCCTTTGGGTGCCCAGATCTGCGGTTCAGAGGCTTCGAAGTTGTCCGCTTGTTCACGCTCGGCCACGTGCAACTGCGCCAGTTTGAAGGCTTGTTGCAAATCGTCGGTCTGGTTGAAGGCCTGGGCGAACAGGGCGTCGCCGAAGTAGGTGAAGTCCGCTTCCTCGGAACAACCGAAGGACACGCGATCCGCGCGCGAAGCGGTCATGATCAGCGTGTGTTCGTCCTTCAGGGCCGGGATAAACCCGCCTGAATAACAGGCGGAAATCACGATGATCTTGTCACGGTCCTTGAGCGGCGCAAGCACGGCGGCCAGCTCATCGGCGGGCAGGTCGGCCAGTTCCATGCGCGGCTGGTCGAGCACCAGTTCGTGTTCGTGGGTACCGTGGCTGGTCATGTAGATAAACACCAGGTCTTGCGGCCCGGTGCGCTCGGCCAGGGTTTGCACGGCGCGGCGCAGGCTTTCGCGGGTGGCCAGCGGGCGGTCGGCGATGTGGTCGCGATGGTTGACCAGGCGGATCTGCCCGCGCGCGCCGAAGCGCGTGGCAAGCATGTTGCTGACGTAATCGGCTTCGCGCAGGAACACGCTTTGTTTGCCATCGCCGGCCAATACCAGGGTGTACAGCTCGACGGCAGGCGTGGAAGGTGGCACGGCGGCGAGGGCGGCATCGAGCAAGCGGCCTTGGGCCAGTATGCCGACCTCCAGTGGGTCGGGCAGCAACTTGCCATCGGCGTCGCGCACGCGCATGCCGTTGACCCAGGTGCCGGCCTGCACGGTGCCGTCGGTGAGCACCAGGGTGCCTTTGCCTTGATAGCTGTCGCTGTCGAAACCGCCGACATAGAAACTGCCGTCGGTGAGGTTCAGGCGGCCTTCGCCGCTGAAGCGCCATTCGCTGAACTGGCCCACGTAGTGGCTGCCGTCCACGCCGATCAGCTCGCCTTTGCCGCTGAGCGCGCCTTCCTTGAACTGGCCGATCCACACGTCGCCGTCGGCGTTTTCATAACGGCCCTTGCCGTTGAGCTGGTTCTGTTTGAACTGGCCGACATAGATATCGCCGTCGGCACTGTTGAAGGTGCCATTGCCTTCAAGCTGGCCGTCGACAAAACGGCCGCTGAACTGGTTGCCGCTGTCGTCGTTGCGCTGGCCTTCGCCGTTGGGTTTGCCGTGCACGAACTGGCCCTGGTACTGGCTGCCGTCGGCCAACTCCAGGCGGCCAAGGCCGGAATATTGATCGTTTTTGAATTCGCCGCGATAGGTCATCTGCCCCTCTTTGAGGGTGCCTTCGCCGTTGCGTCGCCCGTTCTTGAAACCGCCGACGTAGCTGCTGCCCGCCGTGGTCAGGCTGCCATGGCCGTCGAACAGGCCTTGCTGGAACTGGCCTTTGTAGACCTCGCCGTTGCTGCCATGCCATTCGCCCTGGCCGTGCCACTGGCCTTTGTCGAACTGGCCGGCGTACCAACTGCCGTTGGGGTAGTCCACGCGGCCCTGGCCTTGCAGCAAACCGTTGACCACATCACCCCGATAACGGCCGCCGTCGGGCAGGCGCGCATCGGGCGGCAACAGCGATTCGCCGTCTCCGCAAGCGGTGAGCAACAGGGCAAGGGCAAGGGGAGCGAGTGGGCGCATAGCGGGATCCGGATAATTAAGCGCCGAGTATGCCGCAGCTGCGAGATTCATACATAAATTTACATACACTGTGGCAAGGTTTATTGCCTCGCCACAGGCACGGCCTTACACGAAGCAGAGTGACAACGACTCGGCGATGTAAGCGGGTTTTTCCTGGCCTTCGATTTCCAGGGTGGCGGTGGCCTTAAATAGCCATTGGCCAGGTTTTTTCTCGGTCACGTCGGTGAGGGTCACGTTCAGGCGGACCTTGGAATCGACCTTTACCGGCTGGATAAAACGCACGCTGTCCAGGCCATAGTTGACGGCCATCTTCAGGCCTTCGGGCATGATCAGGATGTCTTCCATCAGCTTGGGCATCAACGACAGCGACAGGAAACCGTGGGCGATGGTGCTGCCAAACGGGGTCTTGGCGGCCTTGACCGGGTCGACGTGGATGAACTGATGATCGCCGGTGGCTTCTGCGAACAGGTTGATACGCGCCTGGTCGATGGTGAGCCAATCGGAACGTCCCAGTTCCTTGCCGACATAATCTTTGAGCTGCGCTACAGGTACATAGGGCATTGCGACTCTCCTTGGTTCATCGATTCTGTTTTTATGGGTGACAGAGAACCAATGTAGATCATCATGGGCAACCCACCCGGTCAACCCACCATGCTTTTGGCGAATGCCGAAGCATACGGTGGGCGTGCTTATAATGCGTCCCAGCTTTAGAGGGGAGAGAGCGATGCTGTTACGGGGCCTGACCTGGCTGGTGCTGTTTCAATTGATCGGCACCGCGATCAACCATTTGCTGTTGCCGGTGCTGCCGGGGCCGATTATCGGCTTGTTGCTGATGCTCGGCTTTTTGATCTGGCGCGGCGAAGTCGGCGAGCCCCTGAGCCTGGCCGCCAGCAGCCTGTTGCGTTACTTGCCGTTGCTGCTGGTGCCGCCGGCGGTGGGTGTGATGGTCTACGCCAAGGACATTGCCGCCGATTTCTGGGCCATCATCGGCGCGCTGGTGTTGTCGTTGGTGATCGCCATGGGCCTTGTCGGTGTACTGATGCAGCGCATGGTCAAGCGCAAGGAGCGCGATCAATGATCGGCGACTGGCAGGGCGCTTGGGCGGCCGTCATTCATCACCCCTTGTTCGGCATCGGCATCACCCTTGGCGCCTACCAACTGGTGCTGGCGGCATTCGAGAAAACCCGCTGGATTTTCCTGCAACCGGTGCTGGTGTCGATGCTGCTGGTGATCGGCGTGTTGCTCAGCTGCGGCCTGACCTACGTCGAATACCGCAAGAGCACCGAGATCATGGGCATCCTCCTCGGCCCGGCGACGGTGGCCCTGGCGGTGCCGCTGTTCTTGAACCTGCGACGGATTCGTCAATTGTTCTGGCCGATATTTACTACGCTGGTGATAGGCGGGGTGGTGGCCACCGGCTTGTGCGTGCTGCTGGGCTGGTGGTTCGGCGCTGAACATATGATGCTGATGACCATGGCGCCCAAATCGGTGACCTCGCCGATTGCCATGCTGGTGGCCGAGCAGATCGGTGGCGTGGCCGCGCTGGCGGCGGTGTTTGTGCTGATCACCGGGGTGATCGGCGCGATGATCGGCCCGGCGTACCTGTCGCGCCTCGGCGTGCACAGCCCCGAGGCGCGGGGCATGGCGCTGGGCATGACCGCCCACGCCGTCGGCACCTCGGTGGCCTTGCAGGAAAGTGAAGAGTGCGGCGCCTTTGCGGCGCTGGCCATGAGTCTGATGGGCGTGGGCACGGCGGTTTTCCTGCCGTTGGCCGTGTCGGTGATCGTTTAAACCAGGTTTAAGGAAACCTTTATGAGTCTGGCGCTGTTCCCGCTCAATACCGTGCTGTTCCCTGGCTGCACCCTCGACTTGCAACTGTTCGAGGCGCGCTACCTGGACATGATCAGCCGCTGCATGAAAAAGGGCGAAAGCTTTGGTGTGGTGTGCATCCTCGACGGCAAGGAAGTCGGCATGGCACCGGACGGCTACGCGCTGATCGGTTGTGAAGCGCTGATCCGCGATTTCAAGCAGCAGGACAACGGCCTGCTGGGGATTCGTGTCGAAGGTGGTCGCCGCTTCCGCGTACGCGACGCCGGCGTGCAGAAGGACCAGTTACTGGTAGCCGAGGTGCAATGGCTCGAAGAACAGCCCGACCAGCCTTTGGAAGAAGAGGACGCTGACCTGCTGGCGTTGCTCCAGGCCCTGGCCGAGCACCCGATGGTGGCCTCGCTGGACATGGACGCCCATGCCGAGGGCCAGCAAGCCTTGGGCAATCAGCTGGCGTATCTGCTGCCGTTCACCGAGGCCGACAAGATCGACCTGCTGCAACTCGATGACCCGCAGCAACGCCTGGATGCGATCCAGATGTTGCTCGACGAGTTGCAGGGCGAACTCTTCACTCAGTAGGCGTAGCGCAGCAACGCGTGGGGGGTGCCGGTGAAGGCGATAAAACCGAGCACCGCGACCACCACCGGCAACATCCACCACCAGACCTTTTGCGGCATCGCCGGCAGTGGGGTGCGGTACTGGCTGGCGCCCAGGCTGAAGGCGCACACCGTCATCGCCAGCAAGGTGCCGGCCAGGATGTCCGTGGGCCAATGCGCGCCCAGGTACACCCGCGACAAGGCAATGAAGGCGGCGGGAATACAGCCCAGCAACATCCAGGTCAGGCGCAGGCGCGTGGGTTGCCCGCGCCCGGCCAGCACCGCCAGTGCGAGAAAGAATGCAAAGGCGCCGGAGGCGTGGCCGCTGGGCATGCTGAAACTGGTCAGTGGCTCTGTGAGGATTTCCGGGCGGCCACGAGCGAAAAACAGCTTGGTGCCGGTGTTGATCACCGCCGCCCCCGCCAACGTGGCGCCGACGAACACGGCATGCCGCCATTGCCGCGCCACCAGCAGCAGGCCGGTGAAAATCGCGCTGGCGATAAACATTTTCCTGAATTCACCCAATTGGGTAATCCGCACCATCACCTCGTCCAGCCACGGGCTGCGGTGCTCCTGCACCAGCGCACTGAGGCCCTGGTCGAAGTGATTGAGGTGGGGGTAGCCGATAAACAGGGCGATCAACAAGGTCAGGCTGGCGGCACCGACCCACAAGGTGGCACGACGATGGCCGCGCAGGCTGCTGTTCAAGCTCAGCCCCAGCAACACCGCGATACACCCGGCGACAATCCCGGCTTCCAGCCAGAAACCTTCCGGCAGCGGCAGGCGAAAGGCCGCGCCGGTGGCCCAGCCCGGCAGCAGGTAGGCCACCGTCCAGCCGGCGGCGGCCACGATGCTCACGGCGGCAAAGCGTGGGAACGGCATGTCGCACATGCCCGCCACCATCGGCAACATAGGGCGCAGCGGGCCGATGAAGCGCCCGACCAGCAGGCTGGCGATGCCGTATTTATGGAAATAGGTTTCGGCGCCGTTCATCCATTCCGGGTGGTGGCGTAAACCGGGCAGGCGGCGGATGTTCTGATGGAAGTGTCGGCCCAGGTAGTAGGAAACCCCGTCGCCCAGCAAGCCGCCGAGAAAGCCCAGCAGCAAGGTTTCACTCAACGACAGCGCACCGCTGCCGGCGAGGGCCGCAATGGCAAACAGCAATACCGTGCCTGGCACGATCAGACCGGCGATGGCCAGGCACTCAACGCACGCGACGATAAATACCGCCACCGCCAGCCATTCGGGGTTCAGTGTGAGCCAGCCGGTAATGCTATCGAGCCATTGGCCCATAAAACTTCACTCCATTTATGCAAGACATAACCTGAGTCAGTGGAGATCAACTGTGGGGGCGGGCTTGCTCGCGAATGCGGTGTGTCAGCTACGGTTGCTTCACTGATACACCGCATTCGCGAGCAAGCCCGCTCCCACATTCGATCTGCTTGGCTGCTTCCGTCTGTTCAAATCAAAAAATAATCACGGCCTTCGACCTGGCCCCGGCGCAGCGGGTTCCGCGTGCAATAAGGCGCATAACCTGCGTCCACAAAGCGGTACATCAGGTGCTCATCACGCCCGCTGGGGATGCCCAGGCGGGTGGTCTGAATGATTTGTGTCGGGGTTTGGCCCACGTCTTCAACAAACAGCAGTTCCTGGTCAAAGCGCTTGGCGTCCCACATCGGCACTTTCAGGCCCAGGGCTTTGCACAGCAGCGTTTGGCCGGCGCAGAGCTTTTGCGATGGGCGTGGGAGGCCATTGGCGTCCGGGTTGTTGAGCAGCATCTGCGCCAGGCTCGCCGGGCCGGACACTTCATCAACCCACGGATAAGCCGATTTGATCAGCACCGCATTGCCGGGGCCGTGAGCGCTGAAGTTCAACGAATCGCCGCCACGGGCGTAGTACATGTAGATGTGCCCACCATCCAGAAACAAAGCCTTACGCTTTTCTGTGTAGCCGAGTGAGGCATGGCTGCCTTTTTCGGCCACGTAATAGGCTTCGGTTTCGATAATTCGCGCCGAAAGCCAGGTTTCACCGACGCGGTGGCGGATGACTTTGCCGAGCAATTGGCGCGCAAGTATTTGCGCGTCACGGTCGAAGAAGCTGTCGGGCAGGGCGCTGGCGGGCAGTTGGGGGGCAAAACTGGACATGGCGATAAGGGTTAATACGGCTAAATGTGACCGAATAATAACAACTCCCACCTTAATTACCGCTGAACCCCAAGTTTTTACAGTTCATTTCGACCATCCGCCCCTCACCGCTGTCAGTCGGGCGGCGTCACAGCTATAATCTGCCGCTTTCCTCTTTGCCAAGACTCCCTGACCATGACTGAGTCCGTTCTTGACTACATGACCCGCCTGGGTCGCGCTGCCCGGCAGGCCTCGCGGTTGATCGCCCGTGCGAGCACTGCGCAGAAGAACCGTGCCCTGCTGGCTGCCGCCGATGCTCTGGATGCTTCGCGCTCCGAGCTGGCCGCCGCCAACGAACTGGACCTGGCCAACGGCCGCGCCAATGGCCTGGAACCGGCCCTGCTGGACCGTCTGGCACTGACTCCGGCACGTATCGACGACATGATCGAAGGTCTGCGTCAGGTGGCCAAGCTGCCTGACCCCATCGGTGAAATCCGCGATATGCGTTACCTGCCGTCCGGCATTCAGGTGGGCAAGATGCGTGTGCCCCTGGGTGTGATCGGCATCATCTATGAGTCGCGCCCGAACGTGACCATCGACGCTGCGAGCCTGTGCCTCAAGTCGGGCAACGCGACCATCCTGCGTGGCGGTTCCGAGGCGATCCATTCCAACCGCGCCATTGCTGTGTGCATCCAGCAAGGCCTGGCCGTGGCCGAACTGCCGGCCGAAGTGGTGCAGGTGGTGGAAACCACTGATCGCGCCGCCGTGGGCGCGTTGATCACCATGCCGGAATTCGTCGACGTGATCGTGCCGCGTGGTGGCAAGAGCCTGATCGAACGCGTCAGCCGTGATGCCAAGGTGCCGGTCATCAAGCACCTGGACGGCGTGTGCCATGTGTACATCGACATTGCGGCCGACCTCGACAAGGCGATCCGTATCGCCGACAACGCCAAGACCCATCGCTACGCGCCTTGCAACACCATGGAAACCCTGCTGGTGCACGTCGGCATTGCCGAGCGCGTGCTGCCGCCGCTGGCTGCCATTTACCGTGACAAGGGCGTGGAACTGCGCGGCTGCGAACGCACCCGTGCACTGCTGGGCGCGGGCGTGATCGAAGCGACTGAAGACGACTGGTACACCGAGTACACGGCGCCGATCCTGTCGATTCGCATCGTCGACGACCTGGACGAAGCCATCGAACACATCAACAAATACGGCTCCAAGCACACCGACGCCATTGTTTCCGAGCATTTCAGCGATGCCCGGCGTTTCCTCACCGAAGTGGATTCCGCCTCGGTGATGATCAACGCCTCGACGCGTTTTGCCGACGGCTTCGAGTATGGCCTGGGGGCGGAGATCGGCATTTCCACCGACAAGCTCCACGCACGCGGCCCGGTCGGCCTGGAAGGCCTGACCAGCGAGAAGTACGTGGTGTTCGGCGACGGTCATGTGCGCACTTGACGGGTAAACGCATCGGGCTGCTCGGCGGCACCTTCGACCCCGTGCACATCGGCCATTTGCGCAGTGCCCTGGAAGTCGCGGATGCCCTCGCGCTGGATGAGTTGCGTGTGATGCCCAATGCGCGCCCGCCCCATCGCGATATGCCGCAGGTGTCTGCGCAGCAACGCCTGGAAATGGTGCGCCTGGCTGTAGACGGTATATCGCCGCTGGTGGTGGACGACCGCGAACTCAAACGCGATAAACCGTCCTACACTGTCGACACTCTGGAACTGATGCGCGCCGAGTTGGCCGCAGATGACCAGTTGTTTCTGCTTTTGGGCTGGGACGCATTTTGCGGCCTGCCCTCTTGGCATCGCTGGGAGGAACTCCTCCAGCATTGCCACATCCTGGTTTTGCAACGCCCGGATGCCGACAGCGAACCGCCGGATGCCTTGCGCAACCTGCTGGCCGCGCGGTCGGTAAGTGACCCCTTGGCCCTGACCGGGCCGAACGGGAATATTGCATTCGTCTGGCAGACCCCGCTTGCGGTGTCCGCCACCCAGATCCGTCAACTGCTGGCCAGCGGGAAGTCGGTACGTTTCCTGGTGCCTGACGCGGTCCTGGCCTACATCGATGCGCACGGGCTTTACCGTGCGTCGAACTAAAAGGCGCGCTTGATCGCACGAACATTCGTGCAGCGAGCGCCCGAACATACGAGCAAAACGAGTTTTATATGACGAACAAAGACGTAAGCAAAGTTAAGCGCAAAGGCACTTTCAAAAGCGCCCCGCTGCCGGTAGAAGCGCACACCGGCCCAGAGCTGGCTGGCGAAGAGCTGGTAAAAGTCGCCGTGGCGGCCCTGGAAGACGTTAAAGCCCAGGACATCCAGGTACTGGACGTGCGCGACAAGCAAAGCATCACCGACTACATGATCATTGCCACCGGTACGTCCAACCGCCAGATCGGCGCGATGCTCGACAAGGTTCGCGAAGCCGTCAAGGCCCAGGGCGTCAAGCCACTGGGTGAAGAAGGCAAGGGCGACAGCGACTGGGTACTGCTGGACATGGACGACGTGATCGTTCACATGATGACCAGCAACGCCCGTCAGTTCTACGACCTGGAGCGTCTGTGGAAAGGCGCCGAGCAGAGCCGTGCGGCGGATGGCAAGCACCACAGCCCGGAAGTGGGCCACGCGCACTTCGACAAGCTCAACAAAGACCAGGAATAAGGAACGGCTGTGCGCCTGCGTCTGATCGCTGTCGGTTCACGCATGCCCAAGTGGGTGGAAGAAGGCTGGCACGAGTATGCCAAGCGTCTGCCCGCTGAGCTGTCGCTGGAGCTGGTGGAAATACCGCTCAACACCCGGGGCAAGAATGCCGACGTGGCGCGCTTTATCCGTCAGGAAGGCGAAGCCATGCTGGCCAAGGTCGGCCCCAACGAGCGCATCGTCACCCTCGAGGTGCACGGCAAGCCCTGGAGCACCGAGCAGTTGGCGGTGGAGCTGGACCGCTGGCGCCTGGACTCGCGTACCGTCAACTTCATGGTCGGCGGCCCCGAAGGGCTGGCGCCGGAAGTCTGCGCGCGGGCGGACCAGCGCTGGTCGTTGTCGGCACTCACGTTGCCGCACCCGTTGGTAAGGATTCTGATCGGTGAACAGCTGTATCGCGCCTGGACAGTTCTGTCCGGGCACCCTTACCACAAATAATCTGCGCCATTGCCGATGACCCAGCCGATCCGCATCAAGGACCACGAGAAAGACGCACGTCTGGTACGCGCGCGCGTGGTGTTTGGCGCTTTTTTGGTGGTGGGTTTGATTGCGGTGCTGATTGCGCGCCTGTATTACCTGCAGGTGATCCAGTACGACTATCACTCCACGTTGTCGGAAAACAACCGGGTGCATGTGCAGCCGATCCCGCCGACCCGCGGGTTGATTTTCGACCGCAATGGCGTAGTGGTAGCAGACAACCGGCCCAGTTTCAGCCTGAGCATGACCCGCGAGCGTTCCGGCGATTGGCAGCAGGTCCTCGACGTGATCGTCGAGGTGCTGCAACTGACGCCGGAAGACCGCGTGATCTTCGAAAAACGCATGAAACAGGGGCGTCGGCCATTTGAGCCGGTGCCGATCCTGTTCGAGCTCAATGAAGAACAGATCGCGCGCATTGCGGTGAACCAGTTCCGTTTGCCGGGTGTGGAAGTGGTGGCGCAGTTGGTGCGGCATTACCCGCAAGGGGCACACTTCGCGCACTCGGTCGGCTACATGGGGCGCATCAACGAGAAAGAGCTGAAAAGCCTCGATCCGGTGAATTACAGCGGCACCCACCATATCGGCAAAACCGGCATCGAGCGTTTCTACGAGCCGGAGTTGCACGGCCAGGTGGGTTACGAAGAAGTTGAGACCAACGCCCGTGGCCGCGTGCTGCGTGTGCTCAAGCGCACCGACCCGATCCCCGGCAAAGACATTGTGCTGAGCCTGGATATCAAGTTGCAGGAAGCCGCGGAGATGGCGCTCGGCGGTCGTCGTGGCGCCGTGGTGGCGCTTGACCCGGCCACTGGCGAAGTACTGGCGATGGTCAGCCAGCCGAGTTTCGACCCGAACCTGTTTGTGACCGGTATCAGCTTCAAGGCCTATGCCGAGTTGCGTGATTCCATCGATCGGCCGCTGTTCAACCGCGTACTGCGCGGGCTGTACCCGCCGGGTTCGACCATCAAGCCGGCGGTGGCGATTGCCGGTCTGGATTCGGGTGTGGTCACGGCCTCGAGCCGCGTGTACGACCCCGGCTACTACATGCTGCCCAACTACGATCACAAATACCGTAACTGGAACCGCACCGGTGACGGCTATGTCGACCTGGACACCGCGATCATGCGTTCCAACGACACCTATTTTTATGACCTGGCCCACAAGCTGGGGATTGATCGGCTGTCTGCCTATATGGGCAAGTTCGGCCTCGGTCAGAAAGTCTCCCTGGATATGTTCGAAGAATCACCTGGCCTGATGCCATCGCGGGAGTGGAAGCGTGCGACCCGTCGCCAGGCGTGGTTCCCGGGTGAAACCCTGATCCTCGGCATCGGCCAGGGCTATATGCAGGCCACGCCATTGCAACTGGCCCAGGCCACCGCGCTGGTGGCCAACAAAGGCGTGTGGAACCGCCCGCACTTGGCCAAGACCATCGAAGGTCAGAAACCTGTGGATGAAAACCCGATTCCCGACATCGTGCTGCGCGACCCGTCCGACTGGGCCAAGGTCAACCACGGCATGCAGCAAGTGATGCACGGCGCCCGTGGTACGGCGCGCAAGGCCGCAGCCGGTGCGCAGTACCGTATTGCCGGCAAAAGCGGCACGGCCCAGGTGGTTGCGATCAAGCAGGGCGAGAAGTACGACCGCTCCAAGGTTCAGGAACGTCACCGCGACCACGCCTTGTTTGTCGGGTTTGCGCCGGCCGACGCGCCGAAAATCGTGGTGGCGGTGATGGTCGAGAACGGCGAGTCCGGCTCCGGCGTTGCGGCGCCTGTGGTGCGTCAGATCATGGACGCCTGGCTGTTGGCCGACGACGGCAGGCTCAAACCCGAATATGGCGGCCCCCCTTCAAGTACCGAGGTTACGGCCCGTGAAGAGTAATTTTGACCGCATCCTCTCCAGTGAGGATGTGATGCGTCGCCGTGCGACGTTGCTGCAGCGCATGCACATTGATGGCCCGTTGTTGATCCTGCTGCTGACCTTGGCGGCCGGCAGCCTGTTCGTGCTGTATTCGGCCAGCGGCAAGAACTGGGACTTGCTGATCAAGCAGGCGTCGTCGTTCGGCCTGGGTCTGTTGTCGATGGTGGTGATCGCCCAATTGGAGCCGCGGTTCATGGCGCGCTGGGTGCCCTTGGGGTATGTCGTCGGCGTATTGCTGCTGGTGGTGGTGGATGTCATGGGCCACAACGCGATGGGCGCGACGCGCTGGATCAACATACCTGGGGTGATTCGCTTCCAGCCCTCGGAATTCCTCAAGATCCTGATGCCGGCGACCATCGCCTGGTACCTGTCCAAGCGCACCTTGCCGCCGCAACTCAAGCACGTGGGGGTGAGCCTTATCCTGATCGGCGTGCCGTTTATCTTGATCGTGCGCCAGCCCGACCTCGGCACCTCGCTGCTGATCCTCGCGGGCGGCGCGTTCGTGCTGTTTATGGGGGGGCTGCGTTGGCGCTGGATCCTCAGCGTGCTGGCCGCCGCTATCCCAGTCGCCGTGGCGATGTGGTTCTTCTTTATGCACGACTACCAGAAGCAGCGGATCCTGACCTTCCTTGACCCGGAAAGCGACCCGCTGGGCACTGGCTGGAACATTATCCAGTCCAAGGCGGCCATCGGTTCCGGTGGCGTATTTGGTAAGGGCTGGTTGCTGGGCACGCAGTCGCATCTGGACTTTTTGCCCGAGAGCCACACCGACTTCATTATTGCGGTATTGGGCGAAGAGTTCGGCCTGGTGGGCATTTGCGCCCTGTTGCTGATCTATGTGTTGTTGATTGGTCGCGGCCTGGTGATTACCGCCCAGGCGCAGACGCTGTTCGGCAAGTTGCTCGCCGGCAGCCTGACCATGACTTTTTTTGTTTACGTTTTCGTCAACATCGGTATGGTCAGTGGCCTGTTGCCGGTGGTTGGGGTGCCGTTGCCGTTCATTAGCTACGGCGGAACTTCGCTGGTGACATTGATGTCAGCGTTTGGGGTTTTGATGTCGATTCACACGCATCGCAAGTGGATCGCGCAGGTTTGAATAAGGTGAAGATGTCAATGCAAGTAATGCGCGGCTGGGCGACTCGGCACGCGTCCTGGATGGGCCTGATTGGGCTCCTGGGCGCGACGCAAGAGGTGCAGGCCGGTGACTACGATGGTTCACCCCAGGTCGCCGAATTTGTCGGTGAAATGACCCGCGACTACGGTTTTGCCGGTGAACAGCTGATGGGCGTGTTCCGTGAAGCCCAGCGCAAGCAGGCGATCCTTGATGCGATCTCGCGTCCCGCCGAGCGCGTCAAACAGTGGAAAGACTACCGCCCGATGTTCCTCACCGACGCCCGCGTGGCGCGTGGCGTGGACTTCTGGCGCCAGCACGAAGCGGTACTGGCGCGCGCCGAGCAGGAATACGGCGTGCCCGCCCAGGTTATCGTCGCCATCATCGGTATCGAAACCTTCTACGGGCGCAACACCGGCAGTTACCGGGTGATCGACGCCTTGTCGACCCTGGGCTTCGATTACCCGCCGCGTGCCGAGTTTTTCCGCAAGGAGCTGCGTGAATTCCTGCTGCTGGCCCGGGAAGAACAGGTCGACCCGTTGACGCTCAAGGGCTCCTACGCCGGTGCGATGGGCCTGCCGCAGTTTATGCCGAGCAGTTTCCGTGCCTATGCGGTGGACTTCGACGGTGACGGTCACATCAATATCTGGAGCAACCCGGACGATGCCATCGGCAGCGTGGCCAGCTACTTCAAGCGCCATGGCTGGGTGGCTGGCGAACCGGTGGTGATCCGCGCCGATGTCACCGGCGAGCGCGCCGACGAAGGTTTGACCCAAGGTATTGAGCCGGTCAAGACCGTCGGGGAGTTGCGAGCGCTGGGCTGGTCGAGTCAGAATGCGCCACGCGATGATATGCCGGTGACGGCGTTCCGCCTCGAAGGCGCAAACGGCCCGGAATACTGGATGGGCCTGAAGAATTTTTACGCAATCACGCGTTATAACCGCAGTGTGATGTACGCCATGGCCGTGCATCAGCTGTCAGACATGCTGGTCCAAGCACGGGGCAACAAGTAATGCGGGTATCGCCGTTCCAAAAACCGCTCAAGCTGGTGGCGTTCGCCGCGTTGTCCTTGCTGGTTGTCAGTTGTTCCTCCACCACCAGCCGTGCTCCGGCGCCGAAGGGCGGGGCTATCGTGCGCGCCCAGCCGGGCCTGGACATCAACCGCGCGCACAAAGACGGCGCGCCGTGGTGGGATGTCGATGTATCGAAGATCCCGGATGCCACGCCGACCCTGCACACCGGGCCTTACAAGGCCAACCCGTATACCGTGCTGGGCAAGAATTACTTCCCGCTGCAGGAATCCAAGACCTACTCGCAAACGGGCACGGCGTCCTGGTATGGCACCAAATTCCATGGCCAGAACACCGCCAACGGCGAAGTGTATGACCTGTACGGCATGAGCGCGGCCCACAAGACTTTGCCGCTGCCCAGCTATGTACGCGTGACCAACCTGGACAACCACCGCACGGTGATCCTGCGGGTCAACGACCGTGGGCCGTTCTATTCGGACCGGATCATCGACTTGTCCTACGCCGCCGCGAAGAAACTCGGTTATGCCGAAACCGGCACCGCGCGTGTGAAAGTTGAAGGTATCGACCCGGCGCAGTACTGGGCTCAGCGTGGCAAACCGGCACCCTTGATGCTCAACGAGCCACAAACCCCGCAACCGCAAGTGACCGCCTCGACGGGCAAGATCGAGCAGTGGACACCGCCACCGGCGCAGCACGCACCGGACACAGTGGTGGTGCCGCATGCAGCGCCAGGGGCATCTACAGTGGGTGGCCAGTACCTGCAGGTCGGCGCTTTCGCCAACCCGGATGCGGCAGAACTGTTAAGGTCCAAGCTCAGCGGCATGGTCAGCGCGCCCGTATTTATCAGCTCCATCGTGCGTAACCAGCAAACCCTGCACCGTGTTCGCATGGGGCCGATTGGTTCGCCAAGCGAAGTGGCGCAAGTACAGAACAGTGTGCGCCTGGCCAACCTGGGGCAACCCAGCGTCGTCACTGCTGAATAAGTAAAGGATTGATGGTTCAGGTTCGCCTGAACCGAGGTTGTTGGCTCGTTGAACAATAAAAACCCAGGGGCAAGGGGTGAGCGGGCAACCGAACACGCGACAGTCTGGCAGCGGGCTGTCTGAATAGTTTTGCCCGCGAGGGCAAGTTTCCATAAGCAATTTCGAGAGACGGATGAACATCACCACCTTAGCCAAACGCACGTGCCTGCTTCTTTCGCTGATCATCACCCCGGCCGCCTGGGCGGTTGAAATGGTGCCAGCTTCCCCGCAATTGGCCGCCAAGGCCTGGGTCCTCATGGATGCCGCCAGCGGCAACGTGCTGGTCGAGAACAACGGTGACCAGCGCCTGCCCCCGGCCAGCCTGACCAAGCTGATGACGGCCTACATCGCGACCCTGGAAATCCGTCGCGGCCAGATCGGCGAGAATGACCCGGTTACCGTCAGCGAAAACGCCTGGCGCACCGGCGGTTCGCGGATGTTCATCAAGGTTGGTTCGCAAGTTACCGTGAGCGACCTGCTGCACGGCATCATCATCCAGTCCGGTAACGACGCCAGCGTGGCCCTGTCCGAGCACATCGCCGGCAGCGAAGACGCGTTCGCCGACTTGATGAACAAGACCGCCGGCGACCTGGGCATGACCAACAGCCACTTCATGAACCCGACCGGCCTGCCGAACCCGGAGCACTACTCGTCGGCTCATGACATGGCCCTGCTGGCTCGCGCGATCATCCGTGTCGACCCGGTGCACTACGCGATCTACTCCCAGAAGGAATTCTTCTGGAACAACATCAAGCAGCCTAACCGCAACCTGCTGCTGTGGCGTGACAAGACCGTCGACGGTCTGAAAACCGGCCACACCGAAGAAGCCGGCTACTGCATGGTGTCCTCGGCTGTACGTGACGGCCAGCGCCTGATCGCCGTGGTATTTGGCACCAACAGCGAGCAGGCCCGTGCGGCGGAGACGCAAAAACTGCTGACGTACGGCTTCCGCTTCTTCGAAACCCAGACCTTCTACCAGAAGGGCGCTGAGCTGGCTCAAGCCCCGGTATGGAAAGGCGCGACCCATCAAGTCAAGGCCGGCCTGGCCGATGACCTGACCCTGACCATGCCTAAGGGCCAGCTGAAAAAGCTTGCTGCCAGCATGACCATGAACCCGCAATTGGTAGCTCCAATCGCCAAGGGTGACGTGATCGGTAAAGTCGAAGTGAAGCTGGACGACAAGGTGGTGCACAGCGCCGACCTGATCGCACTGGACGCCGTTGACGAAGGTGGTATCTTCCGCCGCGTGTGGGATAGCATCCGTCTATTCTTCTACGGCTTGTTCAACTGATTGTGCGCACCTGCAAAGCCCCGCGTTGATCCAGCGCGGGGCTTTGCCCGTCGCCACGGCTTAGCGCTTACGAGGCTGTTCTGCCATGACCGATAAAGAAGTAGAAGTAAAGGCGCCAAAGATCGAATTCCCCAACGTGGACTATCCCGTCAAGGTGATCAGCGATACCGGTGTGGGCAACAAAGACAAGATTCTCGAGATCGTGCGTAAACACGCGACGATCAACGACAACCGGGTGGACGAGCGTTTGAGCTCCAACGGTAAGTACACCACGATCCAGTTGCACATCGTTGCGACCGGTCAAGACCAGCTCTACGACATCAACAGTGAACTGCGGGCCACCGGCTTCGTACACATGGTGTTGTGATGTCACAGGTTCTGGGCTTTCGCGAGCTCGGCCAGATGGCCTACGAGCCGGTCTGGCATGCCATGCAGCGCTTCACCAACGAGCGCGGCACCTCGGCCTCGGATGAAATCTGGCTGGTGGAACACCCGCCGGTCTTCACCCAGGGCCAGGCCGGCAAGGCTGAGCACTTGCTGCTGCCGGGTGATATTCCGGTGGTGCAGGTCGACCGAGGTGGCCAAGTGACTTACCATGGCCCTGGTCAGCTGGTGGCCTATTTGCTGCTGGACGTGCGCAAGCTGGGTTTTGGCGTACGTGACCTGGTAAGCCGCATGGAGGCTTGCCTGATCGAGCTGTTGGCCAGTTGCGGCGTCACCGCCGCGGCCAAGCCCGATGCACCCGGTGTATACGTGGACGGCGCGAAAATCGCCTCCCTCGGTTTGCGCATTCGCCATGGTTGCTCCTTTCATGGCCTGGCCCTGAATGTGGACATGGACCTGGCGCCGTTTCGGCGCATCAACCCGTGCGGTTACGCCGGGCTGGCGATGACGCAACTGAGCGACCACGCCACACCGATTAAATTTGCCGAGGTAAGTGCCCGGCTGCGTGCGCAGCTCGTCAAACACCTCGACTATGCTGAGCAGACGACCCTTACGGGCGGAATCGACTGATTATGACTACTGATGCAGTGCAAACCATGATCCCGACGCTGGACATCACCGAGCGTCCGGCCCCGGCCCCGCGTGCCAAGGTCGAAGCCGGCGTCAAGCTGCGCGGCGCCGAGAAGGTTGCACGCATCCCGGTGAAAATCATCCCGACCACCGAACTGCCGAAGAAGCCCGACTGGATCCGCGTGCGCATCCCGGTTTCGCCGGAAGTCGACCGTATCAAGGCCCTGCTGCGCAAACACAAGCTGCACAGTGTTTGCGAAGAAGCCTCCTGCCCGAACCTGGGCGAGTGCTTCTCCGGCGGCACCGCCACCTTCATGATCATGGGTGACATCTGCACCCGTCGTTGCCCGTTCTGCGACGTTGGCCACGGTCGGCCGAAGCCGCTGGACGTCAACGAGCCGGAAAGCCTGGCGATTGCCATTGCCGACCTGAAACTCAAATACGTGGTGATCACTTCCGTAGACCGCGACGACCTGCGTGACGGCGGTGCCCAGCACTTTGCCGACTGCATCCGCGAGATCCGCAAGCTGTCGCCGAACGTGATGCTCGAAACCCTGGTGCCGGACTACCGCGGCCGCATGGACGTCGCGCTGGAAATTACCGCGGCCGAGCCTCCGGATGTGTTCAACCACAACCTGGAAACCGTGCCACGCCTGTACAAGGCCGCGCGTCCGGGTTCGGACTACCAGTGGTCGCTGACCCTGCTGCAAAAATTCAAGCAGATGATGCCGCACATCCCGACCAAATCCGGCCTGATGCTGGGCTTGGGCGAGACCGACGAGGAAGTCATCGAAGTCATGAAGCGCATGCGCGAACACGACATCGACATGCTGACCCTGGGCCAGTACCTGCAACCGTCGCGCAGCCACTTGCCGGTGCAGCGTTTCGTGCACCCGGACACCTTCGCCTGGTTCGCCGAGGAAGGTTACAAGATGGGCTTCAAGAACGTGGCTTCGGGCCCGCTGGTACGTTCCTCGTACCACGCCGATGAGCAAGCCAAGCTGGTCAAGGCGAGCCTGGTTTCGTAAGCGCTTTCCCTCTGTAGGAGCAGCCGAACTGCTCCTACAGAGTTTCCCTCCTTTTCTCCCTTCTGTTTGCAACCATCACTGGCTAGAGTGCCTGGGTATCCAACCACGGAGAACCATGGATGACGACTCAACTCTCGGCTGCCGTGCCTGCCCTGCGCCCCGAAGGCGTCATTGGCCTGATCGCTCCCGCCGGCCCTGCCGCACTGGATGTTGTAAAAGCCGGCCAGTGGATGCGCGCCCGTGGCCATGAGCTGCGCATATTTCCCGGTGTGTATGAGCGCGATGGCTACCTGGCCGGCAGCGACGAGGTGCGCCTGCGCGATTTGCATGGGGCGTTTGCCGATCCCGAAATCGATGCCATCTTCTGCCTGCGGGGCGGTTATGGCACCCCGCGATTACTGGACACGCTCGATTTCGACCTGATTGGTGCCAACCCCAAGCCATTTGTGGGGTACAGCGACATCACCGCATTGCACCTGGCCATCAACCGCTACGCGGGTTTTGTGACCTTTCATGGGCCAATGCTCAACGCTGACCTGCTCGGTGACAAACAGCAGCCCACCGAGTCATCGTTGTTCAGCATGCTGCGCGGGCAACTGAGCGAGTGCAGCGTGCTGGCACACCCGGTTGCTTACCCGCTGACCACGATTGAGCCGGGTATCGCCTGCGGGCGTTTGCTCGGTGGCAACCTGTCGATGATTGCAGCGGTGATGGGCACGGCGTTTGAGATCGACGCGGAAGGCATCATTCTGTTTATCGAAGACGTCAACGAGCCGCTCTACCGAATAGACCGGCTGCTGACCCATTTGCGCCTGGCGGGCAAGCTGTGCCAGGTCGCCGGTGTGCTGGTCGGGGATGTATCGGGTGTGGACAAGGCGGCGTTGGAGCGGCTGCTCAAACAGACCTTCGAGCCGCTGTGTATTCCGGTGTTATCCGGCTGGCGCAGTGGGCACTGCGACCCGAACCTGACGCTGCCGCTGGGCGCGCTGGTGCGGTTGGATGCGGGGGAGCAGCAGTTGGTGTTGGAGCAGGATGTAGTGTTCAAGCCCTGAGAGTCGATCGTTCCCACGCTCTGCGTGGGAATGCATCCTGTGACGCTCCGCGTCACCCCCTCAAGAGCAGACGCAGAGCGTCCAAGGCGGCATTCCCACGCAGCGCGTGGGAACGATCGTGTCCTCAGCGGCTCTGCAACGACTCCAGCAGCTTCACCGTCGGATACCCATCCGCGGGCCAACCCAACGACTGCTGCGCCGCCCGAATCGCCTTGCGCGTGTTGGCGCCGATAATCCCGTCCGGGTTGCCCGCGTCATAACCCTTGGCGCTGAGCACCGTTTGTAAATCGATGCGCTGAGAGCGACTCAGCGGCAGCTCATCCTTGGGCCAATCGCCACGAATCACACCACCGCCAGCAAACCGCTCAGAGAGCAGGCCCACGGCCAGCGCGTAGGACGATGAGTTGTTGTACTTGAGGATCGCGCGGAAGTTATCCAGCACCAGGAATGCCGGGCCACGATAGCCGGCCGGCAGCAGCAGGGCGGCAGACAGTTGTTCGACGTTGGGTGGCATGCTCGCGCCAGGTGGCAGCTGAATGCCGAGTCTCATCCACTCGCCAACGCTCTTGCGGATGCCGCCGTCGGCCAGGGCGTAATCGAAGTTCGCCGGCAGTTGTTTCACCTCAAAGCCCCACGGCTGGCCACGCTGCCAGCCGGAGCTTTGCAGGTAGTGCGCAGTGGAGGCCAGGGCGTCGCCCGGGCTGTTCCAAATATCGCGGCGACCGTCGCCATCGAAATCCACGGCATGGGTGTTGTAGGTGGTCGGGATGAACTGGGTCTGGCCCATGGCCCCGGCCCACGAACCTTTCATCTGGTCGGCAGAGATATCGCCGTGCTGGATGATCTGCAGCGCCGCCAGCAGTTGCGCCTGGGCGAACGCCGGGCGGCGGCCTTCATAGGCCAGGGTCGCGAGCGATCGGATCACCGAATTATTGCCCTGGAACTGGCCAAAGTTGCTTTCCATGCCCCACACCGAAACCAGTGCCTGGCGGTCAACGCCATAACGCTCTTCGATGCGTTGCAGGATATCGGCGTACTTGATCAGCAAGGCTTGGCCATTACGCACGCGTACCGGCGACAGGGCACCGTCGAGGTATTCCCATACCGGGCGGGAAAATTCCGGTTGGCTGCGATCGGCGCGAATCACTGCCATGTCGGGCGTCACGCCGGCAAAGGCGTTATCGAAGACGGCGGGGGTGATCCCCGCGCTCAGGGCTTGCGCACGAAAGCCAGCCTGCCATTCGGCAAAGGTCTGGGTCGGCTGGATATCAAGATTGTCCACGGCCAAAGGGGGGACCACGGCAGGCGCGACGGCCGGCACGGTCTGGAGCTTTGGCAGGGGTTGCGCGTCCGCGGCGGTGGGTTTCTCGGCGCAGGCGACAAGCAGAATGAGGCTGGAGGCAGCGATCAGTTGGCGAAGGTGCCAACGACGGGAAAGGCTAGAGGGCATGCACAGGTCCAGGGATTACAAATCAAGTACCGACCTTATCATGCCGGAGGGGCACTTGCCTTCAGGCAGCCAGAAAGTAAGAAGCCTCCCAGCTATTAGACTGGAAGGCTTCGCGGCGGTAGCTGCCTTTGCCCTTGCCGGCGCGTTCCTGACGGCTGCGGAACAGTGGCTGGGCGATGATGGATTTGGCCTTGTTGGGGCCATGCTTGGATGGCTTTTTGCTCATGTTCATTGCTCTCTTGAGGTGGGGTGAAGCGGTGCAAATCATCTGCCGAAGTGGCGCGGCTGTAAAGCCCGGCGAGTTTCAAGAAGTGTAAACGGGATCTAAATGTGGGAGCGGGCTTGCTCGCGAATGGGTTGTGTCAGTCACTGAGTTTGTTGACTGATACACCGCATTCGCGAGCAAGCCCGCTCCCACATTGGGACTGTGGTGCTTACGAGAGAGGGGGTTATTCGGCAGGCAGTGTCAGACGTTGGCCAGACATCAACAGTGACAAACGGCTCAGGCTCATCCACGGCGAGCCCGCCGCCTGGCCTTTGATCTGCGCGTCGATGCGCTGCGCTTCCAGCAACAGCTGCGCCCAGCGTTGCGCCGAATGGCGTTGCAGGGCTTTGCTCATCAGGGGTTTGCGCTTGTCCCACACCGGCGGCCTGGCCTGGCTGAAGCACTTGTCCAGCGGCGTGCCTTGGCTGTATTGCAGGGCAATATTGGCCAACACTCGCAGCTCTCGAGCCAGCGCCCACAGAATCACCGGGGGTTCCACGCCTTCGCCGCGCAAGCCTTCGAGCATGCGCAGGGCGTGGGCGGGTTCGCCATTGAGAATCGCGTCCACCAACCCGAACACATCAAAGCGCGCGCTATCAGCGACTGCGCCCTGGACGGTTTCGACGGTGATCTGCCCGTCTTCGGCCATCAGCTTGAGCTTTTCGATCTCCTGGGCGGCGGCAAGCAGGTTGCCCTCGACCCTGGCGGCGATCAGCTCGACGGCATCTTGCGTTGCCGACAGCCCTGATTGCGACAGGCGCTGACGTATCCACTGCGGCAGCTGGTTGCTGTCCACTGGCCAGATCTGAATGAACTGGGTTTGCGGGCCTTCTACCAGCGCCTTGCCCCACTTGGTTTTCTGCGCGCTGCCATCGAGCTTGGGCAAGCTGATTAGCAGCACCGTGTCCTCAGCGGGGCGTGAGCAGTATTCCATCAACGCCGCCGCGCCCTTGTCGCCGGGCTTGCCCGAAGGCAGGCGCAGTTCCAGCAGGCGTTTCTCGGCGAACAACGACATGCTCGCACCGGCTTGCAGCAGCGTGCCCCAGTCGAAACTGGCGTCGGCGCTGAACACCTGGCGTTCATCGAAGCCTTGCCGGCGTGCGGCGCTGCGAATCGCGTCGGCCGCCTCCTGGCACAGCAACGGGTCATCACCGCTGACGATATACACAGGCGCAAGGCCACCTTGCAGGTGCTTGGCGAGTTGGGCGGGGGCAAGTTTCATAGGCGGGGCGAACGGGGCGCCAGGGGCGCCCCGTCTGGCTTACTCGACAGGGACTTCGGCAGGCGATTGTTTCGGCGTGTTGTCTTCGTATTCCTGCGCAGCTTTCAGGGCGTCGGCGTCAGCCTTGGCCTTGTTGTCGGCGGTCAGCTGCAAGGCGGCGAGTTTTTCCGGCGTCAGCTGTTGCAGGCGAATCATCAGGCGCTGGATCAGCTCGCGACGCATTTCCTTGCGAACCTGGATGATCTCCGAGTCCGAGCCCACCAGGTTGTTACCATCGTGGCTGACAACTTTCTGCACTTCAATCTTGTCACCCATCAATGGCAGGTGGTCGCGACCTTGCAGTTCATAGACGACCAGGGTGTTCAGCTCAATGTCCGACGCACGGCCGGCACTGGCGTAGCTGAGGTTACGCTGGGTTTCTTTCTCGTCCACCAGGTTCAGTTTGTAAGTGGCGCCGGAGCCCACGCGTACACCGCTGCTTTCCAGGGTCTGGCGCAGTTGGGTCAAGGTATCGCCGTAGGCGTTGCGCGCGCTGACGTCGAGTTCCTTGATGCTCAGTTCATTGGTGGCGGTGCCACGCAGCTGGAAGCCGCAAGCGCTCAGCAGCACAGCGAGGCCCATCACCAGCAAATTGCGTTTGATCATTTTGTTGCTCCCCTTGAAACCATGTTGGCCTTATCGAGGCCTTAAAGGTTTAGTTCGGCGCAGGGCTCAAGCCCTGCGCCCGATCCGATTAGCTGGCGACGATGTTGACCAGTTTGCCCGGCACTACGATCACTTTGCGGATCGTCAGGCCTTCGGTAAAGCGCAGCACGTTTTCGTTGATACGCGCTGCGGCTTCCACGTCTTCACGGCTGGCGCTGGCAGGCATGTCGATCTGGCCGCGCAGTTTACCGTTAACCTGGATAACCAGTTGCAATGTGTCCTGCACCAGCGCGCTTTCATCCTGCACCGGCCAGAGCGCATCGATGACCGCATCGCTATGGCCCAGGCGGCTCCACAGCTCATGGCTGATGTGCGGCGTGATTGGCGCCAGCAGCAACACCACAGCTTCCAGGCCTTCCTGTACCAGCGCGCGGTCCTGTTCGGTGGCTTGCGGGGCTTTTTCCAGCACGTTCATCAGCGTCATCACCTGGGCGATGGCGGTGTTGAACTTGTGGTTCTGGCCCACGTCCTGGCTGGCCTGGCGGATGGCCAGGTGGGTGCTGCGACGGATGGCTTTTTGCTCATCGCTCAGCGACGCCACGTCCAGTTTGCCCGGCAAACCCTGGCTGACATGGGCGTGCGCCAGGCGCCAGACGCGCTTGAGGAAGCGGTGCGAACCTTCAACCCCGGAGTCGGACCATTCGGCGCTCATGTCGGGCGGCGAGGCGAACATCATGAACAGGCGGCAGGTATCGGCGCCGAACTGATCGATCATCGACTGTGGGTCAACGCCGTTGTTCTTGGACTTGGCCATCTTCTCGGTGCCACCGATTTCAACCGGCAGGCCGTCGGATTTCAGCTTGGCGCTGATTACCTTGGCTTTGCTGTCACGCTCAAGTTCGACGTCCGCCGGGTTGAACCAGGTGTAGGCGCCATTGGCTTCGCGGCGATAGTAAGTCTCGGCGATTACCATGCCTTGGGTCAGCAGGTTCTTGAACGGCTCGTCGGAACTCACCAGGCCTTCGTCGCGCATCAGCTTGTGGAAGAAGCGCGCGTAGAGCAGGTGAAGAATCGCGTGTTCGATGCCGCCGATGTATTGATCCACCGGCAACCAGTGGTCGGCTGCGGATTTTTCTACCAGGCCGCCTTCATAGTGTGGCGAGGCGTAGCGGGCGTAATACCACGAGGACTCGACGAAGGTGTCCATGGTGTCGGTTTCACGCTTGGCAGGTGCGCCGCATTTAGGGCACGTGCACGCGTAGAACTCGGGCATGCGCGCCAATGGCGAACCGGCGCCATCGGGCACCACATCTTCAGGCAAGACCACCGGCAACTGGTCTTGCGGCACCGGCACGTCACCGCAGGTTTCGCAGTGGATGATCGGGATCGGGCAGCCCCAGTAGCGCTGGCGGCTGATGCCCCAGTCGCGCAGGCGGAACTGGGTGCGCGAGGCACCGAGGTTCTTCTTGATCAAGGCAACTTCGATGGCGTCGAACGCACCCTGGAAGTCCAGGCCGTCGAATTCACCGGAGTTGATCAGCGTGCCGTGCTCGCCGTAGGCGTCTTGCCACGGGGCCGGGTTGGTCTCGCCGGAACTGGTACGCACCACGGATTTGATCGGCAGGCTGTACTTGGTGGCGAACTCGAAATCACGCTCGTCATGAGCCGGCACAGCCATGACTGCGCCATCGCCGTAGTGCATCAGCACGTAGTTGGCGACCCACACCGGCAGTTTTTCGCCCGTCAGTGGGTGCTCGACGAACAGGCCGGTCGGCAGGCCTTTTTTCTCTTGGGTGGCAACGTCGGCTTCGGCCACGCTGCCGCCTTTGCATTCGGCGATGAACGCTTGCAGCTCAGGATTGTTCTGTGCGGCCTGGGTGGCCAGCGGGTGCTCGGCGGCCACGGCGACGTAAGTCGCGCCCATCAGGGTATCAGGGCGGGTGGTGAAGACTTTGAGTGCGCCGGCTTCGCCGATCGAATCGACGTTGTACGGGAACTGCACTTCCATGCCTTTGGATTTGCCGATCCAGTTACGCTGCATGGTCTTGACCTGTTCAGGCCAGCCCGGCATGTCATCGAGGCTCGACAAGAGTTCATCGGCGTAGGCCGTGATCTTGAAGTAGTACATGGGGATCTGGCGCTTTTCGATCACCGCGCCGGAACGCCAGCCGCGACCGTCGATGACTTGCTCGTTGGCCAGTACGGTCTGGTCGATCGGGTCCCAGTTCACGGTACCGTTTTTACGGTAGATCACGCCTTTTTCGAACAGGCGCGTGAACAGCCACTGTTCCCAGCGGTAGTAGTCCGGCTTGCAGGTGGTCACTTCGCGGGACCAGTCCACCGCCAGGCCCAGGCTGCGCAGCTGGGTTTTCATGTAGGCGATGTTTTCGTAGGTCCACTTGGCGGGCGCCACGTTGTTTTTCATCGCGGCGTTTTCCGCCGGCATGCCGAAGGCGTCCCAACCCATAGGTTGCAGGACATTTTTGCCGAGCATGCGCTGGTAGCGGGAAATTACGTCGCCGATGGTGTAGTTACGCACGTGCCCCATGTGTAGCTTGCCGCTGGGGTAAGGGAACATCGATAGGCAGTAGTAAGTCTCCTTGCCTGGCTGTTCACTGACTTCAAAGGACTTTTGCTCGTCCCAGAAGGTTTGGGCGGCATTTTCTATTTCACGGGGCTGATATTGTTCGTGCATGGCTACTTTTGAACTGAATAGGGGTGGCCTAATCCTCTTCGGTACAACATTCAGGTTGATCGACACCAAAAAGCGGCGCGTCCGTGCCCAAACCCTGCGGGAAGTGGAGTTACAGGAAGCGCCGTAGCATACATGACCCCACTCTATCGAGGGAAACCCTGATTGCGCGGCGAGGGCCGTCTGTCGCGGCGCGAGGCAGGCGCAGCCACGGGGACTACGCTGTTTATTGGGGAGTGAGTCTTATCTTCAATGAGGTGAGGGGATGGTTGAATCGCAGCGAACTTTAATGAAACCGCAATTGTATGAAGGACTGATCGACCGTTTGGGTCGGGCATTGGATGCCGCAAGAACCGCAGGCCGATTGCTTGATGAGCGGCCTCTGGAGCTGGAGTTGCGAGGCTTGAGCCAGGCTGAACTTGAATTGATCAAGGGCTACCTGGAATTGAATCACCACCGTGCCTCCGAGGAACGGGCTGCCCCGCCCGCCCAAGAGCCTTTGCGTTCGGCCAAGGTGATCTGGCTGAAAGATGTGTCTGCGGCTCGCGGTCCCGACAAACGTCGGGCCGCAAGGTAAACGTGGAGCACCACGTTAACCTTTGAGTCATCTCGAAACAGGTTGGTAAAGATTGTCGCTGAACCCCGTTGCATCTAGGCTTCGGGCATCTTTGGAGATGCCCGATGCCTTTTCGTTATTTCATTAAACAATTGCTCTTGCCGCCCGGACTTTTTTTGCTGCTGCTGGCGCTTGCCTGGTGGTTGCGTAAAAGTCGCCCGCGCCTGGCCGGCTGCTGCTTTGCCGTAGGGTTCGGCGGGCTGTGGTTGATCAGCCTGCCGGTGATGGTGCAATGGGGCGCGCATGCCTTGGAGACCGAGCCACCGTTGGCCCGTGAAGAATGGGCGACGCTGGCCCAGCGCGCCGATGCAATTGTGGTGTTGGGTTCTGGGCGTGAGCGCGGCGACCCTGCGTGGGGCACCGATCAACCCACCGGTACAGGGCTTGAGCGCCAGCGTTATGCCGCGCGTCTGGCCAAGGCCTCTGGCTTGCCGGTGCTGACCAGCGGCGGCTTGCACTACGGCACGCCTCCCAGCGAGGCCGAGCTGATGGCGGTGTCGATGCAGGATGACTTCGGCGTCACCGTGCGCTGGAAAGAAGAGCGCAGCCGCACCACTTGGGAAAACGCGCAGATGAGCGCCGACATCCTGTTGCCGCAAGGCATCAAGCGCGTGGTGGTAGTGACCCAGGCCTGGCATATGCCGCGTGCGGTGTGGAGCTTCGAGAAGGCCGGCTTTGCCGTAGTGCCGGGGCCGGTGGGCTTTTTGGGCGTGGACAATGCGCGGCCACTGGGCGGCTGGATGCCGGAGTTCGTGTCGGTGTGGCGCAGCGGGCAGTTGATCAATGAGGCGGTGGGGCAGGTGGGGTATCGGGTGTTTTACCGATAACGCCGCAATTCCAAATGTGGAAAGCGGTTCATGTGGGAGCGGGCTTGCTCGCGAAAGCGGTGTGTCAGTCAGCTTATTCGTTAACTGATACACCGTATTCGCGAGCAAGCCCGCTCCCACACAAGCCAGCTCCCACATTGGTCTTATGCCGTTCGTTAGACCGTTTTCGACATCCGCCCCGCCAGCAGCGCCCAGCCGAACAAGCCCAGGCACACAATGATCAACGGCCACGAGCGCCATTGCAGGTACGGCGTCAGGTTGTGCATCGGCACCACTTCGCCGTAGAGAATCCCGCGTTCAAACTGCGGGATCTGCGCGGTGATCTGCCCGAACGGGTTGATCAGGCCGGTCACGCCATTGTTGGTGGCGCGGATCATCCAGCGACCAGCCTCCAACGCACGCATCTGCGCCATTTGCAGGTGTTGCAGCGGGCCAATGGAGCGGCCGAACCAGGTGTCGTTGCTGATGGTCAGCAGTAAATCGCTCTGGGCCGACAGGCCTGCGGCGAATTCCGGGTACACCACTTCATAGCAAATGAACGGCGCAATCTGATAACCCTTGGCCTGCAGCATCGCCTGATCGGACGGGCCGCGGGCGAAGTCCGACATCGGCAGGTCAAAGAAAGCGATCAGCCCGCGCAGCATGTCTTGCAACGGCACGTACTCACCAAAAGGCACCAGTTTTTGCTTGAGGTAAGTGCCTTCGCCTTCGCCCACCACGGTGATGCCGTTGAAGTAGCGCTTCTGGTGGTGCACTTCCTGGCGGATCGGTACGCCGGTGATCAGCGCGGTGTGCCGGTCGGCGGCAAACTTGCCCATCATGCCCAGGTAACCTTCGACGGATTCCTTGAGCACCGGCACCGCGGTTTCCGGCCATACCAGCAGGTCTACCGGCTTGGAGCTGAAGCTCATGTCGCGGTACAGCGCCAACTGCGCGTCGATCTGCGCGGGGTCCCACTTCATGCTTTGTTCGACATTGCCCTGAATCGCCGCCACGGTCAGCGGTGCGCCGGAGGGCGAGGTCCAGGCATGATGCTTGAGCGCCAGGCCGATGGCCCAGGGTGCAACCAACAACACCAAGCCTGCGCCGATGAAGCCGTTGCGCTTGCTTGCCAGCAGGCGTGGCAAGTTGCACAGCACGGCAGCCGTCAGCGCCAGGGCAAAGGAGATCAGCCACATGCCGCCCAGTGGCGCCAGGCCGGTGAGCGGGCCATCGAGTTGGCTGTAACCGGAGTACAGCCAAGGGAAACCCGTCAGGAACCAACCACGAAACGCTTCCTGGCCAACCCACAGCGCCGCAAAGGTCAGCGCATCGGCCACCGGCGCCTCATTACGACGCAGCCAGCGTGCCCACAGCCAAGCGGGCAGGGCGAAGAACCAGGCAATGGCGGCGGTAAACAGCAGCATCAAAAAGCCAGCCAGCAACACCGAAGCACCGCCGAAATGGTGGATGCTGTAGTAGATCCAGCTGGTACCGGCGCCAAACAGGCCGAAACCGAAGCACCAACCACGGCCCAGGGCCTGGCGTGGCGTCAGCTCGCGCAGGCCGACGTAGAACAGCCCGACGGCCAGCAGCGCAAATGGCCACAGATCGAAGGGCGCCAGCGCCAGGGTAGTGACGGCGCCAGCCACCGCGGCCAGCAGGTTACCGGGCCAGCCGGGTGCAATCAGACGGCGCATATCAGTCCTTAGCGGGCAATAGGTGTCAGGCGGATCAAGTGAATGCGGCGACTGTCGGCATTCAAGATGCGAAAGCGATAAGCGCCAATCTCGGTGGTTTCGTTACGTTTTGGCAGGTGCCCGAACGCACTCATCACCAAACCGCCCACGGTATCGAACTCATCGTCGGAGAATTCGCTGTCGAAGAACTCGTTGAAGTTCTCGATCGGCGTCAGCGCCTTGATCAGGAAATCACCGCTGGGCAGCGGCTTGATGTAGCTGTCTTCTTCGACGTCGTGTTCGTCTTCGATGTCGCCGACGATTTGCTCAAGCACGTCTTCGATGGTCACAAGACCGGCCACGCCGCCGTATTCGTCGATCACAATGGCCATGTGATTGTGGTTGGCGCGGAACTCGCGCAGCAGCACATTCAGGCGCTTGGATTCAGGCACGAAGGTGGCCGGGCGCAGCAAGTCCTTGATGTTGAAGCTGTCGCCGTTCTCCTTGAGGATCAGTGGCAGCAGGTCCTTGGCCAGCAGGACGCCCATGACGTCGTCATGGCTTTCACCGATCACCGGGTAGCGCGAGTGCGCCGAGTCGATCACGGCCGGGAGGAATTCCCGTGGGGTCTGGGTCGCCTTGATGCTGATCATCTGCGAGCGCGGGACCATGATGTCCCGTACCTGCAGGTCAGCCACCTGGATGGCGCCTTCGACGATGGCCAGCGCTTCGCTGTCCAGCAACTTGTTCTGATGGGCCTCGCGCAGCAGCTCCAGCAGCTCCTGGCGGTTTTTCGGCTCGTGGGCAAAAGCCTGGGTCAGTTTACCCAGCCATGACTTCTGCCCGTTGCTCGATCGGTCTTCGCTCATAGCGATTACTCTAAATCCTTTGTTGTGTCAGTTATGTGTAGTTTCAGTTTTCGTCGTCTGCATACGGATCAGGGTGACCCAGTTCAGCAAGCAACGTTTGTTCCAGTGTTTCCATTTCGCAGGCTTCGTCATCGTCTATATGGTCGTAACCCAAGAGATGCAAGCAGCCGTGGATGACTAGATGGGCCCAGTGGGCTTCAAGTTCCTTGCCTTGTTCCTTCGCCTCACGCTCGACCACTTCGACGCAGATCACCAGGTCGCCCAGTAACGGGATATCCAGTAACTCATCCGGCACGTCGGCGGGAAAGGACAGCACGTTGGTCGCGTAGTCCTTTTGGCGCCAGGTGTGATTCAGTTCACGGCCTTCGGGCTCGTCCACCAGGCGGATGGTCAGCTCCGAGTCGGCGGTGCGCTGGCGCAGGGCCAGGGCGCACCACTGACGGAACTGCGCTTCGCTGGGGGCGGGCGCTTCGGTGGCCAGCTGCAGGTCTAGCTCAAGCATCGCGGCGCACGTCCTTGGCGGGTGCGTCATCACGGTGCTCGAAGCGCTCGTAGGCTTCGACAATGCGCTGCACCAACGGGTGGCGAACCACGTCTTTAGGCATGAAATGCGTGAAGCTGATGCCTGGCACGTCCTTGAGCACATCGATCACCTGGGCCAGGCCGGACTTGGTGCCCTTGGGCAGGTCGACCTGGGTGACGTCGCCGGTGATCACGGCGGTGGAGCCGAAACCGATACGGGTCAGGAACATTTTCATCTGTTCGACGGTGGTGTTCTGGCTTTCATCGAGGATGATGAAGCTGTTGTTCAAGGTGCGACCACGCATGTAGGCCAGCGGGGCGATTTCGATCACTTGGCGCTCGATCAACTTGGCCACGTATTCAAAGCCGAGCATCTCGTACAGCGCGTCGTAGAGCGGGCGCAGGTACGGGTCGATCTTCTGGGCCAGATCGCCGGGCAGGAAGCCAAGCTTCTCGCCAGCCTCGACTGCCGGGCGTACCAGCAGGATGCGGCGCACTTGCTCGCGCTCCAGGGCGTCGACCGCACAGGCCACGGCCAGGTAGGTCTTGCCGGTACCGGCGGGGCCGATGCCGAAGTTGATGTCGTTACCGAGGATTTCCTTGACGTAGCGCTGCTGATTCAAGCCGCGTGGGCGAATCATGCCTTTTTTGGTGCGCAGGGCCACGCTGGCTTCGGCCACCGGGTTGTTGGCCAAGTCTTCCACGGCAGATTCCTGCAGGTACAGGTGCACGGTCTCCGGCGACAGCTCACTCCCCTTGGTTTCGCGGTAGAGGCGGCGCAGCAGGTTTTCTGCAGACGTGGTGTGCTGGGGTTCACCAATAAGCTCGAACTGATTGCCGCGGTTGCGGATCTCGATGCTCAGGCGTTGTTCGATCAGGCGCAGGTGCTCGTCGAACTGTCCGCACAGGTTGGCGAAACGGCGAGCCTCAAACGGCTCGAGGATAAAACGATGGGGTTCTGCTATGGGTGCGTTCAAGGTTGCTTTTAGCCGCCCTTTGGCTGTTTAGGTGAAGGAGAGGATAACGCCAGTGCTCGGCGTGCGAAAGCACTTATATAGTGCTGGCTCAATCTCAAGAACCATGAAAATCCACTGTGGGAGCTGGCTTGCCTGCGATGGCGGTGTGTCAGTGCCAGATGTGTCGGCTGACCCACCGCTATCGCAGACAAGCCAGCTCCCACATTTTGATCTTCATCCGGTCAGAGGTCAGTTGATTAGCGACCCCCGCAGCGAGTGCGGTTGCGCCGCATCGATGTGCACATCGGCAAACTGGCCGATCAGGGTGGGCGTGTCGCAGCGGAAGTTGACGATCCGGTTGTTCTCGGTACGCCCTTGCAACTCGCCCGGGTCTTTTTTCGAGTAGTCGGTGACCAGGATGCGCTGGATCGAACCGACCATTTGTCGGCTGATCTCGAAACCTTGCTGGTTCAGGCGATGCTGCAGTGCGTTCAAACGCTCTTTTTTCAGCGCTTCCGGGGTGTCATCTGCCAGATCGGCAGCCGGGGTGCCCGGACGCTGGCTGTAGACGAACGAATAGGAGAAGTCGAAGCCGACGTCTTCGATCAGCTTCATGGTCTGCTCGAAATCTTTCTCGGTCTCGCCGGGGAACCCGACGATAAAGTCCGAGCTGATGCAGATACCCGGCACCGCCGCGCGCAATTTACGCAGCTTGGATTTGTATTCCAGGGCCGTGTGGTTGCGTTTCATGGCCGCCAGAATGCGGTCAGAACCCGACTGCACCGGCAAATGCAGGTGCTTGACCAGCTCCGGTACTTCGGCGTGCGCCTGGATCAGGCTGTCGGAGAACTCCAGCGGGTGCGAGGTGGTGTAGCGAATACGCTCGATGCCGTCCACCGCAGCCACCACGCGGATCAACTCCGCGAGGTCGGCCAGGCGCCCGTCGTGAGTCTGGCCGCGATAGCCGTTGACGTTCTGGCCCAGCAAGGTCACTTCGCGCACGCCGTTTTCGGCCAGGTGGATAATTTCGGCCAGCACGTCGTCAAACGGCCGGCTGACTTCTTCGCCACGGGTGTAGGGCACCACGCAGAAGGTGCAGTACTTGCTGCAGCCTTCCATCACCGACACATAGGCACTCGGCCCGTCGATGCGCGGTTCGGGCAAATGGTCGAATTTTTCGATTTCCGGGAATGACACGTCCACCTGCGGCAGCTTGGTGATGCGTGCGGCGTCGATCATTTCCGGCAGGCGGTGCAGGGTCTGCGGGCCGAAAACCACGTCGACATAGGGCGCGCGGTCGCGGATCGCGGCGCCTTCCTGGCTGGCCACGCAGCCGCCGACGGCGATCACCATGTCCGGGTTGGCCAGTTTCAATTCACGCCAGCGGCCCAGCTGGGAGTACACACGGTCCTGGGCACGCTCGCGGATCGAGCAGGTATTGAGCAGGATGACGTCGGCATCTTCGGCGCGGGCAGTGACTTCCAGGGCCTGGTGTTCGCCCAGCAGGTCGACCATGCGCGAGCTGTCGTACTCGTTCATCTGGCAACCGTGGGTTTCGATGTAAAGCTTCTTGGCCATGGGAATCATCAACTGGAGGTAAAGAACCGCGCATTATAGGGGGCATGCCCATTGGTTCCTAGCGCTGTGCATCGGGTGCCATGCTATAGTTCGCGCCCTCTTTTATATCCCCCATGTGTTATTCGCCCACCATGACCAAACGTGAAGCTCCAATCTACAAGGTGATTTTCCTCAACCAGGGCCAGGTGTTCGAAATGTACGCCAAGCAGATCTATCAAAGTGATCTGTGGGGCTTCCTGGAGGTGGAAGAGTTCGTCTTTGGCGAGCGCACCCAATTGGTCGTCGACCCGGGCGAAGAAAAACTCAAGGCGCAGTTTGAAGGCGTGGTGCGCAGCTTTGTGCCGATGCATTCGATTGTGCGCATCGATGAAGTCGAGCGCCTCGGCACGCCGAAGATCAGCGAGGCGCGCGGCACCAGTAATGTGATGCCGTTTCCGATGCCGATGCCGGAAAAGTGACACCGCGCTGGTGACAGGGTGTTGTAAGACACTTCTGAAACTTTTCAGTCGCCGTTGACGGTTTGACAGAAAAATAGCAGTTTGTGCCCATGCAGAGAGGACGCCATGAGCACATCCATAAAAAAATCCCTCGAACACCAGTTGTCATCCAAGTCCCAGGCTTATCGGGCGCTGGCGGCCTATATCCTGGCGAACCTCAAAGACCTGCCGTTCGAGAATTCGGCGCAGGTGGCGTACAAGCTCCAGATCAGCGAGTCCACGGTCGGCCGATTCTGCCGGGCGTTGGGCTACAAGCATTTCAAAGACCTTAAACACGAACTCAAAGACGACCTGGGTGACAGCCCATGGCTGATCGGCGACCGGCTGCGGGCGTTCCAGGCAGAAGGCGACGCAAACCCGCTGGCCAACAGCCTGCAACTGGAGATCGCGGCGTTGGTGCGGGTCTACGAGTACACCCGCACCGAGCCTTGGCGCGTGGTGACCTCAAGGCTGGCGCAAAGCCCGCAGGTTTTTGTCGCCGGTTTCGGCACCGAGCGGGGCATCGCCTGCTCCATGGTCCACATGCTGCAATACCTGCGCACAGGCGTGCATCTGGTGGACGGTGCATCAGGGCATTTCGGCGAGGTGTTGCTGGCGCCGTCTGCCGATTCAATGCTGATTGTCTATGAGGCGCGGCGCCATTCCCGCCAGTCTTTACTGCTGTGCCAGGCGGCACGCAAACGCGGCATTGCGGTCACGCTGATAACCGACAACTTTTGTGAGTGGGCCGAGCAAAACGCCAACGAAGTGTTTCGGGTGTCGACCGAATTTGATTTGTTATGGGACTCGACGGCCACCATGTTATCGCTGACTCACTTGTTGATTAACGCTATGTCCAAACAACTGGGACCGGAAATGGAAGAGCACTTGAATGCGATCGCCCAGTTGCATCAGGCGTTTGTGGGTTACACCCAGAGTTGACCGCTTAAGCGTTATTTAACTAACGCTTTTTATTTAACTGTCATTAGCGAACTTATTGGTTCGGGAGTAGCCCTGTGCGCGATCCTCGGTATGACATTCTTTTTGAGCCGGTACACATTGGGCCGGTTCGCACGCGTAATCGCTTTTACCAAGTGCCGCACTGTAATGGCATGGGCCATGTGCATCCCTCGGCCATGGCCGCCATGCGCGGGGTCAAAGCCGAGGGGGGTTGGGGGGTGGTGTGTACGGAGGAGTGCGAGATCAGCCCGCTGAGCGAGTTTTCGCCTTATATAGAAGCGCGCTTATGGGATGAGCGCGACATCCCCGCGCTGGCGAAAATGTGTGAGGCCGTCCATCTGCATGGCTCATTGGCCGGCGTCGAACTGGCGTTCAATGGCTATTCGGCGCCCAATCGCTATAGCCGCGAAATCCCCTGGGCGCCTTCCAATACACCGGTGCGTGGTTACGATCCGGTGCAAGCCCGGGCCATGAGCCGCGCCGATATCAAGCAACTGCGCCAGATGCATCGCGCTGCTGCGTTACGGGCACGCCAGGCGGGTTTCGATATTATTTACGTGTATGCCGGCCACGACCTTGGCCTGCCGTTTCACTTTTTGACCCCACGCAATAACCGGCGCACCGATGAGTACGGTGGGGTGTTGGAGAATCGTGTACGGCTGTTGCGTGAGTTGATTGAAGATACCCGCGATGCGGTGGGTGATCGTTGCGCTGTCGCCGTGCGGCTGGCCGTGGATGAACAGGTCGCTGGCGGGCTGGCCTGCGAGGGCGAAGGCCGCGAGATTTTTTCGCTGTTGGCGCAGCTGCCGGACCTGTGGGATGTCAACGTTGCCGACTGGTCCAACGACAGCGTGACCTCACGGTTTGCCCCTGAAGGTTTTCAAGAGGCGTTCCTGCTCGGGCTCAAAGCGCTGACCACCAAGCCGGTGGTGGGCGTGGGTCGGTTTACCTCACCGGACACCATGGTCTCATTGGTGCGTCGAGGCGTCTTGGACCTGATCGGCGCGGCCCGTCCCTCGATTGCCGACCCCTTCTTGCCAAAGAAGATAGAGCAAGGGCGTCTGGAGGAGATTCGCGAATGCATCGGCTGCAACGTCTGTGTCAGTGGTGACCACACCAGCACCCCGCTGCGCTGCACGCAAAACCCCACCCTGGGTGAAGAATGGCGGCGCGGCTGGCACCCCGAGTCGACGCCCCGTGCGCCTAACCCCGCACGCGCGCTGGTGGTCGGGGCAGGGCCTGCCGGCCTTGAATGCGCGCGGATACTGGGCGCGCGGGGCATGGAGGTGGCGCTGGTCGAAGGCACGCGCACGCTGGGCGGGCGTGTGTTCCTTGAAGCCAGGCTGCCAGGGTTGGCGAGTTGGTCACGGGTGCTCGACTACCGGCTGGACGCGCTCAGCCGATTGCCTTCAGTAGAGATCTATCGAGAAAGTCAGCTACAAGCCCAGGACGTGTTGGACTTCGCCGCCGCCCACGTGTTTATCGCCACCGGTTCGCGCTGGCGCACCGATGGTCTGGGGCGTGTATTGCGCCAGGCCTTGCCGGGGTTGGAACACCTGCCGGTACTGACCCCGGATGATCTGCTGGCCGGAACAGTCCCTGCTTCACCGGTGCTGCTGTTCGATGATGACCACTACTACATGGGCAGTGTGTTGGCAGAGCAGTTGGTAGCGCAGGGCGTGGAGGTGATCTTTGTCACCCCTGCGCCGGATGTGGCGACCTGGACCCATAACACGCTTGAACAACAGCGCATCCAGCGTCGCCTGCTGGAACTCAATGTCACGATCATCGCCTCTCACTCGTTGGCGGCGGTGACGCCTGAAGGTGCGGTTGCCAGTTGTATGTACACCGGCCGGCCAAGGTTCATTACCGTGGCGTCCTTGTTGCTGGTGACAGCCCGTGAGCCTGAGCAAGGCCTGTACCAGGCACTCAACGAGGCAACGGAGCAACGCTTTGAGGCGGGTATTGAGTCGGTCGCATTGGTGGGGGACTGCCTGGCGCCTGGAACCATTGCGGCTGCCGTGTTTTCAGGGCATCGGCTGGCGCGTGAGTTTGATGCGCCCGCCGGCTCGTTGGTCATGCGTCGCGAAATTCCTCATTTAGAGGTGTTGTAACGTCCTGCTGTGCAAACAATAACAAGGAATAAAATAATGAAAAAATTAGTTCTGATGTTATCGGTGTTGGCTTCCCTGGTGGTCAGCAACTGGGTGTCCGCCAACAACTATGAGGTCATACGCTTCGGTGCTGACCCTAACTACGCGCCTTTTGCCTATAAAGACAATACCGGTACTTTGGTCGGTTTCGAGATTGATATCGGCAACGCCATCTGCGCGCATTTGAAGGTGCGCTGCCAATGGGTCGAAAGCGACTTTGACGGCCTGGTTCCCAGCCTCAGGGCCGGCAAGATCGACGCCATACTGGCGTCGGTAACCGTGACCGAAGCGCGGCGCAAGATCATCGACTTCTCTTCGCAAGTGTTCTCCAGCCCCTCCGCCATGGTGTTCAAGGCCGGCACCGACCTTGGCGACGCCAAGGGCAAGTCCGTGGGCTATTTGCAGGGCAGTACTCAGGAAACCTACGCCAAGCGCGTGTTGGCCCCTAAGGGCATGAAAGTGGTGGCCTACGCCGATCAGGAACAGGTTTACGCCGACCTCGTGGCGGGTCGGCTTAACGCTTCGTTGCAGGACGCCCAACAGGCCCAAAGTGGCTTTTTGCGCTCGCCTCAAGGTGCCGGTTTCGAATTGGGCAAGGTCATAGAAAGCGAGCTGATGCCTTCCATGAGTGCCATTGGCATCGCCAAGGGCAATCAGGCGCTGAAGACTCTGCTGGATCAGGGCCTGGCAGCGCTGCATGCCGATGGCACCTATGCTCGCCTGCAAGAACAGTATTTCCCAGGCGTCGACATGTTCAGCGGCAATTGACCGCCCGTCATCATAACTGGAGGGCGTGGTCATGCTGGAGAACGTTGCGCGCTTTGTCGCGACCCTGGAGGGTTTTGCGCCGTTACTGCTGCAAGGCGTATGGGTGACCCTGAAGCTGGCGCTGCTATCGCTGTTGCTGGGGCTGATCTTCGGTCTGCTCGGGGCGCGTGCCAAGCTGTCACGCGTCAGGGCCTGGCGTGTTTCAGCACAGGTCTACACCACCCTGATCCGCGGGGTGCCGGACCTGGTGTTGATGCTGCTGATCTTTTACGGCGTACAAACCGGTGTGAGCCGCCTGACGGCTGTGATGGGCTGGGCCTACCTCGAAATTGACCCTTTGACTGCGGGCGTACTGACCCTGGGGTATATCTACGGTGCTTATTTTACCGAGACCTTTCGTGGCGCATTGTTGGCGGTGCCACGTGGGCAGGCACAGGCGGCCAAAGCGCTGGGTATGAAGCCCAGCCAAAGTTTCATCTACATAACCTTTCCACAGATGATGCGCTTCGCCTTGCCGGGGCTGGGCAATAACTGGATGGTCTTGCTCAAGGCTACCGCGTTGGTGTCGATTATCGGTTTGGCAGACTTGATCAAGGTGGCTCAGGTGGCTGGCAAAAGCAGCCAGCAGCTATTGAGCTTTCTATTGCTGGCGGGCTTTATTTATCTGCTCCTCAGCAGCGCCTCCAATGCGGTGCTGCGCTGGCTTGAGCGTCGTTATGGCGGTGCAGGGCAGGAGGCGCCGCGATGATTGAACTGATACAGGAATATTGGCGGCCGTTTCTCTATTCCGACGGTCAGCAAATCACCGGCCTGGCCATGACGCTGTGGCTCACCAGTGCTTCGTTATGCCTTGGGCTGCTGGTGGCATTGCCGTTGTCCATTGCCCGGGTTTCAACCCGCTCGTGGGTGCGTTGGCCGGTGCAGAGCTTCACTTATCTGTTTCGCGGAACGCCGCTCTATGTCCAGTTGCTGGTTTGTTATACCGGCCTATACAGCCTGGCAGCTGTACGCGAACAGCCACTTCTGGACGCTTTTTTCCGTGATGCCTTGAACTGCACACTGCTGGCCTTTGCCCTTAACACGGGCGCCTACACCACCGAAATCCTCGCCGGTGCCATCCGCTCCATGCCGCGCGGTGAAGTGGAGGCCGCCAGGGCGTTAGGGTTCGATGGCTGGAAGCTCTACACCTATCTGATCATGCCGTCGGCCCTGCGCCGCGCATTGCCGTACTACAGCAATGAGGTGATTTTCATGCTGCACTCCACCACGCTGGCGTTCACCGCCACGGTCCCCGATGTGCTGAAAGTGGCCAGGGATGCCAATGCCGCGACCTTTCTGACGTTCGAGTCCTTCGGCATCGCCGCGGCTATTTATCTATGCATCACCTTCGCTCTGGTCGGCCTTTTTCACCTGGCCGAGAAGCGTTGGCTGAGATTTCTAGACCCAAGCCGATAGGAGGTCGCCATGTATGAACGCGTGCATCAACTGCCAGTAACCGTGCCGGGTACGACGCGGCAGATCCATAGTTTTCACTACGGCCCGGCCGATGGCGTGGGCAAAGTCTATATCCAGTCTTCCCTGCATGCCGATGAACTGCCGGGGATGTTGGTGGTGTGGCATCTCAAGCGGAGGTTGTTGCGATTGGAGGCTGCGGGCCTGTTACGTGGTGCGGTGGTGCTGGTGCCGGTGGCCAACCCCATGGGCCTGGAGCAAGTGTTGATGGACGTGCCTCAAGGCCGTTTCGATTACGACAGCCGGGAGAACTTCAATCGGCACTTCCTTGATGTCAGCCGGCAGGTGGGTGATGCCGTCGAGGCACTGCTGACCGATGACCCTGAGGAAAACTTGCGGTTGATTCGTTCGGTGCTGGTTCGCGTGCTCACCAGCCAAGTGCCTGCCAACCAGGTACAGGCCATGCGCCTGACGCTTCAGCGCCTGGCCTGCGATGCCGATATCGTGCTCGACTTGCATTGTGATTTCGAGGCCGTGCAGCATCTGTATGCGTCGCCGGTTTGCTGGCCACAAGTGGAACCCCTGGCCCGTTACCTGGGGGCACAGGCGTGCTTTATGGCGACAGACGCCGGTGGGCAGTCCTTCGATGAGTGCTTCAGCTTGTTTTGGCAGCAGATAGAGGCGCGCTTCCCGCAACGTGTGGCGCCGCCCGGTTTTGCCGTGACGCTGGAACTGCGAGGTGTGGCCGACGTGAGTTATGAGCTGGCCGAACAGGATTGCCAGGCTTTGATTGACTACCTTACGCACGCGGGCGTCATCGAGGGCCAGGCACCTGAGTTGCCGCCTTTATTGAACCCGCCCACGCCGCTGGCCGGCGTTGAGCCCGTCGTCAGCCCGGTGGGCGGCTTGATCGTATTTTGTGCCAAGGTCGGGGATTATTTGAGCGCGGGTCAAGTCGTGGCGCACATCATTGACCCGATCAGCGACAGCGTGACGGCCATTGCCTGTACTCGGGAAGGTTTGCTGTATGTGCGATCACTAAGACGCATGGCCATCAGCGGCATGACGATTGCGCATGTTGCAGGTGCAACGGCCTACCGACAGGGCTACCTGTTGTCGCCCTGAGGCGCGATGGGGTCGGGCAAGGGCGAGAAGGGCGAACGCCCATCGGCACTCTGCAATTCCTGCAGGTAATTGCGGAAGATCTGGCCCAGTACCTGGGTGGCCACTTCCAATTCATCGCGCTGCATGTGCTCGGCGACTTCGTCGGCCGTGTCCAGTGCGTCCTCGGCGCCGTTGACCGCCGCCATTTTCAGCACGATGTACGCCTGAACGTTATTGGCCGGCACGCCTTCGCCTTTGAAGAACATGTTGCCCAGCTGGAATTGCGCCTGGGCATGGCCCTGCAACGAAGCCTTCTCGAAGTAGCTCAGGGCTTTGTTGAGGTCGCGGGCAGGGTTTTTGTCGTCGTGGAAGTACTCGCCCAACTCGTATTGCGCCTGCGCATCCCCACCGTCGGCCTGTTTCTGGCACGCGCTCAGCGCTTCGGCCTGGCTGTCTGGCTGGGTATTGAGGGTGCAACGACCCATCGCTGGGATTAACAACGAGTTGCCGCCTGCCTGGGCATGTGCCAGCAGCGGCTGAAGGAGCAACAGGCAGCCCAGAACCAGGGTGCGGCCGGTGCGTTTCATGGGAATCGACTTACCTCTGACGGGGCACGCGGACCCTCGGGGGAGTCCAATAAGCGCGCATTATGAAATAAGCAGGCCCCTGCTTACAAAGTCTTTACTCGTTTTTCTGCTGCGTAGGCAAGTTATCTGCCGGATTGCAGGTAATTTCTCGAAAAAAGCAGGAAATCTCTGTAGGCAAAGTAGCAAATCTGACGCTGCGAGGGGCAACGTCAGATGTGTGTGTCCCTTAATTCGGGGCTTACTTCAAGGCTGCGAAAGCGCGCTCGGCAGCATCCAGGGTCAGTTTCAACTCGGCTTCGCCATGGGCGATCGAGGTGAAACCCGCTTCAAAAGCGCTCGGTGCCAGGTAAACGCCGCCTTCGAGCATCAAATGGAAGAAGCGCTTGAACAAGTCGGCATCGCTGCCCATCACGTCATCAAAGGTGACGATATCGTCGGCGCCGCTGAAGTACAGGCCGAACATGCCACCCGCTTGCGTGGTCACGAACGGGATGCCAGCGGCATCGGCGCGCTGTTGCAGGCCATCGAGCAGGCGCGTGGTGTAGCCGGTCAGCTCGGCGTGGAAACCCGGGCGGCTGATCAGGCGCAGGGTGGTCAGGCCGGCAGCCATGGCCAACGGGTTACCCGACAAGGTGCCCGCCTGGTACACCGGGCCCAGCGGCGCGATGTGCTGCATGATGTCGCGTTTGCCGCCGAAGCAGCCCACGGGCATGCCGCCGCCGATGATCTTGCCGAAGGTGCTCAGGTCCGGCGTGACGCCGTAATAAGCCTGGGCGCCGCCGAGGGCCACGCGGAAACCGGTCATCACTTCGTCGAAAATCAGCACCACGCCGTGCTTGTCGCACTGCTCGCGCAAACCTTCCAGAAAGCCCGGTGCCGGTGGCACGCAGTTCATGTTGCCGGCTACCGGCTCGACGATGATGCACGCCACGTCCTGGCCGACTTCGCTGAGCATCTGCTCAACGGCCGCAATGTCGTTGAACGGCAGGGTCAGGGTGTGTTTGGCAAACGCGGCCGGCACACCGGCCGAGCTTGGCACGCCTTGGGTCAGCAGGCCGGAACCGGCTTTTACCAGCAGGCTGTCGGAGTGGCCGTGGTAGCAGCCTTCAAATTTGATGATGCTGTCGCGGCCGGTGAAACCACGGGCCAGGCGGATTGCGCTCATGGTGGCTTCGGTGCCGGAGCTGACCATGCGCACCATTTCCATCGACGGCACGATTGAGCACACCAGGTCCGCCATCTCGGTTTCCATGGCGGTTGGCGCGCCGTAGGAGAGGCCGTGTTGCAGCTGCTGGCGCACGGCGTCGAGCACGTCCGGGTGGCTGTGGCCGAGGATCATCGGCCCCCAGGAACCGACGTAGTCAACGTAGCGCTTGTCATCTTCGTCGGTGACGTAGGCGCCTTCGGCATGCTTGAAGAACAACGGTGTGCCGCCGACGCTCTTGAACGCACGCACGGGGGAGTTCACACCGCCGGGGATGTGTTTTTGGGCATTGGCAAACAGGGTTTCGGAACGGGACATGATCGGGCTCTCTACACTTAAACTTTAAGAAGGGCGTTGAAGGCGCGGGCGCGGCGCGTGACTTCCTGGGTGCTGTCGGCACCGAACAGGCCGTGCACCACGGCGAGCAGGTCGGCACCGTGGGCCACCAGGGGGTCGGCGTTCTCCAGGGTGACGCCGCCGATCACGCAGATCGGCAGGTGAAGGCGCGTGCGGGCCTGGGCCAGCATGTCGAGCGTGGCGGCCGGCGCGCCGGGCTTGGTGTTGGAATTGAAAAAACGACCGAAGGCGACGTAGCTCGCGCCTTCCTTGGCGGCCTGCTCGGCCAGTTCGATCTGGCTGTGGCAGGTGGCGCCGATGATGGCTTTGGAACCGAGCAATGCACGGGCCGGGGTCAGTGGGCCGTCGGTTTGGCCCAGGTGCACGCCGACGCCCAGGCGCGCGGCCAACTCGGCGTCATCATTGATGATCAACTGGGTCTTGTAGCGTGAGCACAGCTCGCGCAGTTTCTCGGCCTCACGCAGGCGCCGGGCTTCGTCGCTGCTTTTGTCGCGGTACTGCAACAGGGTCACGCCACCGTCCAGCGCCGCTTCGACGTAGGCAAGGAATTTGCCGGCCAACAGTTGGCTGTCGGTAATGGCGTAAAGGCCACGTAGTTTCATCGAGCAGGCCTCTTGTGCGGTTAAGAGCAGAAATCCAGCGGCAAACGGCGCGGCACGAACTGGCCCTGGCCGAGTTGTTCGGCATCACGCAGGGTGCGCCAAGTGTAGTTGAGCGAAGATTGCACCGCGCTGGCCAGGCTTTCGCCCTGGGCGATCCTGCCGGCCAAGGCGCTGGCCAGCGTGCAGCCCGAACCGTGATAGCTGCCGGGCAGGCGCTGGCAGGTAAAGGTCTGGCGCGTGCCGTCGCGGCTGTACAGGCGGTTGTGCACTTCATGCTCGTCGCCGTGGCCGCCGGTGATCAGCAGATGCTTTACAAACGGCAGCAGCTTCTCGGCGCATTCGTCCGCCGTACCCTCGGGCAATTCGGCGAGGATGCGCGCTTCCGGCAGGTTCGGCGTGGCGATCAGCGACAGCGGCAACAGCCGCTCACGCATGGCGTAGCCGACTTCGTCCTTGCCCAGGCTGCCGCCGCCACCGGCACGCAGCACCGGGTCGCAGACCACCGGCAGGTGCGGGTGCGCCTGCAGCAGCTCGACCACGGTGTCGACCATCGCGGTGGAACCGAGCATGCCCAGCTTCACCGCCGCGACTTCGGAGTCGCTGAGCACGGCATTGGCCTGGGCCAGCACCCACTCGCGGTCGAGCACGCGGAAATCGCTGACATTGACGGTGTTCTGCACGGTCAGGGCGGTGACGGCGGGGGCCGCATGACAGCCTTGGGCGAGCAGGGCTTCGATATCTGCCTGCAAGCCGGCGCCACCACTGGGGTCGTGGCCGGAGAGACAGAGGACAACAGGGCGAGAGCTGTAGATATTCATGGTGCGCGAGCTTACCACCAATCGCTTTTTGCGTGGCTGTCGGGCGAGCGGGGAATTTCACCCTGTGTTTATGGCTGTTGGTTCGCCATTTTTATTCAATAAACTCTCTGAAAGCGCCGTTCTAGAGCCTTTCAAAAAATTATTTCAATGGTGTCCAATGGCCTCTAGCGGCTATGCTAAAGTGGATCCAAACAACTTAATGTATCGCCGGTATACGTCTACTCAAAAGGAATGGGGGGCTTTTGACATAACCGGACAGGCCACGCTGGGGCTCTATGCGCTATTTGCTGATCTTTTTATTGTGCGGGCTGCCGATGCTCGCCGGCGCCATCGAGTTCAACCCGGACACTCGAAGCCTGCCGCTGGGCCGCGTCATGCAAGTACTCGAAGACCCAACCGACGCCCTCACCATCGCCGATGTCAGTGCTCCCGCCTACGCCGCCCAATTCAAAACCCATGACAAAACCACTCTCAACGCCGGCTATTCACGCTCGGTGTTCTGGCTCAAGGTCGACCTGCATTACACCGCCACTGACCCCCGAGCCCCGCGCACCTGGTTTCTGGAGTTGGCGTACCCGCCGCTTAACGAACTCGATCTTTACCAGCGCGACAGCACCGGCAATTACCGCCTGACCAGCCGCACGGGCAGCAGCCTGGCGTTTTCCAGCCGTGAAGTGCGCCAGGCCAACTACCTGTTCAAGCTCAATTTCGTGCCCGACCAGCAGCAAACCGTGTACCTGCGCCTGCAAAGCCAAGGCTCGATCCAGGCACCGCTGACGCTCTGGTCCGCCACCGCGTACATGGAGCAGCAGCCTCTGCGCCTGTATGTGTTGGGGGCGATCTATGGTGTGTTGCTCGGGATGCTGGTCTACAACCTGTTCATCTATTTGAGCGTGCGCGACACCAGCTACCTGTATTACATCCTTTATATCGCCTCGTTTGGCCTGTACCAACTGTCGGTCAACGGCGTAGCGGTAGAGTATTTCTGGCCGAACAACCCATGGTGGGCGAACGCGGCGGTGCCGTTCCTGATCGGCTCGGCGGCGTTGTTCGGCAGCTTGTTCGCGCGCAGTTTCCTGCACACCGCGCAGCACAGCCGCTGGCTTGATCGGGTTTTACTGGCGCTGGCAGCGGCCGGCGCGTTGGTCATGGTGCTGGCACTGCTGACCAGCTACGCCGTGGCCCTGCGGCTGGCCACGGGGTTGGCGCTGGTGTTTACCGTGACCATCTTTGTGGCCGCCATCAAGGCCTGGTATTGCGGCCAGCGCATGGCGCGTTACTTCATCATCGCCTGGTCGGCATTCCTGCTGGGCGGGGTAGTCAATACCCTGATGGTGTTGGGCTACCTGCCAAATATGTTCCTCACCATGTACGCCAGCCAGCTCGGCTCGGCCATCGAAGTGGCGCTGTTGTCCCTGGCCCTGGCGGACCGCATCAACGGCATGCGTGAGCAACAGGCGCAGATCCTGTTTGACGCCAGCCAGAAGCTTGAAGTGCTCAATCAGCAATTGGCACGCAGTAACCGCCTTAAAGATGAGTTCCTCGCCACGCTGACCCACGAGTTGCGCACCCCAATGAACGGTGTGATCGGCTCGTTAGAGCTGATGCAAACCGTGCCGCTGGACGACGACCTTACCCAATACCAGCAAACCGCCGCCGGTTCGGCGCGGGACATGATGCGCATGGTCAACGGCATTCTCACCCTGACCGAATTGCAAGCCGGGCGCCTCACCGCCCAGCCCCAGGTCTTCAGCCTGCGCGGCACCCTCGACACCTTGCGCCAGCAATTCACCGCCAGCGCCAAGAGCAAAGGCCTGGCGTTTTCCATCGACGTGGCCGATGAACTGCCGGACCGGATGATCGGCGATGCCGGCAAACTTACCCAGTGCCTGGACTGCCTGCTCGACAATGCCTTCAAGTTCACCCACGAAGGCGCGGTGCGCGTGCGTGTGGTAGGTGTGCCCCACAGTGACGGCGAGCTGCGCCTGAGCTTTATTGTGACCGACAGCGGCATCGGCTTCGCTTTCCTCGACGAGGCTACGCTGTATCAGCGCTTCTTCCAGGTCGACGGTTCGATGACCCGCGAATACGGCGGCCTGGGCATCGGCCTGGCGATTTGCCGGCAGCTGATAGAACTGCTCGGTGGGCGTTTGACCCATCATTCCGAACTTAGCAAGGGCAGCCGCTTTCAGCTGGACATCAGCGTCGACGCGGTGCCGCCCGAGCCCAAACCGGCAACGCACAAACCCCATGCGCAACGAGCGCCCCAGGAGTGCACCGTGCTGTTGGTGGACGACAACAGCGTCGGCCAATTGGCGGTACGCGGCATGCTGCTCAAACTGGGTTACCGGGTGAAAACCGTGGATAACGGCCCGGCCGCCTTGGCGCTCTTGCAGGACGATACGTTTGAAGCGGTGCTGCTGGATGTGTCTGAAGGCGGCTTCTCGTTGTGCTGTCAGATTCGTGCGCTACCCGGCTGCGGCGAACTGCCGGTGATTGCCCTGAGCACCTCGCTGCACGCCCCGGATCGCGAACGCTGCCATGGGGTCGGCATCACTGATCGCCTCAGTAAACCCGTGCGTTTCGAGGCGCTGCAAACGGTGCTGGAGCGGCGCCTGCTGTGCCCGTTAGAGGGCGAAAGCGCCGAGCAATCGGCGGGTATGCCACTTTTTTAAGCCCGATGACGGTGCTTAACTGAAATTCAGGCCTCAACTGCACGTGGCCTATTTTCCAGGAGGCCCGTCATGAACCTGCACCCGTTTGCCGAAACCCACGACGTCACCAACCAGCCGCCGTCCCTGGACGGTACCAACCTCTATCGTATCGACCTGCCCTTGCAAGAATGGTCGCGCCGCTTTGGCGCCGGCTGGGCGCAGGCTCGAATCGATGCATATGGTGCGCTGGCGGGCGGGCCATTGATGGCGGCGGGGTTTTTGGCGAACCAGAACAAGCCGGTGTTCAACAGCCATGACCGCTACGGCCATCGCATCGACCTGGTGGAGTTTCATCCGGCTTATCACGAGCTGATGCGCACCGCCATCGAGCATGGCCTGCCATCGCTGCCGTGGGCGCATCCGCAGCCCGGCGCCCATGTGGCCCGCGCCGCCATGACCTACCTGCACAGCCAGGCCGAAGCCGGCAGCGGTTGCCCGCTGACCATGACCTTCGCCTGCGTCCCGGCCCTGCACCTGCAACCGGACCTGGCGCAGACCTGGCTGCCGAAAATCCTCAACACCGAATACGACCCGCGCAACGTCGGCATCGCCCACAAAGCCGGCGCCACCATCGGCATGGCCATGACCGAGAAACAGGGCGGCACCGACGTGCGCGCCAACACCACCCGCGCCTACCCGGTGGGCGCCGGCGGCCCTGGCCAGGCCTATGAGCTGGTCGGGCACAAGTGGTTCTGCTCGGCGCCGATGTGCGATGCGTTCCTCACCCTGGCGCAGACCGACAAGGGGCTGACGTGTTTCCTGCTGCCAAGGCATCGCCCGGATGACACCCGCAACCAGTTCTACATCCAGCGCCTGAAAAACAAACTCGGCAACTGCTCCAACGCCTCCAGCGAAGTGGAGTTCCGTGGCGCCCTGGCCTGGATGGTTGGCGAAGAAGGCCGGGGCGTGCCGACCATTATCGAGATGGTCGCCATGACTCGTTTCGACTGCATGGTCGGCTCCAGCGCCTTGATGCGTCAGGCGTTGACCCAGGCCAGCCATCATTGCGCCCATCGCTCGGTCGGCGGTCGCGTGCTCAGTGAACAACCATTGATGCAAAACGTGCTGGCCGACCTGGCGCTGGAGAGCGAAGCCTCCCTGGCCTTGAGCATGCGCATGGGCCGGGCGCTGGACCATCTGGATAACGAACAGGAAGCCAAATTCGCCCGGCTGGTGACGGCGGTAGGCAAGTATTGGATCTGCAAGCGCGCGCCCGCCATGATCAATGAGGCCGCCGAGTGCATGGGCGGCGCCGGTTATGTCGAGGACAGCATCTTGCCGCGTCTGTACCGTGAGGCGCCGGTGAATTCGACGTGGGAAGGTTCCGGCAATGTGCAGTGCCTGGATGTGCTGCGCGCCTTGTCCAAAGAGCCGGGCGTGCTGGAGGCGTTGTTTGTCGAACTGGGCGATGGGCATGGCGACACGCAACTGGCGGGGCATATCGAGCAATTGAAGTCGGCGTTTATGGATACCCAGGACATCCAGTACCGCGCCCGGCAGTTGACCGAGGACATTGCCGTAGCGTTGCAGGCCAAGCTGTTGCTGGAGGCCGGGAATGCGGTGGTCAGCGATGGGTTTATCGCCAGCCGCCTGGGGGCGTCGTCCGGCCGGGTGTACGGCACCTTGCCGCGCGGGGTGGATGTGGCGGCGATCGTTACCCGTTCAACTCCACAATCCCTCTGATTGAACACGGTCAAAATGTGGGAGCTGGCTTGCCTGCGATGGCGGTGTATCAGTCACTGAGTACTTGGCTGATACACCGCCATCGCAGGCAAGCCAGCTCCCACCTTTAAAAGCAGCATTCCAATTCCGGTGTTTCAGTGAGCCTGGGATACAGGCAAGATAAAGGCCTGCAAGTCAGAACACAGGATGCTTACCGTGACCGAAGCTTTTGTTGTCGTTCAAACCGCCGAAGAAGCCGTGGACCGGCTGGCCGCTCTGCATGAGCGCGCTACCGGTGCGCTTAATCAAGCCCTCAAGCAATACCTTAAGGACCGCGTCGAGCCGGACGCCGAACAACGCGCGCTGTTTCGCTACCCGGAACTGCGCCTGACCTACCACTGCCACGGCGAAGTCCCACAGACCACCCGCGCATACGCCAAGGTGCAATTGCCGGGAACCTACAGTGTCACCGTCACTCATCCGGCGGCGTTCCGTAAGTACCTGCTGGAGCAACTGGTGCCGTTGATGCATGACTTCACCGTGACGGTGGAAGTCGGCGTGAGCCAGCAGAATATTCCGTACCCGTATGTGGTGGAGCAGGGTGATGAACTGGCTGGCTCCGGCGTTACCGCTGCGACCCTCGCCCGTGTATTCCCCAGCACCGACTTGTCCGCCGCCACCGACGGCATTGCCGATGGCCTCTACGACTGGGAAAACACCGACCCGCTGCCACTGGCGCTGTTCGATGCGGCGCGCGTGGACTTTTCCCTGCGCCGGCTGGTGCACTACACCGGCAGCGACTGGCGTCATGTGCAGCCGTGGATCCTGCTGACCAACTACCACCGCTATGTGGACCAGTTCATCCTGCATGGCCTGGAGCAACTGCGCAGCGACCCGCGGTTTATCCGCATGGTGCTGCCGGGCAACGTGATCATCGACAAGAGCATGGACCACGGCGAAGCCTCGGCCATTGCCGCAGGCGTGGTGTGGCACCGTTACCAGATGCCGGCCTACCACCTGCAGGCCACTGATGGCCACGGCGTGACTCTGGTGAACATCGGCGTTGGCCCGTCGAACGCCAAGAACATCACCGACCACCTGGCCGTGTTGCGCCCGCACTGCTGGCTGATGATCGGCCATTGCGGCGGCCTGCGCCAATCCCAGACCATCGGCGACTACGTATTGGCTCACGCGTATATGCGTCGCGACGGGATTCTCGACCGCGTCGTGCCGCCGAACATCCCGATCCCGGCGCTGGCCGAAGTGCAGATGGCCCTGCAGCAAGCCGCTGCCAATGTCACCGGCGAAAAAGGCGAAGAGCTTAAAAAGCGCCTGCGCACCGGCACTGTGCTGACCTACGACGACCGCAACTGGGAACTGCGCTGGGCGCAAGAACGGCCGCTGATCAACCTGTCCCGCGCGGTGGCGGTGGACATGGAAAGCGGCACCATCGCGGCCCAAGGTTATCGCCTGCGTGTGCCATACGGCACCTTGCTGTGTGTTTCGGACAAACCGCTGCACAGCGAGATCAAGCTGCCGGGTTCGGCCAACGCGTTTTATGAGCGTGCGGTCAGCCAGCACTTGAAAATCGGCATCGAGGCGGTGGATCTGTTGCGCACCGAACTCAACTCGCTGCACTCGCGCAAACTGCGCAGCTTCGACGAACCGCCGTTCCGCTAAGCGGTTGGGATGGTCATTTAGCGGTCAGGCCACTAGCATTGTCGGTCCTGACCGTTAGATGTTCCTTTGCCATGTCCCGTCCTACCCGCCCCGATGCGCGCCGCCCTGGCGTGAAACCCCCGAACTCCGCAGCACGGCGTGTCGCCAAGGCGCCACCGGCCGAGCCGAAGTTGATCCTGTTCAATAAACCCTTCGACGTGCTGACCCAATTCAGCGACGAAGGCGGGCGCGCGACCCTCAAGGACTTTATCGATATCCCCGGCATCTACCCGGCCGGGCGGCTGGACCGTGACAGCGAAGGCCTGCTGCTGCTGACCAACGATGGCCAGCTACAGGCGCGCATTGCCGACCCCAAGCACAAGCTGGCGAAAACCTACTGGGTGCAAGTTGAAGGCGAGCCCACCGAAGAACAGCTGCAACGCCTGCGTGACGGCGTAGAGCTGAATGACGGCATGACCTTGCCTGCCCAAGCGCGGCAGTTGGACGAACCCGAACTGTGGCCACGCAACCCGCCGGTGCGCTTTCGCAAAAGCGTGCCGACGCACTGGCTGGAGCTGGTCATCCGTGAGGGGCGTAACCGCCAGGTGCGGCGCATGACTGCGGCGGTGGGCTTGCCGACCTTGCGCCTGGTGCGTGTGCGTATTGGTGACTGGTCGATCGATGGCCTGGACCAAGGCCAGTGGAAGGCAGTGCCGGCGCGTTTATAAAGCGCCGGACTCGATCAGCCCGATCACCACGCTTTTGATGATGAACGCGGCCACGCCCAGGCCCAGCACGAAAAACAGGATAAACGACCCAAAGCGCCCGGCCTTGGATTTTTTCGCCAGGTCCCAGACGATAAAGCCCATGAAGATGATCAGGATCGTGACCAGGCCGGTCATCATCCATTCTTCAAAGAGGGCGGGGTCGATGTTGTTCATGGGGATTTTTCCGACAGGGCAGGCGGCAAGTATAAGGCAGCGTCAAAGGTACAACATTGATCTGGATCGAAGTGCAATCCAAATGTGGGAGCGGGCTTGCTCGCGAATGCAGTTTATCAGTCACATCTTCAATAACTGACAGACCGCATTCGCGAGCAAGCCCGCTCCCACAGGGTTTATGCATCGCTCCTGAGGTCAAGTACGCAGATGCGTCAAAGGTAACTCGGTGCTGTTGAGCACCTGGTTCAGCACAAAGCTCGACCTTACGCTGGTCACGCCTTCAATCCGGGTCAGATGCCCCAGCAGCAATTTCTGGTAGTGGTCCATGTCCGGCACCACCACTTTCAACTGATAGTCCGCATCCATCCCGGTGACCAAACTGCACTCCAGCACTTGCGGCAGGGTGCGGATCGCCGCTTCGAAATTCTCGAAACGCTCAGGCGTGTGACGGTCCATGCCGATCAGTACATAGGCCGTAAGGCTCAAGCCCAGCATCTTGCGGTCGAGCAGAGCGACCTGACGCGCAATATAACCGTCGTCTTCCAACTGCTTGACCCGGCGTGAGCACGGCGACGGCGACAGGCCGATGCGTTCGGCCAACTCCTGGTTGGAGATCCTCGCGTCGCGCTGCAATTCCGCCAAAATACTCAGGTCGTATCGGTCAAGCTTGCTCATTGGGTTGGCCTTTGTCGTAACTATTGCGGTGAATTATCCATGAAGGGTTAAAAATTGCGCAAGCACTGTTTATTGACGCAATCTTCGCAATCATCTGTCGGGCGTTGGCCTGTATCTTTATCAACAGAATCACCGCCTGGACAACAGTCCATTGCAGCTCGCCCAATCAGGCCTGCTGCGGCCGCCGCCCCAGCAGGGTTGAGCCGGCCTCCAGGCTGCACACTGTCCACAAGACGGCGTGAGGTGAGCCAACGTCAAAAGCGTTGAGCCAGGACGAAATTCTCAAGGGGTGGCCGACGGGTCGCCCCTTTTTCTTTGTCTGCGCGTTTACCTCAAAAAATACTTCTCGTGACTGATAACCTGTCTCAGAACCGGGTGAGGCTTTTCCAGTCTCATGCAGTAAGGCCGGACACTCCAGGCCCTAATCCGCAGTGAGGAATAGCATGAAGCGCATCTGGCGTATGGCAGGTGTAGGTTTGCTGATGGTCAGCGTCGGCACACAGGTAATGGCCGACGACCCGCGCTATGAAGGCGGTGGTCAGCATGAAAGAGGCCCGGAAGGCGGGCGTGGCAATGAACAGGCGCGCCCGCAAAATAACCCACCGCGCCCACAGAACACTCAACCGCGTCCGGAAAACAACCCACCGCGCCCGCAGAACCCGCATTTTGATCGCGCCGAGCAACAGCAGCACGGCGGTGGGCAGTGGCAAGGTCGGCCGCAAAATAACGAGCAACCGCGGCCGGCACCGCAACCTGCGAACAACCTGCCGATCCAGGGCCGCCCGGACACGGTGCGGCAAACCCAGGAACCGCGCCAGGGCTACTATCAGGACATCCCGCGCCGTAACGATGGCAACCAGCACTGGCAGGCCGGCAATGGCCCAGGCCCGCGTCCGGGCGGCGGCTTTAATAACGGGCACCCCAATGACAACCGCTGGCCGGGCCGCCCTTCAGGGCACGGCAATGGCTGGGGGCCAGGTCCGCAGTATCGCCCGGGTTACATGGTCGACCGTTTCCCCGACCGCAATTACCGCGTGCCTTACCGTGGCCAGGATTACTTCTTCTCCGGCGGCTACTGGTATCGCCCGCAGGGCCCGCGCTATGTGGTGGTGACGCCGCCCTACGGGATCCGCGTGCAATACCTGCCGGACTACGCACGGGAAGTGTGGGTGGGCAGCGCGTTGTTCTTCCTCGCGGCGGGTTCCTACTACACCTATGAAAACGCTACCCAGCAATACGTCGTGGTGCAACCGCCGACCGAAGTGCCGGCGCCACAACCCGCGCCGCAGGGCAACGGCTATGACGTGGTGGCCTACCCGGCCAACGGCCAGTCACCGGCCCAGGTGCAGCAGGACGGCTACGACTGTTATCGCTGGGCGGTGCAGCAAAGCGGTTTCGACCCACGCACCGTCACCTACGCACCGGACCCGGCGGTGGTGCAAACCTACCGCCAGGCCCAGGGCAACTGCCTGACCAGTCGCGGCTATCAGGTGCAGTACTAGGTTTTGTTGCCCGTCACCACTTCCCGCGGGTCGGCGTGCACCAGCACTTCGGCACGCGGGTAAGCCTTGTGAATGGCATCGGCGGCCTGGTCGCTGATGCCGTGGGCCACTGACAGGGTCAATTCCCCCGGCAACTCCAAATGCAACTGCACAAACCAGTGGCTGCCGGAAATACGCGTGCGCAAATCATGCGCACCCAGCACGCCCGGTACATTGCGCGCCAACTCCAGCATGTGCTGGCTGACATCCGGCGGCAGTTCCTCATCCATCAGCACGGCAAAGCTCTCGCGGGCGATCTGGATCGCGCTCCACAGGATATACGCGGCAATACCGAGGCCGAACCACGCATCCACCTGATGAAAGCCAAAACCTGCCAACACCAGTGCCACCAAAATACTGCCGTTGAGCATCAAGTCGGAGCGGTAGTGCAGGGAGTCGGCGCGCACGGCGTTGGAGCCGGTTTCGCGTATCACCCGGTGTTGCAGCATCAGCAGCGCCACGGTCATCACCAGTGAAAACACGATGACGCCAATGCTCAGCCACGGCGCGCCAACCGGTTCCGGGTGCTGCAAACGCTGGTACGCCTGGAAGGCGATCAACACCGCACTGCCGGCGATAAACAACGCCTGGGCCATGCCCGACAGCGATTCGGCCTTGCCATGCCCATAACGGTGATCGTCATCGGCCGGGCGCAGCGCGTAATGCACCGCGAGCAGGTTCAACAGCGACGTCACGCCGTCGAGCAGCGAATCGGTCAACCCGGCGAGCATGCTCACCGAGCCGCTGAACCACCAGGCGATGGCCTTGGTGATAATCAGCGCACAGGCCACGCCCACCGAGGCGCGGGTGGCCAGGCGCAGGAGCCTGGCGTGTTCGGGGCTGCTGGTCATACGGATCCTTAAGCGGCGGGCTGCAGGCCCAGGGACGCGAGTTGTTGCACGCTACCCTTGAACTGGAGCATGCGCGGATCGTCCAGCGGCAGCTTGCGGCCGGTTTCTTTCTCAATGATGGATTGCAGCTTGGCGTTGTCGACCTTGCCGTCGGCGCCGATGGCTTCGTGCAGTTTTTCCGGCGCGACTTGGGCGGTCTTGCCTGGTTCGTAGTAGATGGCGCCGGTGGCGAAGTCCACGCCAAAGGCGATCAGGCCCGGAATCACATAAAACAGCAGGCCCACGGCGTCGAGCACGGCAATGGCCGGGTCGATTTTGCCGTCGATCTGGCCACGGCGGTCCGGGTAGAAAATCGAGCCGCAGGCCGTCAGTTGGCTCAGCAGGGTGACGGCGAGAACACCGCCGATAACACGGGAAGCGATACGCATAAAATGCTCCTGAACACTTGTGAAAGGTGACTATAAGCCAGATCTACCAGGCGACGATGCTCAAATGTGGGAGCGGGCTTGCTCGCGAATTGCGGTGGGTCAATCAACATATATATCAACTGACAGACTGCATTCGCGAGCAAGCCCGCTCCCCCATTTAACCGTGTTCCCAAGGGGACCGGAGGGTGTTTATGAGACCATCACCGGCATCCGTCAGTTCGCCGTTATACTCGCCGCTCTGCTTTGGAGCCAGTATGAATTCGTTGCCGATTGATGATGTTTTACCCGCCCTGCGTGACGCCTTGGCGAATCGCCATGAGGCCGTGCTGGAAGCGCCGCCCGGTGCCGGTAAAACCACCCGCGTGCCGTTGGCTTTATTAAATGAGCCTTGGCTGGCCGGGCAAACCATCCTGATGCTCGAACCTAGGCGCCTCGCCGCGCGAGCGGCTGCCGAACGCCTGGCCAGTGAGCTGGGTGAAAAAGTCGGTGAAACCGTCGGCTACCGCATCCGCCTGGACAGCAAAGTCGGGCCCAACACCCGCATCGAAGTGGTCACCGAAGGCATTCTCACGCGCCGGCTGCAAGACGACCCGGCACTGGACGGCGTGGGGTTGCTGATTTTTGACGAGTTCCACGAACGCAGCCTCGACGCCGACCTGGCACTGGCCCTGAGCCTCAACGGCCGCGAGCTGTTTCGCGACGAGCAACCGCTGAAAATCCTGCTGATGTCCGCCACCCTCGAAGGCGAGCGCCTGGCGAGTCTGCTGAACGACGCGCCGATCCTGCGCAGCGAAGGGCGCATGTTCCCGGTGCAGATGCGCTGGGGGCGGCCGTACCAGGCCGGTGAGTTTATCGAGCCGCGCGTGGTGCAGACCGTCCTCGACGCGGTGCAGGACCAAACGGGCAGCATTCTGGTGTTTCTGCCCGGGCAGGCCGAGATTCGCCGGGTCAATCAACAACTGGCCGACGCCTTGGGTGATCGCCCTGATGTGCTGCTGTGCCCGTTGCATGGCGAACTCGACCTCAACGCCCAGCGCGCCGCCATCGACCCGGCGCCCGCCGGCAAGCGCAAAGTGGTGCTGGCCACCAACATTGCCGAGACCAGCCTGACCATCAATGGCGTGCGCGTGGTGATCGACGCCGGGCTGGCGCGGGTGCCGCGTTTCGACCCCGGCAGCGGCATGACCCGCCTCGACACCCAACGCATTTCCCGCGCCAGCGCCACCCAGCGAGCCGGCCGGGCAGGGCGCCTGGAACCGGGCGTGTGTTATCGCCTGTGGTCCGAAGACCAGCACGAAGGTTTGGCCGCCTACGGCAGCGCGGAAATCCTCGCCGCCGACCTGGCGGGCCTGGCCTTGCAACTGGCGCGCTGGGGCGTGACGCCCACGCAACTGGTGTGGCTGGACGTGCCGCCGACTGCCGCGTATGCCCAGGCCCAGGATTTGCTGGTGCGCCTTGGCGCGCTGAACGACGACACGCTCACCGCCCATGGCCAGAAAATGGCGGAGTTGCCCGCGCACCCGCGTATCGCCCACTTGTTGCTGCGCGGGCAGGACCTGGGGCTGGCCGCGACCGCTTGTGAGGTGGCGGCCTTATTGGGTGAGCGCGATATCTTGCGCGGCGGCGGTGCGGATTTGCACACTCGCCTGGCATTGATGTCGGGAGAAGAACGCGCGCGTGGCACCCAGGGCGGCGTGCAGCGCGCCAAGCAACTGGCCCGTCAGTACCGGGGCTACTTGCGCGGCCAG
>NZ_CVTT01000027.1:0-129750 GCF_900006605.1 Pseudomonas sp. 58 R 3 | reverse complement strand
AGCCCGCTGACGATAATCCACGAAGACGGCGGCGGGTTGTGCGGGAAGCGCTCACGCAGCGCCTGGGCTATGGGCTCCTGCTGCTCACGGACGGACTCAACGATGTACAGACGCAGCATGATCACATCGGCCAGATTGCCGCCGACCTCGGCCAGCACCTTTTCGATATTATCCAAGGCGGTGGTGGTCTGCTCGGCGATGCCTGGGCCGACGGTACGCTCCTCGGCATCCACCCCCACTTGCCCGGAGAGCATGATGCGCCGGCCAGGCGGCACTTCGAGGGCCTGGCTGAAGCCGTATTGCAGGGAGTTGAACACGGAGGTGGGATTGATGACTTTGCGTTGCATGACCTGTCCTTGTTGTCGGTAGGCAAACAAAGCTAACCCAGGGATGCTGCTCAATCTGGTAATTCAACATCCAGCAACATTTCGGCGGACCGATCGTTCCCACGCTCCGCGTGGGAATGCATCCCGTGACGCTCCGCGTCACACTGCGCAAGGCTCAGCTATGCGCAGACATCGGGACGCGGAGCGTCCGGGGCGGCATTCCCACGCAGAGCGTGGGAACGATCAGTTCTGCCAGCGCAACGCCAATGCTGCCGGGCGGCGTATGACCTGCTCCACCGTTACCGTCCACAAGCGCTGCGCACCCTCGAAACGGGCGACCTCGGGCCCCTCAAGCATCAGCGAAGTACGCCCGGCAACCTGCAACACATCGCCCGACTCAAAATCAATAAACAGCAAACCCGCTACCGGGTTGAGCTGCAAATTGCCCAGGGTATTAAAGAACAGATTGCCGGCAAAATCCGGGATGGTCAGCACGTTGCCTTCAACCCGCACAAACCCCGTATTGCCGCCTCTGTGTGAAACGTCCACCGAGCGTGCGCCCTCCACGTCGGCGTAACTGGCGACAAAGAAGGTGTCGGCCTTGCGGATCAGTGTTTGGGCCGCAGCGTCCAGGCCGTTGAGGCGCTCGAGCGTGGTGCCGGGCTTGCGGGCGATACCGTCAACGGGGCGCAGCTGGATGTATTTGGGGCAGTTGCCATAGGTGTGTACCACGTCGACCGAAAAGCCTTCGTGGTCCAGGCTGCCAAGGCGGCCGTTCATACGGTTGCGGCGCCGGGTATTCAGGTCAATGCCGAGCAAGCCTACGCTGGCGCCGGTGTGCAAGGCGGCAAGCGCCGGGTCGCTTTTGGACGGCAAGCTGTCGACCTGCAAGGTGTGTGGGTCGGGTGAATGTGCAAAGCCCGGCGCACCTTCAAGCATCGTTGCCCACGGAACACCCTGGGCATCCACCACGCCGAGTATCAGGTAGGGCAACAGCGGGTAAAAGTCCCGATGCTGCTCCGGCAAGTAATCGCGAATGACTTTGGGCCCGACCACGGCCATACGCTCGGCAGCACCGGCGCTTGCCTGCACGTGCCGTTCGCCGGCGTGCCACGGGGATTGTTCGACTGGGTTCATGGTGAGCACCTCAGGTTGGATGTGCCCATGCTGCGCCCTGCCTGCCAGGGTGAGAATGCCCACACTGGGCAATCCACTATTTCACCTACTGAAATGCCGGATGCTCACGCAGCGCCGCCACGCAATGGTCGACAAAACTGCGCACGCGCATCGGTGCGTTGCGTCCCTCGCGGTACACCACATGCACCGGTAACGGCGGCGGTTCGAAGTCACGCAACACACGGCGCAACTGGCCGTCCAGCAAGTGCTGGTGAACCGGGTAACTCAGGCAACGAATCACCCCCGCACCCTGCACCGCCGCGTTGATTTCACCTTGCGCGGTGGTGCAGCTCAAGCGCGCACGGGCCTTGAGCTGCAAGCCTTGAAAATCCCAGGCCACCGGGTCGGCACCGGCAATCAGCCGATGCTGTTTAAGCTCAACCGGATGCCGGGGTTCGCCGTGGGTGGCGAGGTAATCGGGGCTGGCACACAGGATATGCCGCACCTGCCCCACCGGCCGGGCGATCAGCGATGAATTGGGCAATTCGCCGACCAGAATCGCCACATCCAGCCCCGCTTCGTGCAGGTTCGGGTAGTCGTCGTGGTAGCGCGCCACCAGGCGCACGTCGGGGTAACTGTCCATGTAGCCGGCCAATATCGGCGCCATCACATAACGGCTGAACAGAAACGGCAAGTACACCTGCAAGTTGCCCTGGGCCTGCACGTGCAAGCCTTTGGCCGAAGCCTCGGCGGTATCGACGGCTGCCAGCAACCGCACACAGTCAGCCAGATAGGCGCTGCCCGCTGCGGTCAGGCTCACGCCGCGTGTGCTGCGTTGCAGTAACGGCACCCGCAGGCGGGCCTCCAGGCGCGCGACTGCGCGGATCAGGGTCGGCCCGGAGACTTGGGCCTGGCGCGCCGCCGAAGCCAGGCTGGGCTGATCGGCCAGCGCAGCAAACAGCTGCATGTCGCGATAGCGTTGCATCAGCCGCGCCGCTTCATCGCCGGGTTCAGGGCGGCGTCCTGCCCGAGGCGATGGGTGAGGAAATCCACAAAGGTGTGGACCTTGGCCGGCACACGGCCGCTTTTTTGGAACACCACCTGGATCGGCAGCGGAGGCGCTTCAAAATCCTCCAGCACAACCTCCAACTCCCCCGCCGCCACCGCGGCCGCCACCTGATAAGACAGCACCCGCGTCATGCCCCAGCCGAGGCGCGCCAGGTTGATCGCCGCGTTATTCGCCGTGACCACCAGACGCGGCTCGATGGGCACCGTCAATGGCCGCCCGGCGTCGACGAAGGCCCATTCACTCACCAGTTGGCTGGATGATGAGGTGACGATCCTGGCCTCACGCAATTGCTCGGGCCGCTGCGGCCGACCATGCTGGTCGAGGTAACCGGGCGATGCACACACCACCCGGCGCACTTCCCCGACCTTTATCGCCTGCTGCCCCGGCGCCTGCAGATGGCCGATGCGCACGGCCACGTCAACGCCTTCGTCGGCCATGTTGACCACGCGGTCGACCAGCAAGGCGTTGATATTCACCAAGGGAAAGCGGTCCAGGTAATCCCCCAGCACCGGCGCCACATACAGCTCGCCGAACAGCACCGGCGCGGTCACCGTCAAGTGCCCAGCGGGAATGGCGTAGCTGCCCGCCGCCGCTTCCTCGGCTTCATCCAGCTCGGCGAGGATGCGGCGGCAATCTTCCAGGTAACGCTGGCCGGCTTCGGTCAGGTGCAGGCTGCGGGTGGTGCGTGCCAGCAACTGCGTGCCGATACGTTGTTCCATGGCGGCAATCGCCCGGGTCACGCTGGGCGGCGAAGTGTTCAGGCGCCGCGCAGCTGCGGCGAACCCCTCCTCCTCGGCCACCGCCAGGAACACTTGCATCTCATGAAATCGATCCATCGGCATGCCTCTTGAACACTACTTTGATTGCAGACCCACGGCACTGCGCGGCATGCCGACAAACCCCGGCAATGCCTCGATGCCGGCAAGCCAGGCACGTACATGAGGGTAGTCGGCCAGCGACACATTGCCTTCCGGTGCATGGGCCACGTAGGTGTAGAACGCCACATCGGCAATGCTCGGCCGCTCGCCGACCAAAAAGCGGCTTTGGCTCAGTTGTTCCTCCACCCGCTTGAGCAGCGCATGGGAACGGCTGATGGCCGTGACGGTATCGACGTCGGCACCAAACACCAGCGCCAGCCGCGCAGCAGCGGGCCCGGCGTGCAGTGGGCCGGCAGCCGCCGACAGCCAGCGCTGCACGCGAGCCTGGCCGACGGGGTCACTCGGCAGCCATTGGCCGTGGCCATATTGGTTGGCGAGGTACAGCAGAATCGCGTTGGAGTCGGCCAACACCGTGCCGTTATCGTCTATCACCGGCACCTGGCCGAAGCGGTTGAGGTTGGCGATAAAGTCCGGCGCTTTCTGCGCGCCCTGCTTGAGGTCGACCAGGATAAATTCACTGGGCAAACCCAGCAGCGACAACATCAGCTCGACCCGGTGGGAGTGACCGGACAAGGGAAAACCATACAGTTTGATCGCAGGCTGGGACATGAGAGGCTCCAAAGTGGTGGGGTTGACGCCACGCATATTCCACCGCTGCCCGGATCGATGGAATCACCAGACTTTACAATCGAGCATTTCACCCAATGAAACAATCACTCGCCAAACAATTCCACGATCAGGTTGAACAAGGTGGTCTTCACTGCACTGTCCAACTCGGTCCAGGCCAACCCGGTGCTGGCCTCAAACCCGCCCAATTGCAAAGGCCGCGACACGCAATTGACCGGCAACGCCCGCGCCGCCTGCTGCGGCAATACGCCGATGCCCAACCCGGCCGAGACCAGCGCGAGCATAGTGGTGAACTCGCCCAGCTCGCTGGCGATGTCCAAGGGCATGCCGACCGCCTGGATAAACTCATCGTAGAACCCCGGCGCGTAACGCCTGGCGAGGATATACACCGGCAACGCGAGCAGGTCGGCAGGCTGGATGGATTCCAGGGCCGCCAAAGGGTGATCCATCGGCAGCGCCACGCAGAAACGCTCACGCAATACCGCACGGGTCTGCACGCCGGGGTGGGCGGCCGGCAGGCGCATCAGGCCGAAATCCAACTGGCCATTTTTTAACGCCGCGGCTTGGTCGGGGCCGGGCATGTCCTTGAGTTCCAGTTCGATGCGCGGGTAACGCTGGTGCACGGCACGGATCAGTTGCGGCAGCAATTGCGGGAGCACCGAAGACACAAACCCCAGGCGCACCCGGCCGATTTCACCGCGGTTGGACGCCCGCGCCGCCTCTGCCGCCCGAGCGGCCTGGTGCAAGGTGGCCTGGGCTTCAGGCAGAAACGCACGGCCCGCGTCGGTCAGTGTGACCGAGTGGCGGTTACGGTCCAGCAGGCGCACGCCAAGGCCGCTTTCCAGCCCCTTGATTTGCATGCTCAACGCCGGCTGCACAATCGACAACTGCGCCGCCGCCCGGCCGAAATGCAGCTCCTGGGCGAGCACCACGAAGGCGCGCAAGTGCTTTAACTCCATTAAATCCTCTCGGCTATCAGCAATGGTTATCACAAACGGTGATCACCCGATCACAAATGAAAATTGGACGCTGCCCAGCGCCCTGGGGTGAAGTAAGCCCAATTCATACACGATATGACGGGGCGTGGCCTATAACAATCCGAACAAGGACCCCACGTATAGGCTGCTGGTCGCGCGGGTCACGATTATCGGATAGATATTGTTGATCGCCCACCTCAAGGTCCATCCCTTTGTCGCCCTGGAGTTCATCATGCTGCTGTCGTTGGTAGTGTGAAGCGTTAGGAGAGGTAGCTTATGCAAAGCGTTCTAGACAACTTCCGCCTTGATGGACGGCTGGCGCTGGTCACCGGCTCCAGTGCCGGTATCGGCCTGGCAATTGCCCGCGGCCTGGCCCAGGCCGGGGCGCAGGTGGTGCTCAACGGGCGCAACCGCAGCACCTTGCGCGATGCGGCGGCGCTGCTGGCGGCCGAAGGGTTGACGGTGCACACCCAGCCGTTTGACGTGACCGACAGCACGGCGATCCAGGCCGCCGTGGCGGACATCGAAGCGCGCCTCGGCCCGCTGGAGATCCTGGTGAACAACGCCGGGATGCAACGGCGTGGGCCGCTGGAGGACTACAGCGAGCAACACTGGCGCGAGTTGATCAGCACGAACCTGGACAGTGCCTTTCTGGTTGGTCAGGCCGTGGCGCGGGCGATGATCCCGCGCAAGCGCGGGCGAATCATCAATATCTGTTCGGTACAAAGTGAGCTGGGCCGCCCCGGCATCGCGCCGTACGCGGCCAGCAAAGGCGCGTTGAAGATGCTCACCAAGGGCATGGCCATCGATTGGGGCCCCCATGGGTTGACGGTCAATGGCATCGGCCCCGGCTATTTCAAGACGGAGTTGAACGCCAACCTGGTGGCCAACCCCGAGTTCAGCGACTGGCTGGTGCAACGCACGCCGAGTCGTCGTTGGGGCGACGTGGCCGAACTGGCCGGTGCCGCCGTGTTCCTTGCCAGTGATGCTGCCAGCTTCGTCAACGGCCATATTCTGTACGTCGACGGTGGTATCACCGCGTCGCTGTAAACCGGAGAATTGTATGCACGCTATCGTCTGTCACGCCTCCAAAGACCTGCGGGTCGACCCCCAGGACGAACCGCAACCCCTCGCCCCCGATCAACTGCGCGTGCGCATCGCCCGTGGCGGTATCTGCGGCTCGGACCTGCATTACTACCAGCACGGCGGCTTCGGCGCCGTGCGCCTGCGCGAGCCGATGGTGCTCGGCCATGAGGTGTCGGCGGTGATCGACGCCGTGGGTGCGGATGCCGGGTTGTTCAAGGTCGGCCAGCGCATCAGCGTATCGCCGTCGCGCCCGTGCGGCGGTTGCCGTTACTGCCATCAAGGCCTGCCGAATCATTGCCTGAACATGCGTTTCTACGGCAGTGCGATGCCGTTTCCGCATATTCAGGGCGCGTTTCGCCAGAGCCTGGTGATCGAGACGCATCAGGCACATCGGCTGGCCGACCACGTGAGCCTGGCCGAAGGTGCGCTGGCCGAGCCGCTGTCGGTGGGTTTGCACGCGATTCAACGCGCCGGCGCGGTGTTCGGCAAACGCGTGTTGGTGACCGGTTGCGGCCCCATCGGCAACCTGCTGATCGGCAGCCTGCGCGCCGCCGGTGCCGGTGAAATCGTCGCCGTGGACCTGTCCGCCAGCGCCCTCGCCTGCGCCGAAAAAATGGGCGCCACGCGCACCCACAACATTGCCGACGGCGCGGATGCACTCAAGCGCTACACCGCCGAAAAAGGCTATTTCGAGGTGATGTTCGAAGTCTCCGGCAGTGCCCAGGCCTTGCGCAATGGCCTGGAATGCATCGCGCCACGGGGTGTGCTGGTGACGGTCGGCCTCGGCGGCGATGTGTCGTTGCCGTTGAACCTGCTGGTCAGTCGCGAGATCGACTTGCGCGGCACCTTCCGCTTTCACAGCGAGTTTGCCCAGGCCGTGGATTTGCTCAATCGCGGGATCATCGATGTGAAGCCGGTGATCTCCCATACCGTGCCGTTTGAGCAGGCGGTGCAGGCGTTTGAACTGGCGGCGGACAAGACCCAGGCGATGAAAGTGGTGCTGGATTTTGGTGTGACTGACTGAGCTTGATTCACCGTTGTCGCGGCCTTCGGGCAGGACGGGGTTCTGGAGTCATACTCGGTCAAATGTGGGTTGAGCAGCGGGCGTCAGGTGACGGAACGGCCAGACCAGGACCTGAGGTTCAAGCGCGCTCTTCAAGCCGATCGCGCAAGAACCGGTGGCTGTTGGAAAACAACCGACGGTAGGTGAGCAGCACCGCACCTACCGTGCCCAAGGCCGAGGAGGCGGCGATCAGAAACATGATCACGATCTGGTAACGCACCGCGTCCACCGGGCTCTCACCGGCCAGCACCTGGCCGGTCATCATGCCGGGCAGGCTGACGATGCCGACCACGGTCATCTGGTTCAGCGTCGGGATCATCCCGGCGCGCACGGCCTGGCGGATCGCCTCCTGGGCGGCTTCCCAGCGTGAACCGCCAAGTGCCAGGATCATCTCGATGGTGTTGCGCCCCGAGGTCAGTTCCTGGGTCATGCGCTCAATGCCCAAGGACACGCCGGTGAGGGTATTGCCGAGGATCATGCCAAGGATCGGAATCGCATACTGCGGCTCGTACCACGGGTGGATACGGATCACCGCAAACAACCCCACCGCCGTGACCAGCCACGAACTGCCCCACACCGACAGAATGCTGTCGACCCGTTGCCCACGGTAGGTGCGGCGCCCGCGCCCCGCCGCCGAGAGCCCGGCGATCAGGGTCATCGCACACATCAGCGGCAGCACCACATACCAGTAGGCGAACTCGAACACCCAGCCCAGCAGGTAACCGATGGCCAGCAACTGCACCACGGTACGCACGGCCGCCCACAGCAATTGGCGGCCCAGGCCCAGACGCAGCAACAGCGAGAGCGCGCCGTTGATGAGGATCAGCGAGGCGGCGATGCCCATGTCGAGCGCGGTGAGATTCTGATAATTCATGGCTGGGCCGCTCCGCTCAAAACGCCGGCGCTCATGTGCAGGTGGATATCGCTCATGCGCCGGGCCTGGTCGAGGTCGTGGGACACCCAAATAAAGGCGCGGGCGTTGTCGGCGGCATACCAGGCGCTGATCAGTGCCTCGACATCACGGGAGGACGTGGGGTCGAGGGCGGCCGTCGGTTCATCCAGCAACAGCACTTCGGGGTTCAGTTGCAAGGTGCGGATCAATGACACCACCTGGGACTCTCCGCCGGACAGGTCGCCGGCGTTTTTGCCCAGGAAGTCCGGGCTTTTACCGGCATGTTCCAGCAGCTTGGTCACCGCTTGCAGGTCGAAGCGGCGCGTGCGCAGGGTCTTGAGGCTGAATGGCAAGCGCAGGTTGTCCTCCACCGTGCCTTCAAGCAGTGCCGGGCGTTGCGACAGGTAGCTGATGTGGCTGCGGTAGTGGGGAATCTGCGCATTCGCGATCGGCTGGTGGTTCCACAGGATCTGCCCCGAAGTGGGCGCATCCAGCAACGCCAGCGCGCGCAGGAACACGCTTTTACCAGAGCCGGAGGAGCCGGTGATGGACACGCGGTCGGCGCGGTTCAGGCTGAAATCCGTGGGTTGCAGCAACGCGACTTGGCGCCGCTCGTCCCTGCGCGTGAGGGCGCGGGTTTCGATCAATACGGTGTCTGTCATCAACTCGGTACTCGGCTTGACGGCTTGCAATCCACAACTCCACTGCCTATATTTCGTGCCTGGCGCACTCCACGCCACCTTCCGCGGAAAGGGCTGCGCCCAGGATCCTGACTGAATATCACATTTCTACGACTCCCGACCTGAAAGCGGAAAAGGTTTGTGCAAGGAGATCGTATGTCGCCACGCCTCTCATCCTCGACTACCGACGGCCGCCTCAACCTTGAGCAGCAGCGCAAGCGCGCCAAGGAATTGTTGTCGCAGCTGAAAACCCTCGACCCGCTCGCCACCTTGTCCCAGGCCCAATGGCAGGTCGCCAAACAGCTGGGCTTCAGCAGTTGGCCCAAGCTCAAGGCGCATGTCGACGCCATCGACTTCGCCGCCCGCCACCCCGACTTTGCAGCCAGCGATGAAGCCCGCACCACCCACTGGCGCTGTGGCAGCGACATTGCCCACAGCCTGCAACTGGCCGGGTTCAAGGGGCAGTTGCGCATGCTCACCGATCCGTTGTGCATGGGGCCGGTACGCGATTTGCCCAGTGAAGATTTCCGCGCGATGCGCAGTGCCTTTATCAGCCAGGCCTTTGCCCTGAACGCGGCTGAAGTGACGCACCGCGTCGATGATGAATACAACCACCTGCACGCCCTGGCCAGCGCCGATCACAGCGTGTTGTGGTGCGAAGCGGACGCCTATGATCAGCTGTTTCTGGTCCGTGCGCTGGCCGGTCTTGAGCGCGCGCCGAAAAAGCTCGAGCTGATCGAGGTTGACCGTATTCCGGGAGTCGAACGCTTTATCGGCATCGGCCAACTGGCGCCCGATGTATTGGCGTGGTTATGGCCGCAGCGCCGCTTGATCGACGACGCAGCGGTGCAATTGGCCCGACAGGCGTGGTCGGCTTACTGCGACAGCTCGCCGGTCACGCTTGCGCAATTGGCTCACGGCAACCACCCGGCCCTGCCCCTTCTCGCCCCGGCGCTACTGCGTCAGCTACAGGAATTGCCGGGCATTGAAGATGGCCTGTCACTGACTGAACGCTTGTCGCTGCGCTACATAGCCGAGACCGGGCCGCTGCCGTTCGGCCGGGTGTTCGCTGAATTGATGGCCAAGCGTGAGCCGCTGCCGTTCCTGGGCGACATGATGTTCCACGCGCTGCTGCGGCCATTGATAGACGGACCGAACCCCTTGCTGATAGAAACCGCAACCGAGCGCGACTGGCCGCGCCGCGAGTTGGCGCTGACGCCATTGGGGCATCGAGTGCTGGGCGGCGAGGCTTATTGGTTGGACCACGCCGGGCATGAGCGCTGGGTCGGCGGCGTGTGCCTCAAGCCTGGCCAGCCGCATTGGGCACTGGCCCACGACAACCTGCCGGTGTGGCGCACCTGAGGCCGGCTCAGCGCTTGGGCGATAACCCGACGGCGCACGCCATCACTGCCGGATCGCCCAGGTAAACGCTACGCGCAGCCGTCGTGGGTGCAGCGACCCGGCTGTCGACGGCGCGCAACATCGGTCGCTCAACCGTTGGCAGGCTATGCTGGGGGTCGACAATCTCCATGCAACGGCGCAGGGAGTTGAAGTCCGGCGATTGCGACAGTGACAGGTGCAAGGTCTGGCTCACCGACACCGACACCACCGAGCTCTGTGCGCATTGCCCGTCGTAGATCAGCGTATGGCGAATCAATGGGTTGTCATGGCAGTACTTCAACAGGTTGACCTGCCGCGAACGCACCAGCGCCGTATTGATGATCAACAGGTCGAACGCCACGCAACCGGAGCGCGTCAACGCCTGCAATTCGTCGAACGAACTCAAGGGGGCGATGCGGTGGTAGCCCAGCTGGTTGAGCATTTTCTCCAGCTTGATCCGCTGCAGCAGGTCTGCATCGGCAATCAAAAGGCGTAAGGCTTTATTGGACATAGGGTAAACCTGACAGTTGGGCATCAGCGTCGATCATTCAACGTCGAACACGGTAACTGTCGGGGCGCGAACATGACTTTAAGGCGATTCTGAAACGGCCACTGTGCACTTTTAAGAATCGCCTCAAAGCCCTCGCACTCACCCGCCCCTACCATGGCTGCGTTCCCACACGCTGCCATGGAATTTTTGTGTTCATGTTTTTACTCAGAATGATGTTGCTGGCCGGCGGGCTGCTGGTGCTCGCGCCACCGCCGGCCAGCGCGGCGCTGAAGATCGAAGGCACACGCCTGATTTATTACGGCCAGGACAAGGCCGCCGGCATCAGCGTGGTCAACCCGGCCTCACAGCAAGTGGTGGTGCAAACCTGGATCACCGCCGAAGACGAATCGCCTGGCAGCCCTGTGCCGTTTGTTGCCACCGAACCCTTGGTGCAACTGGGCGCCGGCGAGCATCACAGGCTGCGCATCCTGTATGCCGGTGAAGGCTTGCCCGCCGATCGCGAATCGCTGTTCTGGCTCAATATCATGGAAATTCCGCTCAAATCCGCCGACCCCAACAGCGTGCAGTTTGCGATACGCCAACGGCTCAAGCTGTTCTATCGGCCACCCGCGCTCAAGGGTGGCTCGGCCGAGGCGCTGCAGCAGTTGGTGTGGAGCCGCGATGATCACAGCGTCATCGCCCACAACCCAAGCGCATTCCACCTGTCGTTGATCGATGTGCAAACGGACACCCAGCCGCTCAGCGACTACCTGCTGCTCAAACCCCATGAGAGCAAGCGCCTGAGTACAGCGACCGCCTTGCCTGCCGGGTCCACCCTTCACTTCACCAACATCAACGATATCGGTTTACAGGCCCGTCATAGCGCGGTGCTCAAGTGATCAATCGCGGGAAACCTGCATTTATGTCTCTCACCAAACGTTTACTGCCCCTGCTGCTGTGCGGCTGCGCGGCCCTCCCCGCCACAAGCTATGCGCTGTCGTGCGTGGAAGATGGCAGCGGCGCCTATGTCGATATCAACCCGCTTGGCACCTCCCTGGCGGTCGCGGCTGACGCACCGGACGGCACGATCATCTGGGAGTCGGGCCCACGCTCCACGAATGTGTTGTGCAAGGACGACCGCAATCACGGCCGCGAAGAAGTGTATTTCTACGTCAACCCGGCCAACGTCAGCATCGGCCAAGGCATCCGCGTAGGCATCCGATACAACAACGCGCCCATCACCCAAAGCACCGGCAAGGTCGGCACCGGTTTTTACTCCGACCGCGGTTGCACCTGGTCCAATTGCACAGGCTGGGACAAGGCACGCTTTACCCTGAACTTCAGTGTATTCATCGAAAAATACGGCAAGACGCCGCCCAGCGGTCAAGCCAGCACCCTGGCGCAATATCGCGTGTTCCAGCTCGACGGCGTACGCGGGCTCAACACCAACCCCAACAGCAACCTCAACTACATCGTCACCGGCATGAACGACATCCGCTTCGTGCCCTGCGCCCCCGAACTGACCATTACCCCCAGTGTGGTCAACTTCCCCACCCCATCACGCAAGGCGCAGGTCGGCGCCGTGGCCAGCACCGCGAACTTCAACCTCAGCCTGCGCAAAGTCTGTGACACGCCCTACACCGTCAATGCACGCTTCGCCACCACCCCGGGGGGCGGCAGTGTCATCAACGGCTTGCTGGTGCCGGCCAACAACAGCTCGGTGGGCATCTCATTGTCTCGCGCCGACAGCGATCAGCGCCTGCCCTTCAATGACTGGTTTACGTTGCAGACACTGATGGGCTCCGGCCAGGCACGCAATGATTTTCGCGCCGACCTGAGCTGGCGCACCCTGCCGATTCCAGGGGCCTTCGACGCCGCAGTGGTGGTGGACATGTTTTACAAGTAGCCGACGACTTTAAGGATCGTCTTATGCCGTTGGCATCGATATGCCACTACTCTGCGCCGATGCGATTGAAAAGTTATCTGCTCCAGATCAACCCCGTCCTCTCCCGACCCGAAGCAGCCAGAAGGCTGCTTCGTATTTTTGCGAGCGTGCTGCTGGTGGGCATCTTGAGCGGGGTCTATACCTTTCTGCTGTCGACCTTCAACAACGACATTTCCCAGCGCCGCGGCTACATGAGCAGCGCCATCGCCGAAGCCCACACCTTTTTCACCAACCGCGAGGCCCTGCTGCAAAGCCTGAGCCTGTCGGCGGTGCGCAAGCAGTCCAGGCTCTACCCTTCCTCCGCGGAAGAACAACACCTGGAGCTGGGCAGCACACCCGGCAACCAGTGGAGCATCTGGCTGACCGCACGCATGCGCGACTACCTCAAGGCCAGGCAGCTCAACCTGCTGTATGTGAACGCCGGCCCCAGCCCACAGGTGACGCGGCTGTATGACGCCACCCCACAGGTGCTGCCGATTTCCAAATGCATGCTCAACCGCCTCAAGGCCTTGCAGCACAACGACACGGCCAGGCTCAACGAGTTGTGGCTGAGCGACAACACCGAAGGCCATTCGCACCTGTACCTCTTCAGCCGCCTCGACGAACACGCCCCCGACTCCGGCTGGCTGGGCCTGGAGATGGAGAGCCGTGAAGTGTCCATCACCCTCAGCGACCAGAGTGCCGGTGAGTTCATGATGCTCAACTCCCAAGGCATGCTGGTGTTCACCAACAGCACCGACACGCAGCTCAAACAGCAACATTTGCGGCCCGGCGAAGAAAGCTTTTTCGGTTTTGTCGGCAACGGCTTGCTGCCCGACCACCTGGTGATCCGCAAACACTTGAAGTCCTCGGAATGGCAGTTGATGTATTCCATCGACCTGCGCGCGGTGGTCACCGGCCTGTGGAAACAGCTGCTCGGCTCGCTGTTGTTCTGCCTGATGAGCCTCACGCTGATCTGGCTGGTGATGCGCCGCGTCGACCAGCGTTTCATTATTCCGTCGATTCATCGCATCCAGGCGTTGATCGAAAGCGAAGCCTTTGGCCGCGACGTGATCCAGATCGCGCCCGTGGCCCTTTGCGTGCTGCGCCGCACCGACGGCCAGGTGGTGCTGGAAAATACCCTGGCCCAGCAATGGCTGGGCAACGGCCCGGAACGCGAGGCATTGCGGGCCGGCTGGATCGAGCAAGCCTTCGCCCAAGGCCCGTGCGAACGCAGTGATTACTTTGAAACCATTGATGGCCGCCACCTGTACCTGAGCAGTGCGCCCACCCGTTATAAAGGCGAAGACGTGCTGTTTTGCGCATTCAGCGATATCAGTGCGCGCAAGCAGGTCGAAGCGGCGCTGGAAGAAGCACGCCAGTCGGCGGACGCCGCCAACGCCGCCAAGACCCTGTTCCTGGCGACCATGAGCCATGAAATCCGCACGCCGCTGTATGGCGTGCTCGGCACCCTCGAACTGCTGGCGCGCACACAGCTGGATGCCCAGCAAAGGGACTACCTGCACGCCATCGAAGGCTCATCGTCGACCTTGTTGCAGTTGATCTGCGACGTGCTCGATGTGTCGAAGATCGAAGCCGGGCAGCTGGCGTTGGAAATGAGCGAGTTTTCAGCGCTGGAGCTGGTGCATGAAATCATTCAGGGCTATGCCGCTGCCGCCCAGGGCAAAGGCTTGCAGCTGTATGCCTGCTTCGACCCGAAGCTGCCCGAACGGCTGATCGGCGACGTGACGCGCATTCGCCAGATTCTGAATAACTTGCTCAATAACGCGGTGAAGTTCACCGACTACGGCCGCGTGGTGCTGCGCGTCAAGGTGCTGGGCCGCGACGGTGAACGCTCCAGCCTGTTGTGGCAGGTCTCGGACACCGGCAAAGGCATCGCCCAGGAAGACCAGGCGATGATTTTCGAGCCGTTTTACCAGAGTGAAGGCAACACCAATGTGGTCGCCGGCACCGGCCTGGGCCTGCCGATCTGTCAGCGCCTGACCGAATTGATGAACGGCAACATCCGCATGGTCAGTGAACTGGGCCTGGGCAGCAGTTTCAGCCTGATCCTGCCGCTGGAAGAAGCGCCGACCACGCCGATGACCGCGCTGTTGCCCGAGACCATTTACGTGGCGTCGCCGATTCCGGAACTGGCCAACTCGGTCAGCGGCTGGCTGCGCCGCTGGGGCGCCAGGGCCCAGGCCGGCCTGCCGACGTTGCCGGACACCCATCTGCTGCTGCAAGTGCACCCCGGCAGTGTCGACCCGCTGCTCGCGCCCGAATGGCCGGGGCCGGTGATTCACGTGAGCAGCAATGCCTGCACCAGCGTGGAGGCCGAAGGCAGTGCCTGGCACGTCAACCTCAACCATCTGGGTGCGATTCATCAGGCCGTGAGCCAGGCGCAAGGGCTGTGGGTGGCCCGTGCCGATGAGCACACGCGCCAGCGTGACCTGAACAAACTCAACCTGCACCTGCTGGTGGCCGAAGACAACATCATCAACCAGCTGATTTTGCGTGACCAACTCGAAGAACTCGGCTGCACCGTGGAGCTGGCGGCCGATGGTCAGGAAGCGTTGCAGCTGTACACCGCCGGTAACTTCGACGTGGTGTTGACGGATGTGAACATGCCCCACATCAACGGCTATGAATTGGCCCGCGAACTGCGCCGCCAAGGCTGCCCGTTGCCGATTATCGGGGCCACCGCCAACGCCATGCGCGGCGAGGCCGACCTGTGCCTGGCCGCCGGCATGAACCATTGCCTGGTCAAACCCTTTGCGTTGCGGGCTCTATTCAACTCCCTGGCGCCTTATGCACGGATCACCCATGAAGCCCCTTAGTATTTTGATTGTTGAGGACCACCCCCTGCAGCACATCTACCTGCAGCACTTGCTCAGTGAGTTGGGGGATTTCAGGCTGGAAAGCGCCGAGGACGGCAAGCAAGCGCTGGAGCGTTTGCGCCAGCGCGATTTCGACCTGGTACTGACCGACCTGCTGATGCCCGGCATGGACGGCGTGCAATTTATCCAGTGCCTGGCCAACCTGCGCTGCAAGCCGGCCCTGGCGATCATGAGCGCCGCCTCGCGGCGCATGCTGATGGCCGCCAGCCTGGTGGCGAAAAACCTCGATGTTCAAGTGATCGGGCTGATCTCCAAGCCGGTTAACGCCGAGGCGTTACGCAACCTGGTCGATCAGCTCAGGAACACCGTGCGCAAGCCCTCCCCCGAACTGCCCGAACACCTGGACATCGACCGCCAGACGCTGGTGCAGGCCATGAGCAGTGGCCAGTTGCAAGCCTGGTTCCAGCCGAAAAAATCCCTCGCCAACGGGCGTATCGTCGCCGCCGAAGCCCTGGTGCGCTGGATGCACCCCGAGCAAGGCGTGATGCTGCCGGCCGCGTTCCTGCCGGCGATCAAGGCCTTCGAGCTGGAAGAACGGCTGTTGTGGCTGGTGCTCAAACAGGCGATTCACGCCCAGGAGCAGTGGCGCCAGCGCGGCTATGAAATCCCGGTGGCGATCAACCTGCCCACCCACCTGCTCAACAGCCATGACCTGGCGGACCGCTTGCTGGAGTTCGTGCTGCACCACGACGGCATCCCAGGGATGATCTGCTTCGAGTTGATGGAATGCTCGGTGCCCCAAGACATCAGCAACTTCTACGCCGGCGCCTGCCGCTTGCGCATCAAAGGCTTCGGCTTGTCCCAGGATGATTTCGGCAAGGGCTACAGCTCGTACCTCAACCTGGTCTCCACACCGTTTACCGAACTGAAGATCGACCAGGCGCTGGTGCAGGGCAGCCACGACAACGAAGGCATCGCCCAGGCGTTGGCGAGCATCATCGCACTGGGCCGCAAGCTCGGCCTCACGGTGGTCGCCGAAGGCGTGGAAACGCCTCAACAATTGGCGTTACTGCGCAAAATCGACTGCAATCAGGTGCAAGGCTTCCTGATTTCCCACGCGGTCTCTTCGGACCAATTTCAGCAGCTACTGAACAATGATGGCCCCGCGACATCTCACTAGCTGGAGGCCCCGGATTATTTGCTCTTTTACAAGGAGCAAGCTCTATCCAGTGCCGATTTGTCCTGCGCCTGCGGAAACCCCTGATGAAGCACAACAACGCGATACTCGAAGCCTTTACCCGCAGTTCCGTACGCCTGAACAAGGGCCTGATGGTGCTGATTGGAATCGCGTTGCTGCTGCTCCTCACCAACTACTGGTCACTGCAACGCGGGATCGAAACCCGTTATGGCGCCACGCGCTTTCATTTTGCGCGGCTGATGGAAAACCTCAGCGAGCAGCAGACCTATCTCAAGAGCCTGACACACCCAGGCATCCAGGCCGAATTGCTGCGGGCCACCCACGTGCAGGTCAGCCTCAAGAGCCGCATGGTCGAGAACCGCCGCACGTTATACGAAGGTCAGAAGTACTCGTTTTCGGTGCCGTTCGACGTCAAGTTCGATGAGCAACAGGTCGGCGTTGCTGCCCGACCACCGATTTTTGCCCTGGGCGCGCACCTGACCAGCTACTACAGCGCCTTCTGGTCCTCGTCGCCGTATGAGGCGCCGCAAACGTATCTGTTCAATCGTCAGACGAACTACACCATCACCATTCCCTCCGTGGGCTATCAGCGTCGCGAAAACACTGAAGAGACCGGCAACCAGGTGGCGCTGGTCAACGCTGTGCAGCAAACCCTCGCGCAGACGCCGCAGCCGCTGGAGCAGGAGTGGGTGCACTGGAAAGCAGGGCCGGAGCCCGAACATTTGCTGGCCTACATCGGCCTGCCACTCGACGGCCAGGGCCAGTCGGTGATCGGCACCTTGCTCGACCTGTCGCAGGTCGACGATGTGCAGCGCGCGCTGGATCACTCCGCGTTTGATCGCTTCACCCTCTTTGCGCCCGACGGCACCCGTTTGGTCGGGCCAGCCACCGAGGCGTCGCTCAGCGATGGCGTGCACTTCACGGCCAATGGCTTTGAATTCAAGATTACCCAGGCCGGCGACCAGCCCTGGAGCGCGGTCTATGGCCTGAACTACTCGCACTTCTTCCACTCGGCTTTGTGGCCGCTAAGCACCCTGGCGCTGCTGCTGGTCAGCCTGATAACCCTGGGCTGGGCCGGCAGCCGCTGGTATCGGCGCCAAGTGATCACCCCGGCGCGCCTGGCCCACGAGCGCATCGCCGAAAGCGTGGCGTTCAGCCGCGTGATCATCGACACCGCGCCCACCGGCTTGTGCGTGGTGCGCCGCAGCGACGGCAAGGTATTGATCGAAAACCAGCGCGCCCAGCAATGGCCGGGCACCGCACGTCTGGTGGCGGCCATGGCCGGTCAACACGACGGCGTCGAGAACGGCGAAAGCCACTTGGAGATCGAAGGCCGGCACTTGCAAATCGGTTTTGTGTCGACCCGCTATCAGGCCGAGAACGTGCGCCTGTATGCCTTCAACGACATTACCCGGCACATCGAAGACGCCCAGGCGCTGGAAGAGGCACGTCACGCCGCCGATACCGCCAACGAGGCCAAGACGTTGTTCCTGGCGACCATGAGCCACGAGATCCGCACGCCGCTGTATGGCGTGCTCGGCACCCTGGAACTGCTCGGCCTGACCGACCTGGACGCGTCTCAGAAAACCTACCTGCACACCATCCAGCGCTCGTCGGCCACGTTGTTCCAGCTGATCAGCGATGTGCTGGATGTGTCGAAGATCGAGTCCGGGCAAATGGCGATAGAAGCCGTGGACTTCTGCCCGTTGGACATGCTCGAAGACACCCTGCACACCTACGCCGCTTTCGCCCAGCGCAAGGGTTTGCAGCTCTACAGCTGCATCGATCCGCGCTTACCGGACTGCCTGATGGGCGACCCGATGCGCATCCGCCAGATCCTCAATAACCTGGTGAGCAACGCGATCAAGTTCACCGACATCGGGCGTGTGGTGATTCGTGCCCGGGTCATGGCGCTGGACGCCGAGCATGTCGACCTGGAATGGCAAGTCACCGACTCCGGCGTCGGCATTCCCGAAGCGCAGCAGGCCAAGCTGTTCGACCTGTTCTACCAGGCGCCGGACACTGCCGGCGAAGGCGGCGCCGGGCTGGGGTTGCCGATTTGCCGCTGGCTGGCGCAGATGATGGACGGCGAAATCCGCGTGGTCAGCGAGCCGGGGCTGGGCAGCAGCTTTACCCTGAAAATGCGCCTGCCGCTGTGCTGCGGCGCACTGACCAACTTGCCGCTGATCGAGCCCAGCCCGACGCCGGTGTATGTGCAGGCGCCGGTGCGCGAACTGGCGCAGTCGATGAGTGACTGGCTCAACCGCCTGGGCATCGCGGCGGCGCTGGCAGCTTCCGCTCAGGAACCAGACAGCCGCCACGCGGTGCTGGTGGACCTGTTGCCCAGCGAGCCCGCCAAGCCATGGCCCGGCCAACGCGTGCTGTGCCTGCCGGGCGCCCACAGCCCGCCGCTGCACACGGCGCAAGGCTGGGTGGTCGATCTGCACGATGTGCGCAGCATCGCCAGCACCGTGTCCCTGGCGCAGCACGGCAAGCATGAGCAACCCGCAGCCGCGCGACCACGAAGCGCCGGGCAGCTGGGGTTGCGCATCCTGGTGGCCGAGGACAACCCGGTCAACCAGGCGATCATCAAGGAGCAGCTCGAAGCGCTCGGCTGTTCGGTGAGCCTGGCCGCCAACGGCGAGCAGGCGCTGCAACTGTGGCAACCGCAGGCCTTTGACCTGGTGCTGACCGACGTGAATATGCCGCTGATGAATGGCTATGAACTGGCCAGGACCCTGCGCGAGCACGACCCGCACCTGCCGATTATCGGCGTGACCGCCAATGCCATGCGCGAGGAAGGCGTGCGCTGCCTGGCGGTGGGCATGAATGCCTGGATCGTCAAGCCGTTAAGCCTGCAAACCCTGCGTGGCCAGCTGATCAAGCTGTGCAAGGTCAAGCCGCCCCCGGAGCCTGCCACTGCGCCTTGCGACGACAGCGTGCAGCTGTCGGACAAGATGCGCCCGCTGTTCATCAGCAGCGTGCAGCAGGACTTGCAGCGTATCCATGCCACGCTGGTGCAACGTGATGCCCACGGCCTGGGCCAATTGCTGCATTCGGTCGCCGGCGCCCTGGGCGCGGTCCAGGCGCTCAGCCTGGCCCAGGCATGCATCGAACTGGAAAGCGCACTTAACCGCGGCAGCCTCGACACAACGCTTGAGCTCAAGGTGAAGGCTGTGATGCGGCGTCTGTCGGCCGTTCTGGAGACTCTCCAGCCCGGGCACTCTTCACTCACTTGAACTGGCACTACGGACGGCCCTCTATGAAAAAATTCAACGTGGTAATCGCGGACGATCACCCGATCGTATTGCTGGGTGTTCGCGAGTTGGTGGAGCGCGACACACGCTTCCAGGTGGTCGGCGAGGCCGTGTGTTCGGCCGGCCTGATCGCGCTGTTGCAGCACCAGGGTGCCGACATCGTGATCACCGACTACAACATGCCGGGCGACTCGCCCTACGGCGACGGGCTCAAATTGGTGGAGTACCTGAAGCGGCATTTTCCGCAGGTGCAGATCCTGATCCTGACGATGATTTCCAATCACCTGATCCTCACCCGCCTGCAAGAGCTGGGTGTGGTCGGCATCATCCAGAAAAGCCAGTTGCACACCGAGATTCAACTGGCGCTCAAGGCGATCGCCCAGCAGAGCGCCTATCGCAGCCTGGAACCGCCAAAAACCTCGGTAGTCGAGACCCTTACGGCGATTGACGAGCGCTTTACCAGTTTGTCGCCCAAAGAGTTCGAGATCCTGCGTTTATTTATTTCCGGCATGAGCGTCAGTGATATAGCTCGCCGTCAGAACCGCAGTTCAAAGACCATCAGCGCGCAAAAAATATCGGCCATGCGCAAACTTGAAGTGAGCAGCGATCAGGACCTGCTCGCTTATTGCCTGGCGCGCAATATTTTCAACTAACCCACAACTAGCAAGCCATTTAAACAATGGCTTCGCCCTTTATTTTCCGGGTATTCACGCGCCCTCCAGCCGTTCTAAACCGCCTGCTTCCTGACTTATAAGAATCGTCTTATTCGCTCGCCCGCCCTCGCCGCTTATTCTCCTCTCGCAGTTCAACAACAGCACTTTCCAACTAACACTAACGGACATCATCATGAAGAAGTTTTCCCTGGCTGTTATCGCCTCGGCCATTATCGCCGCTTCCGGCAGTGCGTTTGCCGCCGACCCGGCACCGACGCCGACCCTGGGCGGCAGCGGTAAAATCACCTTCACCGGCGTGATCAACAACGACGCCTGCTCCGTCGACGGCGCCAACTCCGACCGCACCATTTCGGTGGACATGGGCAACGTGTCGATCAAGGACATGGGCACCGCCGAAAACCCAACCGCAGGCCGTGTCACCGCCAAAGACTTCAACCTGAACGTCAACTGCAACCAGGGCACCAAAGTCGCGATGATCTTCGACGCCAACAACGGCGGTTCGGGCCTGGTCACCGGCAAAAAAGTCCTGGCCCTGAACCCGGGTTCGGCCACTGCACAGAACGTCGGTATCGCCCTGCTCGACAGCAAAGGCAGCCTGATCGACCTCAGCTCTTCCAGCACCGCGCGCATCGAAAGCACCATGCACGGCGCCGGCACGACTGGCGGCGACGCCACCCTGAGCTTCGCGGCCGCCTACGTCACCACCGCAGCCGCCGGTTCGTCCACCGCCGGTCGCGGTGATGCCACCCTGCCGTTCATCCTGCAATACGAATAACTCGGCGCCCCCGGCACCGAACGCGCGAGGCCCTGCGGCCTCGCCATTGTCTTTTGATTACACCGGATAACCTTCATGCCGCCTCGTTCTATCGCCGCGAGCCTCGCGCTGCTGGGCATGCTTATGGCTACCCAGGCCGCCGCCAGCATTTCGTTGAATGCCACCCGCATCGTGTTTGATGGCGACCACAAGGAAGCCAATATCACCGTGCGCAACGGCAACCAGGATGTGTTGATTCAATCCTGGGTCGACATGAACGACGCCAGCGCCAGCCGCGCGCCGTTTGCCGTCACGCCACCGCTGGCGCGGGTATTCGCCAAGGAACAGCAATTGCTGCGCATTCTGTACGAAGGCAAAGGCATGCCCACGGACCGCGAATCGGTGGTGTGGCTTAACGTGCAGGAAATCCCCAAGGCCAGCGCCGCCGAGAACACCTTGCAGTTGGCTATCCGCCAGCGCATCAAGATTTTTTACCGCCCTGCCGGCCTCACCGGCAGCGCGCTGCAAGCTCCTGCGCAACTGGAGTGGACACTGGCCAAACACGCCGGCCAGACCCTGTTGCAGGTGAAAAACCCAACGCTGTACCACGTGTCCATGGCCGACATAAAAGTGCAGGCGGTGCTGGCCAGCGATTCCACCATGATTGCGCCCGGCGAACAAAAACAGTTCCCGCTGAGCGCGGCAATTGCCAACGGCCCGGTGCAGCTGTCGTTTTCCAGCATCAATGACTATGGCGCGCAAAACCACTACAGCGCGCCCCTGTCCAGCGGCGCTGCGCTACCTGCGCACGCGACTGAATCGCGCCTGAAACCCTAAGCACTTTCGCCTACCTACAGGCTCACTTCGCGTGCGTGTTTGCGTGCCCGGCTGTCCGTCAATCAGGGATGTCATAGGTCCTCGCATGTCTTTTCTTTCCAGCAACAGGCCCGCACGTGGCGTACTGAAGTTGAAGACGCTGTCGCTCGCGATGGCTGCCAGCCTGCCGACCTGGGCGGTGGCCGATGACGCTGCGCAAAGCTTCAACACCACGTTCCTGCAGGGCTCGCAGTCGCCGGTCGATTTGCAGCAACTGCTCTCGGCCAACAGCGTGCTGCCGGGCAATTACCGGGTCGACCTGTACAGCAACGAAGTGCTGGTGGGCCGCCGTGATATCGACTTCAAGCGCAACCCGAAAAACGGCCGGGTCGAAGCCTGCCTGACCCTCGACCTGCTCAAGCAGCTGGGCGTCGACATGAGCCGGTTGCAAGCCGAAGGCAAACTCGACCCGCAGCAACCGCAGGCGTGCTATGCCCTTGCGGACATGATCGAAGACGCCAGCGTGCGTTACGACAGCAGCCGCCTGCGCCTGTTGGCGAGCATTCCGCAAGTGGCCATGCAGCGCGGCCTGCGCGGGTATGTCGACCCGCAGTTGTGGGACGACGGCGTGCCGGCCGCGTTCATCAACTATCAGCTCAACAGCAGCCGCACCGCCGGCGACTATAAAACCCGCATCGCCAATAACCTCGGGCTGCGCAACGGCATCAACCTGGGCGCCTGGCGCCTGCGCAACGAATCGAACATGAGCAGCGGCACCGACCGCTCGAACACCTTCACCAGCAACCGCACCTACGTCCAGCACGACATGACCGCGATCAAGGGCCAGTTCAGCGCCGGTGAGATTTTCTCCGACACCGACCTGTTTGACAGCGTGCGCTATCGCGGCCTCAAACTGGCCTCCGACGACGGCATGCGCGCCGACAGCGAGCGCGGCTACGCGCCGGTGATCCGTGGCGTGGCGCAGACCAACGCGACCGTAGAGATCCGCCAGAACGACTATATCCTCTACACCGCCAACGTCGCGCCCGGCCCGTTCGAGATCAACGACATCTACCCCAGCGGCTCCAACGGCGACTTGCAAATCACCGTGATCGAAGCCGACGGCAGCCGGCGGGTGACGATGCAGGCATTCTCCAGTTTGCCGATCATGGTGCGTGAAGGTCAGGTCAAGTACAGCCTCTCGGCGGGCACGTTCAAAAGCAATGCCGACGGCCTGGGCAGCCCGCGTTTTCTCAGCGGCACGCTGGCGTATGGCTTGACCAGCAACCTCAGCGGCATCGTCGGCCTGCAAGCCAGCGAGGACTACAGTGCGCTGTCGATCGGCGCCGGCAGGAACACCGCGTTCGGCGCCTTTTCCCTGGACACCACGCATTCGTCCAGCAAGGCCCGCGGGCAAATCCACCAGGGCAGCAGCGTGCGGGCGTTGTACGCAAAGACCTTTGCCGGCACTGACACCAACTTCACCCTGGCCGCCTACCGTTATTCCACCGAGGGCTACCGCACCCTCACCGACCATGTGGAAGACAACAGTGAAGACGTGCGCGTGCGCACCGGCCACTCGAAAACCCGTACCGACCTGACCATCAACCAGAGCCTGGGGCGTAACAGCCAGTTCGGCAGCCTGTACGTCAATGCCAGCGACCAGCGCTACTGGAACCGTGGCGGTTCGCGCAGTTTGTCTGCCGGTTACACCGGTAACTGGGGCGACCTGAGCTACAACCTTGGCGTGACGCGCACCCAGCAAATCGTCACCTATGGCGAGCCCAGCAGCGACACCCAGGTGAACCTGTCCGTCTCGTTCCCACTGGGCAGCCAGGCCCGTGCGCCACGAGCCTTTGTCACCACCAGCCATCAGCATGGCGACACCACCACACAAGCCGGTATCAACGGTTACGTCGCCGATACCAGCGACACCTTCTATTCGGTGCAGGCGGGCCATAGCGATGCGAGTGGCGACTCCGGCTCGGTGAATATCAACAGCCGCACCTCCATGGCGGATGTGAGCCTGGGTTACAGCCAGGGCCAGGGCTACAACTCGCAGAACCTTAACCTCGCGGGTTCAGTGGTTGCCCACGCAGGCGGCATCAACCTGGGGCAGACCGTCAGCGAAACCTTCGCCCTGGCCGAAGTGCCGGGTATCTCGGGGGCTAAAATCGGCAGCTACAGCGGCGTCGAGACCGGCTACAACGGCTACGCGGTGATCCCCACGGCGCAACCTTACCGAGTGAACTGGATCAGCCTGGACACCCGCGACCTGGGCGGCGATGTGGAGATCACCAACGCCACCCAGCAGCTGGTGCCGCGCCGTGGCGCTATCGTGGTGGCGCGTTACAGCGGTACCACCGGGCGACGGGTATTGTTTGAGTTGTTTGATGCGCAGCACAAACCGTTGTCGTTCGGGGCTTCGCTGGAGGACTCGGCGGGCAAGCAACTGGCGATTGCGGACCCGAACGGGAATGCGCTGGCGCTGGTGGAACAGGATCAGGGCACGCTGATCATCAAGTGGGGCGAGCAGCGTTGCAGTGCAAGCTATGCGTTGGCGCCGCAGAACAAGGCGCTGAACTATGAGCGGCAGGCGTTGGTATGTGGCCCTTGAGGGGGTGGCGGCTAGTCTGCTTTTCTGTGGGAGCTGGCTTGCCTGCGATGCAGACACCTCGGTGCATCAGGTACACCGAGTTGATGCCATCGCAGCGGTGCGACGATTCGACAAGCCAGCTCCCACATTCGGGATTGATGTATAGCCTGATTAGGCTAAGGTGCTGCCCACACGCTTCCACCGCCGAGACATCCCATGCGCCACCTGATTTTCGCCAGCGTCTGCCTGCTGACCACCGCCCTGACCGGCTGCCAGCAGACCCCGCCGGCCAACGACCAACTCGACGCCGTGCTCTGGACCCAGACCTCCATCGAACACGAGTTGATCTACCGCCAGCTGTTCGCCAATGCCACCCGCCAACTCGACGTGGCCCTGGCCGATCCGACCTGGGATGCCCTGCCCTTTCCACCCCGCAATCTGAACGGCTTGCCTCCAGCGGTGGTGATGGATATCGACGAAACCCTGCTGGACAACGTGCCGCTGAACGCGCGCGATATCAACAATAATCAAATCTATTCCTACGATCGCTGGAACACCTGGGTCGACCAGGCCAAGGCCCAGGCATTGCCGGGCGCAGTGGCTTTCCTGCACGCCGCCGAGCAAAAAGGCATCAAGGTTTACTACCTCACCAACCGCGAACACAGCCAGGTCGCGGCCACCGTCGCCAACCTGCGCCTGCGCGGTTTTCCGGTGACCAGCGACACCCAGGTCCTGGCCGCCAGCACGCCTACCGGCCACTGCGAAAGCGCCGGCTACGGCAAGACGTGTCGCCGCCAGTGGGTCGCCGGCCATGCCCGCGTATTGCTGATGGCCGGTGACTCGCTGGGTGATTTCGTGCAGGCCGAACACAACACCCTCGCCGCCCAACGCAAAGCGGTGGAACCCTACGTGAGCTGGCTGGGCCAGCGCTGGTTTTTGCTGCCGAACCCGAGTTACGGCAACTGGTACAGCTCGCCGTATGGGGATGATGAAAAGCTGCCGTTTGCGCAGAAACGCAAGCTTAAGCAGCAGGCGTTGCAGCTGGAACAATGAAGGGTTGTCTGAGGTTCAGGCTTTGATGTTCTGCCGAATGTTCCAGCCAAACTTCACCGGCCCGCCGTCCTTGGCGCCGTCGGCTTTCTGCGGCTGGTAGCTGACGTCGACGCTGGCGAAATTGAGGGCGAAGCTGTCATGCACGACGTCGGTGGTGCTTTCAGCATTCGTGCTGTAGGACACCACCATGACTTCCTTCAGGGTAATCACCAGGTACTCCACCGGGCTGGCACCGCCAGCCTTGCGTAGCACCAACCTGGCCTCCGGGTAATGCTTGCCGCTGGCGCAGGCCATCATCAGGTTGGGGCTGGATTTATCCAACGGTTTGGTCAGGTTCAGGTTGGCAATATTGACCTTGCCCGCACCGCCGCCGGTACCGCTGTGCATCGAACCCGACTGCGACATGCCCCACGCCCATTGGATGATGTCGATCTCGTCGCGATGGGCCTGGTCCCTTGATTCACCCTTGATATCACCCAGCTTCAAAAACATATCGACTGCCATGTTTGCTCCTTGCCTTGGTATGCGTCGGTAGTGACGCGGGGAGCACTTTTCCCCAGCCGCAGCGGTGCGCGCAAGACGCAGAAAGCAGTTAGAGAAGCACCCGACGTTAAATGGCGAACCTTCCGACATTCAGCGGTACCTCCTCATCTTTACGCTCTCGACTCCCGCAATAACAGGAGTTAAGGATGACGGCTTCCCTGCTCAGAGATGGATTCCCTTCGGTCCACCGCACCACGCGTCAACGGATTGAAAGCAGTATTGATCTGCGCAAGTTGTTCTTCGCCATTGATAGCGACCCGGTGCTGATTGGCGCTGGGGTGGTCTATATCGATGACATGTTCAACGTGGTGGTACTGCGTGAGTTTCAGGCGATTTGCAGTGTGCGGCCGATCAAGGTGGTGCTGCGTGAGGCACCCAAGTATGTGGGGCCGGTGGAGTTCAAGCGGATGTTGGAGCATGAACCGCGGGAGTCGGAATGGGTGGCTGAAGCGCTTGGCACGGCGGTGACCTGTACGGGGGCGATACTGAGTTGGGTCGTCGTTACCAGTGGCGTGATGTTGATGCCCTTTACGGCGGGGACGAGCGCGGTAATTACGTTTATCGGCAAGGCTGCTCTGGCTGCCAGCATGACCCAATGCGCCATCGGGCTAGGGCGAACCAGTGTAGAAGCGTTTGCGCCCCAATACCTAGATCGTCTAGATAACGAAACCTGGTATCAGGCCGTTGTTACGACGCTGGATGCCATTGCATTACTGGGCGTCGCCACTTCTGCGTTGACCACAATCAAAACAATAAACACAGCAACGAGAGTCACTGGCAAACCGCTCAAACAAATACTCAAAGGTCTGAACCGACAAGAACGAGCGAGACTCAATGATGAATTGCTCAGGCTTCGTGATCCTCGATTAACGCTAAAAATTCTCAAGGTGAAACAAGCCACCGGCGTATTACCAAAACGAATCAGTGCCACAGAAATGCAACTTGCTACCGCCAATCACATAAAAGACACCTTGGCTGCAGCCCTGGGTTTCGCGAGTAGTTCGATGCCAGGAAATATCAAGACGTGGGCTATTGGTATCTACGAGGAAGTCAGCCAGTGAGCAAGCGTGTAACGGAAAAGGGCCTTAGCGAATCAGCAAAGGATGAGAAATGTGAAGATTGGAAAACGCTGACGCCCGAGGAACGTACTTACGCCTACTTTTATTTTGAAAATCCACGAGCGTTCAGGAGACGCTACGCGCTAGTGATTGGCGCCGATCTACTCGCTGGCTGTTTCACGATTGCGATGACTGCCGTCTTACTGTTGCTGACCTCTCTCTCAAGACTTCCAGAAAACCTTGCACTTAAGATCTGTTTTCTCGGCAGCGTCGCAACAGGCCTTGTCCTTTTTTTTTCCAAGGCGCAGGTCAACTATGGTCGTATCCGCTCGGTATGGATCAGTGTCGGCATTTACTTAATTTGCTTACTGATATCTTTGCCCGCAATTACGTACCGCCCGCCGCTTTTTCTCTACACCATGTCCCTGCTTAGCCCGCTGACCGGCCTGCTGATCCTCAACAGCAACCGCTGCCGCGAACTGCGCCACAAGATGGTGGAAATCCGCCGCAAGCGCGAAGACATCATCGCCACCCTGAAAAAACAAGGCCGCTGGAAATGGTGGTGAGCCACCCACCATCTGCATTCGCTCAACACCCATCAAGCCACGTTCTGCAACCGCCACAACAACTGCTCGCCACTCATCGCCCGCGCATACACGTAGCCCTGGCCCACCCTGCAGCCCATCGCCAGCAATTGCCGCTGTTGCTCCCGGGTTTCGATGCCTTCCACCACCACGGTCATGCCCAGGCTGTCGCCCAGCGCCAGGGTGCTGTGGATCACTGCGCGGCAACGTGGGTCGGCGGTCATGCCGCGCACAAACTCGGCATCCAGCTTGATCTCGTTGAACGGCAGCTGACACAGGCGTTGCAAGGATGAATACCCGGCGCCGAAGTCATCCAGGGACAGGTTGCAACCGAGCAAGCGCAAACGCATCAGGCACGCCAGGCTGCTCGCCGAGGCATCCAGCAGGCCGCTTTCGGTCAGCTCGAACGTCACGCTGGCGTGCGGCACCTTGAACGTCGCCATGACGTCTTCGATCTTGCGGCTCAACCCGCCCTGAGCCAGTTGCTGAGCGTGCAGGTTGAACGCCAGGTTCAAGGCCATGTCGCTTGCCCTGACGTGTTGTTGCAGGGTCAAGGCCTGGTGCATCTGCGCAAACAACAAGTCGTCGAGCATCCCGCTACGCTCCAGCACCGGCATGAAGGCCATTGCGGGTAACAGACCGTAAAGCGGGTGCTGCCAGCGGCTCAACACTTCCACACCGACCATCTCCTGGGTCCACAGGCTGAATTTGGGTTGGTAGTACGCGTGTAACTGGCCGGCAGCGAGTGCTTCGCACACCTGCGTCGGAGTAAATAATGGCAGTGCCGGTGAAACCTCAGGCGCGATCCCCCCATCACGCAGATGGCGATGCAATAGCCCTTCGAGCTGATTGAGCGTCGTGGGCTTATCGACATGCCCCAATAAACGCACGCCGAGCAAGCGGGTGAACTGTTGCAGGGCCTGGTTGATTCCGGGCGGCTGGTGGCCGCTGACAATCACGCCATGCAGCCACCCTCGTTGCGCAGCATGTTGCAAAAACTCCAGACCATCCATGTCGGACATGGACAAGTCGCACAGCACGACATCCACCCCACCCACGCTTTCGAGAATGGCCAGGGCTTCAATGGCATGTGTCGCTTCGAGCGCCGCATGCCCCAGCCGTCTGAACAGACTGACCACGATAGCGCGCTGAGAGGCATGATCCCCAAGGATCATAATGCGTAAAGGCTGGCTCATCATTGCCGTGGGCTCGTTGACGGTGGAGTCAACGATTGTCTAAAAACGCCTTGCAAAAACGGGAATGACTAATCCTCTATGGATGTAGGATATTTCTCAAAATATCAGCGTTGCTACGAGCTGTGGCCAGCAATCTCAAGCAGCCATGGCCGTTGATGGGGGTAAGGGCAGCGGCCCATCGTCACCGAGGCTGGATGTGTTCAGATACGCTGTTCACAAGCCTACTGGCCGCCACACGCTCAGTCGTCCTGGATAACGGATCAGGCTGTTCTGGCCGCAATCGCCTCCACTTCCACCAGCGCCCCCGGCAACGGCAATGCCACCACCTGCAACGCCGTGCGCGTGGGTTTGTTCGGCTGCTCGGGCGTGGCGAAGAACTGCGTGTAACCACGTTGCAAACCGGCGAAGTCGAGCTTGCCATCGGTCTCTTCGGCCCCCACCAGAAACACGCGCAATTGCACGATATCGCCCAGGTCCAGGTCTTGCTGCTGGAGGATCTTGCGCAGTTTGTTGAACACCGACACCGTCTGCACTTCGGTGTTGCCGTAAACCCCTGGCACGTTCGGGTCGACCAGATCGGGCAAGGTGCCGCTGACGAAAATCAGGCTGGCCGAGGCCGGTACGGTGACGGTTTGCGAGATGGGAAAATCGCCGACGCTGGTGCGTTGAATGCTGTCGCTCATGGTAGTGCTCCTCAGGAGGCGGCGAGTGCCGCACGCTGTTGTTGTTGGGTAACGCGCTCAGCCAGTTGCGCAATCACATGGCGCGCCGAGTTGGCTGCCGATTCCTGCCAGATGCCCACACCGCTTTGCACCAGACCGTCGCCGGCGAAGTACACGCGGCCGTGGGCCTGCTCGAGCAAGGCACTGGCATCGGCCGGGAAGTGTTCGCGTTGCAACCATGGGCCTTCGCTGTAGGGGATCTGCTCCCAGGACACCGCCAGCGGGTGGCGCAGGTGTTTTGAATAACCCGGATGCAGCAGCTCCACGGCTTCTTTGGACGTGGCGTACTGCTGGTCGAACGGCTTGGCGCCAAACACGTCGGCGCCCTCCCCGGTCACGTAGCCGGCCACCAACAAGCCGTCGCGGGTGTTGAGGTCGTTGCTCGGGTACCACAGCAGGCGCGCCGGGTGTTCGATCCACGACAGGCCGCCATAGGTGCGGTAGTCGGTTTCCCAGAAGCGCGGCGATTGCCACGCCACTTTGGTCGCCTGATCGCTGCGGGTGCTGAGCAAGGCGGCTTTGACCGGGTCGCTGAAGTCGGTATCGAGTTTGGCCAGCAGCGGCAACGGCAAGGTCGAGACCAGGTAATCGGCGCGCACCACCTGTTCGCGGCCGCTGAGCTGTTCGTGGTAGGTCACCGCCACGCCGTCTTCAAGCTGGCGAATCTGCCGCACCTGGGCGCCCAGTTGCACGTGCTCGCGCACGCGTTGGTAGAAGGCGTCGGTGATGCGGTCCATGCCACCGACGGGTTGGAACATGGTGGCGGAAAATTCCGGGAATTCGGTGTGCAATAACGCGCCCCACAACTCCGGATGCAGCAGCCGGCCCAGCCCCAGCGGGCTGCGGCTGGCGGGCAGCGCGCCGGGGTGGGCAGGCGACTCCAGGTGGCCGGAGCGCAGGCTGCCTTCAAAAGCCAATTCCTGGGACAGGTCGCCATACACCTGCAAGAACGCCAGCAAACGCGTGCGCTCTTCACTGCTCAACACATCATCGAGGGCATCGCGCTGTACGGCTTTGGCCAGCAAGCCGGACAGATGCCCGCGCGTGTCATTGATCGCCTGGCCGACGGTAAACGCCGACTGTTGCAGATCGGGCCGCACCTGGGCGCCGTGGCTGCTGTTGACCAGCACTTCCAGCGGCACACCCAGTTCGCTGCAATAGTCGAGAATCGTGCGGTGCTGGCTCGGAATCCTGGCGGGGCCGGCGTTGAAATACAGGCCGTTATCAAACGCTACGGTTTGCGTGCGGCCGTCCTTGTAGTCCACGTGGTCGCCATTGCGCAGGGTCCAGGTACGCCCGCCCACACGGTTGCGGGCCTCCAGTACTTGCACGCTGAAGCCGGCGCGGCTCAGCTCCAGTGCCGTCACCAACCCGGCGATCCCGGCGCCCAGCACCAGCACGCGGGTACCCTGCCCCAGACCAGGCTTGAGTTTCAGCGGCTGCGGCCGTCGATGTGACGACGGCCCCAACCCCAATACGGCCAGTACATCCTTGACGGCCTTTTCACCGCCTACAGCGGCGATGCTCGACAGCGCTTCACGGCGTGTCAGTCCCATGTCGATTCTCCTAGTCCGGCAGGCCCGGTGGGTTGATCAGCGAGGTGTCGACGCGCTCGACGTCCAGGCCCCAGCGTTGCAGCACCTGTTCGTATTGGCCGCCGGCAATCGCGCCTTGCAGGGCGGTGTGAATCGGCTGGATCAGGCCGTTGTCCTTGCGGGTGGTCACGGCAATATCCGCCTTCAACGGCCAGCCGCCGTTCACCGTGCCCACCAGTTTGATGCCACCGGTGACCGCCGCCGAGTAGGCATACACCGAGTTGGGCCCGAACAGCGCATCGCTGCGACCGGACTGCACTGCCAGTTGCGCGGCGGCCTGGTCGTCGATGTATTGCAGGAGCGCAGGCTTGATACCGGCCTTTTCATTGGCCTCGTTCCAGGCCAGCAGGACCTTCTCCTGGTTGGTGCCGGAGCCGACGATGATCTTCAGCCCGGCGATGTCGGCGGCCTGTTTGATCTCGGTGATGTTGTTGGTGCTCTTGACGTAAAAGCCGAGCACATCCTGGCGATAGGTGGCGAAGTCAAAACGCTTCTTGCGCGCCTCGGTCACGGTGACGTTGCTGATCACCGCGTCGTATTTGCCGGAGCTGACGCCCAGCGGCCAGTCCTCCCAACTGGTCTGCACCACATTGAGTTGCAGGCCGAGGCTGTCGGCCACCAACTGCGCGGTGTCAGCTTCGCTGCCGATGGTGGTCTTGTCGTCGTTGGCGAGCAGCGCCAGCGGCGGCCCGGCCACGCCGGACACCGCCACGGTGAATTTGCCAGGCTGGGCGAACTTGAAGCCCGGCGGGATCTGCGCGATCGCCGCTTCATTGCGCGGCACATGGATGCGCACCCGATCGGGGCTGAAATCCACCTGTTGCACGGCAAAAGCCTGTTGCGCGGTACTCACGGCAAGCGTCAGCAAGGCCACGCGGGCAGTATTGATGAACATGGGCAGTCACTCCTTGAACTAAAGCACCTTGCCCAGAAAGGCCACGGTGCGGGGATGTCGGGGTTGGCGAAACATCTGTTCGGGCGGGCCTTCTTCGATCAGTTGGCCGTCACACAGGAACACCACGTGGTCGGCCACCTCACGGGCAAACCCGATTTCGTGGGTGACGATCACCAGGGTCACGCCCAGCTGGGTCAGGCCTTTGATCACGTCAAGCACTTCGCCCACCAGTTCCGGGTCGAGGGCTGAGGTGGGTTCATCGAACAGCAGCACTTTGGGGTCCAGCGCCAGGGCACGGGCGATTGCCACGCGCTGTTGCTGGCCGCCGGAGAGCTGGCGTGGGTAGGCCTCGAGTTTGTCGGCCAGGCCGACCTTGGCCAGCAGCTCGCAGGCCCTGGTCTGCGCCTCGGCCTTGCTCCAGCGCTTGTGGGCCAGCGGTGCTTCAGCGACGTTTTCCCAGGCGGTGAGGTGCGGGAACAGGTTGAAGTTCTGGAACACAAAACCCACGTCGATGCGGCGCTTGAGAATCTCGCGTTCTTTTAATTCGTAAAGCAGGTCACCCTTGCGCCGATAGCCGACGTATTCACCGTCGATGGTGATGTGCCCGCTGTCGATTTTTTCCAGGTGGTTGATGGTGCGCAGCAAGGTGGATTTGCCCGAGCCGGACGGCCCGAGAATCACCGTGACCTTGCCGGGATCGATGGTCAGGTCGATGTCTTTCAACACCTGCTGGTTGCCAAAGCGTTTGCCCACGCCCTGGATCTGAATGCGCCCGGCGCGTGCTTCAGCCATGGGTTTTCTCCTTGAGCCAGCCGCGCAGGCGTTGCAGCGGTGTGGGCGGCAGCACCCGCGCCGTACCGCGCGCAAAGTGGCGCTCGACGTAGTACTGGGCGCTGGTCAGCACCGTGGTGATGATCAGGTACCACACGGTCGCCACCACCAGCAGCGGGATCACCGCCTGGGTGCGGTTGTAGATGACCTGCACGGTGTAGAACAGCTCCGGCAAGGCCAGCACGTAGACGATGGACGTGCCCTTGACCAAACCGATGATTTCGTTGAAGCCCGATGGCAGGATCGAGCGCAGCGCCTGGGGCAGGATGATGCGAAAAATCCGTCGCGAAGCCGGCAAACCAAGGGCCGCCGCCGCTTCATGCTGACCGGCGTCCACGCCAATCAAACCGCCGCGAATGATCTCCGCCGCGTAGGCGGCCTGCATCAGGCTCAGGCCCAACACCGCCACAGTGAATTGGCTGAGCACATCCACGGTCGACCACTCGGCGAACACCACACTGGTGAACGGTACGCCGAGCACAATGTGGTCATACAGGTAGGCGAAGTTGTAGAGGATGATCAGCACCAGCAGCGCCGGCATCGAGCGGAAAAACCAGATATAGCCCCAGGCCAACGCCGCCAGCAGTGGCGAGCCCGACAGCCGTGCCAGCGCCAATGCAGTGCCGAAGAGGATGCTGAACACGGTACTGAGCAGCGTCAGCAGCAGCGTCTGGCCGAGGCCGCGCAGCACCGAGGCAGAAAAGAACCACTGGCCGAACACGCCCCACTCCCAACGCGGGTTGGTGGCCAGCGAGTGCACGATGGCGAGCAGCACCAGCGCGGCAAAGGTCGACCCGGCCCAGCGCCACGGGTGGCGGGCGGGCACCACTTGCAAGGCCTTGATCGGCGTTGCGACGCGGCGCTGGCGAACCGGGCTGACGTCTTCGATCAGGTCATAGGATTTGGCGACAATGGGCATGTTCTATTCCTCGCGGGTTGCGGCCTTAAAAGGCGTAAGTCAGCCGGGTGTAGTAGTACCCGCCGGTAAAACCGTAGGGCGAATAAGTGCCGTAGCTGGCGAGCATGGTGCTGCTCGGCACGCCTTGTTTCTTGGGGTAAAGGTCGAACAGGTTCTTGGCGCCGACGGCGATGTTCAGGGCTTTGGTGAGGTTGTAGCCAAGGTCGAGGTCGGTGATCCATTTGGCGCTGTAGACGCGGTCGAGGCTGCGGTCGGCAGAGACGTTGACCTCTTTGTAAGAACCGTAACGGGTCAGGGCCAGGTTGAGGTTGAAGCGCTCGATGCTCCAGTCGCCGCCGAGGATGAGCTTGGTCTTGGGCTGCACATCGGTGATCAGGCCACGGGCCTGGCGGTCCATCAGGTCATAGGGCGTGCCGAGGATGTCGGTGGACGCCTTGTAGTTGAGGATCTTGGTCTGGTTCCAGTTGAACGCCGCGGTCCACTTCAAGGCGCCGAACTGGCCGAGGTCCTGGTTGTAGTTGCTGACCAGGTCCAGGCCTTTGGTGCGGGTGTCGGCGCCGTTGATAAAGTACTGGCCGCCGGAGGTGGAGTTGATGCCGTTGCCTTGCAGTACCTGGGTGACTTCAGGGCCGAGCAAGGTGCCGGTCAGGGTGATGCGGTCGCGCAGGTTGATCACGTAGGCATCGGCGGTGAAGTTCAGGCGGTCGGTGGGCGTGAGGGTGAAACCCAGGCTGAAGTTGGTCGAGCGCTCGGGTTTCAACTCCTGGGCGCCGAGGGCCTTGGCCGCCGCCGAGCCCACCGGCAATACGCCGTAGTTGATCGACTGATACACGCCGTCGACCACGCCATAGGTGGTGGAGCGCGCACTGAACAGGCTGTTGGCCAGGGACGGCGCGCGAAAGCCATTGCTGACGGTGGCGCGCACGGCAAATTGCGGGGTGAAATCGTAGCGCGCGGTCAGCTTGCCGCTGCGGGTGGCGCCGACGCCTTCGTTGTAATGCTCGTAGCGAAAGGCGGTGCCGATGTACCAGCCCGGCAGCGGGTTGAAGCCCACATCGACGTAGCTGGCGAGGCTGTTGCGCGAGGCGCTGCTTTCTTCATCCGGCGAAATGCCGTTGGTGACTTGCGCCCCGGATGACGCGCAGTTGCCCGGCGCCACGCAGTAGCCGCCATTGGCATAGGACGCGTAGTCACCGGCCTGCACCTCATAGGTGTCGCGCCGATGCTCGAAACCGTAGGACAGGTCCAACGGTTTTTGCAGGCCCACATCAAAGCCACGCTTGAAGTCGAGGTTGGTGGTCAGCTCGGTGGAAATCCAGGTGCCGGAGGTAAAGCGGTTGGGCGTGTACTCGCCCAGCGACGGGTTCTGGTTGTGGGTGGTGCCCTGCTCCGCCTCGTTGCGCCCGTAGGTGGTGGACAAGTCCCAGTCCCACGCGCCGACGGTGCCTTTGCCGCCGAACGCGGCCTGAAAATCGTCCTCGTCGATGGACCAGGTGGGTGTGTACCCGGCCGGGTAGCCATTCGGCCCGGTGGTGATGGTGTTGGTGATGGTCGGCAGGCGGTAGTTCTGGCCCTGCTCGGCCTTGCGTCGCGAATAGGTGGTGAAGGAATACAGGCTCAGGCTGTCATCAATCGGCAGCTCGGCGTTGTAGCCCAGGGTCAGCAGGTTGGTCTTGGGCGTGCCGTAACCGCCGTAGGTCGCCCTGCCGGCCTGGTTGTAGGCTTGCGCATAGGTGTAGCCGTTGGCGCTGGCTTTGTTGTCGTCATTCTGGCTGCGGGCATCCAGGGCCAATTGCACGACGCCGCCGTTGCCGATTTCAAACCCCTTGTTGAGGCTTTGTTGCACGGTTTGCTTCTTGCCGTCGTAGCCCTGGCCGACGTTGGTGACGGCGGTGCCGCTGGTATCGGCCTTGAGGATCACATTGATGACCCCGGCGATGGCATCCGAGCCGTACTGGGCGGCAGCGCCATCGCGCAGCACTTCCACATGGTCGATGGCGCTGATGGGGATCAGATCCAGGTCAGCCGGCGCCGCGCCGGTGTTGATGCCATTGATGTTCAACGTGGCGCTGGTGTGGCGGCGTTTGCCGTTGACCAGCACCAGCACTTCGGCAGCACTCAAGCCGCGCAGGTTGGGCGCACGGGCAATGCCGCTGGCGTCCCAGCCGGTTTTTTCCGGCAGGGTCAGCGACGGGATCACCGCGCTCAAGGCTTCCATCAAGCCGGGCTTGCCGGTGCTTTGCAGTTGCCTGGCGCTGACCACATCGATCGGCACCGGGCTGCTGGTGACGGTGCGCTGCTCGGCGCCACGGTTGCCGGTCACCACCACGGTGGACAGGGTGCTGTCGTCCTGAGCGGAGGCAGTGCCGGCCAACAGGGCCAGCGTGAGTGCGGCGGTGGGGGGTAAAACTGGTTTCATGACCACTCCAGGCTTTCCGAATCGCGAAGTCGGGCAGTCGCGCGGGCGGGCGCGGTGCTCGTTTTTCAGGGTGTCGCTGCGATGGGGAACTAGGTGTGGAGTGAGCGAGGGGTTTGAATCGGCAACATACGTTGAACTCCCTTCCAACGATTCTGCCGCGGGGTCTTTACCCGGTTATGGCGCGCAGAATCTGAATCACGCTGGGTACCATCCGAGGTCAGGGGTAGGCTGTTGCGATCAAACATAACGGAATGGATTTCAAAAATATAATGCTATTTGGGCATAAGCTAATATTCTCTACTTTCATTATTAATGAATAATTTTATTCATTTTAATAATGTTTTTTACTGATCGTTCCCACGCTCCGCGTGGGAATGCAGCCTGTGACGCTCCGCGTCGCAAGGTTCGCTGTCGTAGGGCGGGACGCGGAGCGTCCCATGAGGCATTCCCACGCGGAGCGTGGGAACGAGCATTAGTGCGTGAGAGCGAGCAGGGTCAGGCGTGGGTGCGGGTGCTTTTTTCCACGAGGCACATAGGCGTGCCGGAAACCGGCTCCTGCAGGATCTGCACGTGCACGTCGAACACCTGGCGCATCAACTCGGCACTGATCACCTGGGCGGGCGCGCCATCGGCCACCAACTTGCCGGCGTGCATCACCGCCAGATGGTCGGCGTAGCGGCAGGCCTGGTTGATATCGTGCAGTACGGTGATCACGGTTTTGCCCTCGGCGGCCAGTTCGCCCATCAGGTCGAGCAGTTCGACCTGATGGCTGATGTCGAGGTAAGTGGTGGGCTCGTCGAGCAGCACCACCGGCGCGTTTTGCGCCAGCACCATGGCCAGCCAGGCGCGCTGGCGCTGGCCGCCGGACAAATCCGCCAACGCGCGGTCGGCGAGGTTGTCCAGCTCCAGGCGCTGCATGGCTTGGGTCACCTGGGCTTGATCGTTGCCACTCAGGCGCCCCCACAACGAATTATGCGGGCTGCGGCCATAGGCGACCAACTGGCGCACGCTGACGCCTTCGGGCACCGGCAATACCTGCGGTAAAAAGGCGATCTGCCGCGCCAGTTGGCGCGCGGACAAGCTGGCGTAGGCGTGGCCATCCAGGGTCAACTCGCCCTGGGTCGGCTTGAGGATGCGTGCAAACGCCTTGAGCAAGGTGGACTTGCCGCAGCCGTTGGGGCCGATCAGCGCGGTGACGCGACCCGTCGGCGGTGTAAACGAAAGGCCCTGCACAATACGCGTGGCGCCGTAGCCGATATCGAGTTGGTGTGCCTGCAGAATACTCATGTCATCAACCCTTGAACCGTGCCAGCAACCAAAGAAAATACGGTGCGCCGATCACCGCCGTAAGCACGCCCGCCGGGATCTCACTGGGCGCGATCAACGTGCGCCCAAGCGTGTCGGCCAGCACCAGCAATAACGCGCCAATCAACATCGCAGCCGGCAGCAAGTACTGGTGATGCCCGCCCACCAGACGCCGCGCCATGTGCGGTGCGACCAGGCCGATAAAACCAATCGGCCCGATCACGCCGACACCCAGGCTGGTCAGCACCACCGCGCAGGCCATCGCCCACCCGCGGGTGCGGCCAAGCGCAGTGCCCAGGCTGTGGGCGGCCTCATCGCCGAGCGCGATCAGGTTCAAAGGTTTAGCCAGGCACAAGCCCAACGGGATCAACAGCAGAAACGGCAGCACCAGCGCCACATGGTGCCAATTACGGCTCCACAAACTGCCTGTCAGCGCGAGCAATGCGGTGTTGATATCCAACGGGTGGGACAGGATCAAAAACTCGGTGACGCTGGACAAGGTCACCGCAATCGCCACCCCCGACAGCGCAAAACGCACCCCGGAAAAACTCACGCCGGTGTTGTACAGCGCCAGCAGCAAGGCCCCACCGGCACCGCCCAGACAGGCCACCAGCGGCAGCCAGGCAATCGGCAGGTGTGGCCAGCTGATGATCGCCACGGTCAGCGCCAGCCCGGCGCCCTGGGTCACACCGAGAATCTCCGGCGAGGCCAGCGGGTTGCGGATCACGCCCTGCACAATCGCGCCGGCCAGGCCGAAGGCGCAGCCGGCCAGAATGGCGATCAGGCTGCGCGGCAGGCGGTGGTTCCACACTTCAAAATCGAGGGCGTCGTGGGCGAGCAAACGTTCCAGCACGGTGGCCGGCTTGAGCCACACCGTACCGGCGCTGAGGCTCGCCAGCAGTGCCGCCAGCAGCAAGCCCAACAGCAGCCATAAGCGTAATCGTGGCCGAATCATAGGGTGCGCCTGGCAAGAAACAGGAAGAACGGTGCGCCGATCAAAGCAGTGACCACGCCCGCCGGGGTTTCCACTGGAAAGGCCACCGCGCGACTGAGCAAGTCGGCGCCCAGCACGATCACCGCGCCCAATGCCGCGCTGAGCGGAATCAGCCAGCGGTAGTCGTTACCGAGAAACTGGCGAATGATATTCGGCGCGATCAGCCCGACAAAGCCAATGGGGCCGACCGCACAGACGCTGGCGCCCACCAGCAACAAGCTGGCGACAAACACCTGCAAGCGCAGGCTGGCGATACCGACGCCCAACGAGCGCGCGGCGTCTTCGCCAAGGTTGATCAGGTTCAGGCGCGGCGCACACCACAGCGCCCACACGCCGCCGATCAGCGTGCATGGCCAGAGCAGTTGCACCTGGGCCGCTCCCACATTGGCCAGCGACCCGGCCAGCCAGTTCAGCACGCTTTGGGCCTGGGCCTCGACCAGAATCACCGTGAGCCGGGTCAAGGCCGCGCACAGCGCCGCAACCGCCACACCGGCCAACACCAGCCGACCTTGGGCGGTGGTCGGCGACCAAGCGCCGCCCAGGCTGAACACCGTGACCCAGGCCAGCGCACCGCCCAGGCAGGTCATCAACAGGGCGCCACCGGCAAAGGGCGGCGCGACCAAACCGGTGGAAAACAACGCCAATCCCAATGCCGCGCCCGCCGTCACGCCGAACAACGACGGCGATGCCAAGCGGTTGCGGGTGATGCCTTGCATCAGTGCTCCGGCCAGGCCCAGGCAGGCACCGACCAACGCCGCGCACAACGCACGCGGCACGCGCAGCTGCGCCACGATATAGGCCATATTGCCGCCCACGCTGCCCTGATGAACCAGGCCGTTCCAGGCATCCGTCGCAGTGATGGTGAACGGCGACCAGCTGTACAGCGAGTACCAGAACAACACGGCACCCAGCAGCACTATGCCTGCCGCCGCGAAACTGCGCTGCACGGTTATTGGCTCAATACGGCTTTGCCGCCCTTGAGAATCGCCAGGGTATCTTCAGCGATTTGCTCCGACGCCAATACACCTCGGTTACGCGCCCAACTGTCGCCATCGACCTCGGCCACTTGATGATTACGCACCGCGCCGAGCACTTGCCACAACGGCTGCTTGCTCCAGGTGTCGACGATGCTTGGGCGGCGATAGTGACCGACCAGCAACCAGCCAGGGTCAAGCGCGAGCAATTGTTCCAGGCTGACAAACTCAGTCGGCGCGGCCTTGGCGCGTACCGACGGCACTTTCAGGCCGATGGCTTGCAGCACGCTGCCGGCGTAGGAGTCCGGCCCGTGCACGGAAAAACTGTCTTCACGGGCAACCCCGAACAACACGCTGGCACCTGCCGGAATCTGCTTGGCAATCGCCTGCAAGTGCTCCCGGTTCTGGGCGATGCGCGCGTGCATCTGCACGCTTTTGCCCAGGGCCGTGCCGATCAGTTCGGCGGATTTAAGGCTGCCTTCGTAATCTTCCCCACGTGATGGCAGCAACAGGGTCGGCGCGATGCTCGCCAAGTCGCTGTACAAGGCCTGATGACGATTGAGGTCGGCGACGATCAAGTCCGGCTTGAGCCGGGCGATTTCTTCGATGCTCGGTTGCGAACGCAGGCCCACCGACTTCCATTGGCCGATGGCCTGGCGCACACGCGGCAATACGCGGTTGGCATCGCCATCGTCCGCAGCGCCGACCGGCGTGACATCGACGGCGGCGAGGCTGTCGAGAAAGGAAAACTCCAGCACCACCACGCGCTTGGGCGCATCCGGCAGGTGCACCGCGTGCTGGCCGTCATTGAGGTCGATGGGCGCAGCGTGCAACACGCTGGAAGACAACGCCAGGAGGCAGGCGGCAAGGGTCGGGATAGAGCGCAGCATTCGCATGACAAAGACCTCGGCGTTAAAACACCCCGGCTGGACGGGCCGGGGAAAACGGCGGGTACTATTCCATATTGAGGCGACGCAATCAAAAAACATTCTTATTAACGCAGCGATTTTAGGGTGTGGTCTGGCTTGTGTGGGAGCTGGCTTGCCTGCGATAGCATCGACCGGGTCTTACTGACAGACCAAGGTGTCTGTATCGCAGGCAAGCCAGCTCCCACATTGGCCCTCCAACATTGGCCTTCCCCACATAATCCCTGCGTTTAGAAGTCCACCGTGGCCGACAGCAAATAGGTGCGCGGCGTTGACAGGGTCAGGCCCGGCTCACTGTCATCCGAAGCACCCGCCGAACTCCAGTAGCGTTTATCGGCGATGTTCTCGACGTTCGCCCGCAAGGTGATGTGCTTGTCGTCGACCTTGAAGGCATAGCGCGCACCGACGTCGAGGCGGGTCCAGGCGTCGATTTCCTTGACGTTGGACTGGTCCAGGTACTGCGAGCTGGAATAGATACCCCGGCTGGTCAGGGTCAAGCCTTCCACCGTCGGCACATCCCACTCGGCGCCCAGGTTGACGTTGTACTTGGGCGTGGCCGGCGCGCGGTTGCCGTCGAAAGTGCCGTTGGTGGTGTGGGTCAGTTCGCTGTCGATAACCATCACGCCACCCAGCAGGCGCACGCCCTTGAGCGGCTCGCCGAACACGCTCAGTTCCACGCCGTCGTTCTGGCGTTTGCCGTTGGGGCCGAACACCCGCGTAGTGGCGTTGGTTTCGTAGGCCGGTTGCTTGATGCGGAACACCGCAGCCGTCACGGCAAACGTGCCGGCGTCGTATTTGGCGCCTACTTCAACCTGGCGGCTGACAAACGGCGGGAAGATTTCGTCTTCGTTGATTGAGGTCGACGGCGCGATTTTGCCTTGGCTCAGGCCTTCCATGTAGTTGGCGTACAGCGACAGTTTGTCGGTGGCTTTAAACAGGATGCCGCCGGAGGGCGAGACTTTTTCCTCATCGTAGGCCGTAGCGCCTTTGACGTTGTCGGTCCAGTCATCGACCTTGACCCGCTGCCAGCGCGCGCCGAGGGTCAGCAGTAAACGCTCGTCGAAAAAACCCAGAGTATCGGACAGCGCCACGCCACTGAAGCGGTTCTCGGTGTAGACCTTGGAATCCAGGCGTGTCGGCCGTGAAGGGGTTGGGGTTTCTACCGGGTTGTACAGGTTGCTCGGCGCCGCCGCGTAACGGGCGCCGCCGTTTTCAAAGTCCATGTAGAAGTAGCTGGCCGCCAGGTTGATCTCATGGCTGACCGGCCCGGTATGCAACCAACTGCGCACGCCGGCGGTGGCGGTGCGCACGTTTTCGTCGCGGGTGAAATCCCGTGGCAATACGCTGAAATCCCCGGCGTTGTTGGTGACGGACACCGCGTGACGCAAGAAGTCGTGGTTACTTTTACGCGCACCGACGCCGCCATACAGCATCACGTTGTCACTGAGGTCGAACTCGCCGTTAACCGTGCCGAAGGTGTCATCGGTACGGGCTTTGCTCCAGGGCTGTGCGTAGTTATGCCGTACGTCATTGGCGCTCGGCACCCTGGCATTGGCGCCGACTTGTACACGTTCTTGCGGCGCGTCGGTGTCGCGTTCGGTGTGGCCGACATCCGTGGAAAGGCGCAGGCGCTCGCCGCGAAAATCCAGGCCCAGCACCGCCATTTCACGGTCGACGCTCTGGTGATCCCATTCGGTATCGCCGGACTGCTTCACGCCATTGAAACGAATGCCGAACTTATTGTCCTCACCAAAGCGCCGCCCCACGTCCACCGCGCCACCGGCCTGGCTGCCGGAGGCCCAGGTGCCGGTCAGCGAGGTGATGTCCTTGTCGGTGGCGCGCTTGGGCACCACGTTGATCCCGCCGCCCACACTGCCGCGCGGCGAGATGCCGTTGATCAACTGGCTCGGGCCTTTGAGGATGTCGACGCGCTCAGCCATCTCCATGTCGATGGTGTAGGTGGGCAGTACGCCATAGAGGCCGTTGTAGGCCACATCACTGTTGAACAGGCTGAACCCGCGAATGGTGAACTGCTCGTAGCGCCCGCCCGCCGGGTTGGTGGCGCGCACCGACGGGTCGCTGGCGACCAGGTCGCCGAGGGTGCGCGCCTGCTGATTCTTCACCGCATCGGCGGTGTAGGTGGTCATGCTGAACGGGGTTTCCATAAAGTCCCGCGAGCCGAGCAGGCCTTGCGAGCCACGCCGCGCCACCTGGCCACCGGCGTAGGTATCGCCATCGGCCAACCCAGTGGTGCCGACGATGGACGTGGGTGCCAATTGCAGGCTGCCGCTTTCCGGCACCGGCATCAGCCTGTAGGCCTGCGCGCCCATCGGTTGCAATTGCAGGCCCGAGCCCGTCAGTAACTGGGCAAAGCCCTCCTCCACGCCGTATTCACCCGACAAACCGGCGCTGCTGCGACCGCTGACCAGCGCCGGGTCCACCGACAGGTTGACCCCGGCGAGCCCGGCGAAGCGCGTCAATGCGGCGCTCAGGCTACCGGCCGGCACCTGGTAACTGCGGCGGGCGGTGCTGTCTTCGGCATAGCTGAGCGGGACAAACAACGGGCTGGCACCGAGGCTCAGCATCAGGCTCAGGTTCAGCAACGGGCGCAAGCGCATGGGTCGGACTGCGGACATGGAGGGAAGCTCTCGATTTTGTTCACTTACCTGCAATGACAGGCGAGGCGCAAAAAAGGGACAGGCGTTGGCAATTTTTTTCAGCAGATAAAGCCTTCGTCTTGCATAGAGGGCAGCCATTGCTCACGATGTCGCCTGATTTCAATCTCTGCATAAAGGCTCACCGCATGAAGCTATTGCGTAAATGGCGCGAAAAAAAAGCGCGCAAGGCAATACGCGCGCTCTCCCCGCTGGAGCGCTCTACGCAAAAACTGCGCAACCGCTATCCAAACTACAGCTTTGGCATAGGCACCTACGGCGATTTGAAGGTGCACGACTGGCATGAAGGCACGACCCTGCGTGTCGGCGCCTATACCTCGATTGCTGGCAATGTGGACGTGTATTTGGGCGGCCATCATCGCACCGACTGGCTCAGTTGCTACCCCTTCCCCGCCAAGATGAAAAGCCTCGCGCACATTACCGACTTTGGTGGCAGCAAAGGCGACGTGATCATTGGCAATGATTGCTGGATCAGCTCGCACGCGAAAATTCTGTCGGGCGTGACGATCGGCAATGGCGCAGTCGTGGCAGCAGGCGCGATAGTGACCAAGGATGTGGCGCCTTACGCCATCGTCGGCGGCAACCCGGCCAAACATATCCGCTGGCGTTTTGACGAGCCGACTCGGTTGATCCTTGAGCAATCCGCCTGGTGGGATTGGCCGGAGGCGGAGGTGCGTGAGGTGGCGCATTTGCTGTGCAGTACGGATATCGGGCCGTTTGTGGAGTACCTCAGCCAGCGAGAGCGTTCGGCTGGCTGAAGCCTTTAGCGCTTGATCCAGTCAAGATCCACGGCACCTTGAATGCCATCGACCTGGCCTTTGCTGCTGTGCTGCCACCAGTGCCAGCTCTTGCCGTAGCTACTCCAGGTTTCGGGCACCGTCGGCTGCTTGGCATCCCAATTGGCGATCCACAACGGGCACGGGCTGAAATCGTACTTGCGCCACGCCACGCGGTCAGCCCAGATGCTGGGTGACGTGTAGATGTAGGGATGCGCGCCATCGAGTACTTGCGTGCTGAGCAGCGTTACCAGTTCGTGCAAGGCATCGGCCATCTGATCCGGGCTCGCCGTTTCATTGCGCGAGGTTTCTACATCAATAGCCAGGATGTGCTTCCCGACCTCGAAGTTGGCCTCGCAGAGCCGCTGCCGAATATTGGCCAGTTGTTCGCCCGGGGTACTGCTCAGGGCACGAAAGTAGTGGTAAACCCCCGCAGTCAAACCGTGGGCCAGCATCCCGGCAAAGTTTGTTGCAAACCGAGGGTCAGTGTAGGTGCCTCCTTCGGTCATCTTCACAATGGCATGGGTGACACCGGCTGACGCGACGCGGCGCCAGTCGATCTCTCCTTGCCAGCGCGATACATCAATGCCAAGAGCATGGGTGGTTGGGGTTTGCTGTTCACAACTCATGAGTTTCTCCAAGACGCCGGGTGCGTTATGCAACCTTTCATCTCGGATACTTTCATCCTTAGGCGCGGAAAAACCGTATATGAATACTGCCTGCGTAGGGATATCTCGGGTGCACCCGTTCCCAGTCCTGCTTATCTGAGCGCCCAGCGCAGTGAGCCACTCAGCGGGACGAGAAACATCACCGTACTCAGCGGGCTCCACTTAGAAAGTGCAATCACTGAAAGTAGCCGACCAAGAAGCTCGAGCAGATTTGCTATGCACTTGTAAACAGCGAACAAAAAGACCAGAATAAAGACCTATTTAGGAGTCTTATCTATGCAATATATCCTGGCAGATGTGGCGGTGAGCGTTTCCGAACTCAAGAAGAATCCCTCCTCCGTCTTGAGCGACGCCAACGGCCAGGCCGTAGCCGTACTGAACCACAACCGCGTCATGGGCTACATGGTTCCGGCAAATGTCTACGAAGCGATGGTAGAGCGCCTGGACGAGCTGGAGCTGGTGCAACTGGTCAAGGCTCGGCTCGACGCCAACGAAACACCCGTTCGAGTATCCCTCGACGATCTGATTGGCGAGGCGAAGGCAGATATCGCCAATGGCCATTGAGTACGAAGTCGAGTGGGATCCGAAAGCGCTGAAGGAATTGCGTAAGCTCGACGGCACAATCCGCCTCCAGTTCCTGAAAAAGCTCCAGGAGCGGCAGGAAGGCCCGCGAGTACCAGGTGATGCGCTTCACGGCATGAAGGATTGCTACAAGATCAAATTGCGCGGAGCCGGGTATCGGCTGGTGTATCGCGTAGAGGATGAGAGGATTGTCATTCTGGTGCTGGCCGTAGGCAAGCGAGAGCGCAGTTCGGTGTATGAGCAAGCAGGGAAGCGGTAGGCAGATACAAGAAGCCCGGCTCTGGGCCAGGCTATGCTTTTGAAAGCAACCCTCAGCTCTCGGCAGAAGCCATCAAGGCGCTACTCGGCAGTTTTGCGTCGTGCGCTTACCACGAGTTTTTGCGCTTCTTCACCGGTCGTAGTGATCCCTGACACTGCTGCCTCATTAGCAGTGGCAAACCCTTTGAGTCTTTCTGTTTTGGAGTCATAGAACTGTCGAGAGGCCTCTTCAAGCATAGACTCCCGAATCAGTTATCTAAAAGCAGCGCGCATGAAAAAGCCCAACCTTTTCAGATTGGGCTAAATCACTGAATAATATGGTCGGGACGGAGTGATTCGAACACTCGACCCCTAGCACCCCATGCTAGTGCGCTACCGGACTGCGCTACGCCCCGACTAGGCGTGTTACTGGGTTTGCTTCGTAACGAAGCGATCCGGAATATACCGCAAGCTTTTGAAATGTGGAAGTATTTTAAAAGCTTGTATCACTTCTTCAACACCACCAGCACATCTTCGAGTTCGGAGATCATCTGGCGGATCAGTTGTTTGTATTGGGTGGTGTCGTCTTTGGCTTCATCACCGGACATACGCTGGCGCGCGCCGCTGATGGTGAACCCCTGGTCGTACAGCAACGCACGGATCTGTCGGATCATCAGCACGTCCTGGCGCTGATAATACCGACGGTTCCCGGTGCGTTTGACGGGGTTGAGTTGAGGAAACTCCTGCTCCCAATAGCGCAGCACGTGCGGTTTCACCGCACAAAGCTCGCTGACTTCACCGATGGTGAAGTAGCGTTTGCCTGGGATGACGGGTAGTTCGTCGTTATGACTTGGTTCCAGCATAAGCCTCAACTCGGGCCTTCAACTTCTGCCCTGGACGAAAGGTGACCACACGGCGAGCCGTGATCGGGATTTCTTCTCCCGTTTTTGGATTGCGGCCAGGCCGCTGGCGTTTGTCCCGCAGGTCAAAATTGCCGAAACCGGACAATTTGACCTGTTCGTTGTCTTCCAGAGCGTGCCGAATTTCTTCAAAGAACAGCTCGACCAATTCCTTGGCTTCGCGTTTGTTCAGACCCAACTCTTCGTACAGACGTTCCGCCATCTCAGCTTTCGTCAAAGCCCCCATACGTCACTTCCTTAACGTGGCGTTCAACCTTTGTTCGAGCGAGGTGAGGATATTTTGTGTCGTGGTATTCACCTCATCGTCATTAAGAGTGCGCGATGGATGCTGCCAGGTCAAGCCAACTGCAAGGCTTTTTCTATGCGGATCAATGCCTTTACCCTGATAGACGTCAAATAGCCTGAGGTCTGTCAGCCATTCCCCTGCATTTTCACGGATTACGTCCAGAACGGCAGTGGCGGCCACTTCACGGTCGGCGATCAGCGCGAGGTCACGACGCACTTCAGGGAAGCGCGACAACTCGCTGAATTTAGGCATCTTGCCCGACGCCACTTCAGCCAGAACCAGCTCAAAAACGAATACCGGACGGTCCAGACCCAGGGTTTTCGACAGCTCTGGGTGGATGGCACCGACAAAACCCACCAAACGCCCTTCGCGCTCGATACGTGCAGTCTGGCCCGGGTGCAATGCCGGGTGGCTACCAGGCACAAACGTGAAGTCATCCAGTGCACCGGCAAAGCCCAGCACCGCTTCCACATCGGCTTTAACGTCGAAGAAGTCCACGCCATCGCGGCCCTGTGCCCAGCCTTCTGGCAGGCGGCTACCGCAGACAACACCCGCCAGCATCGGCTCTTGCTTGAGGCCGTCGAGTTGGCCGACAAAACGCAGGCCGCTTTCGAACATGCGCACGCGGTCTTGCTGACGGTTCAGGTTATGGGACAGTGCCTTGACCAGACCCGGCCACAGCGACGAACGCATGGCGGCCATGTCATTGGAGATCGGGTTGGCCAACAGCAACGGCTCAACACCTGGGTTGAACAGTTCAAACTGCTTTGGATCGATGAAGCTGTAAGTCACCGCTTCCTGGTAGCCACGGGCAACCAGCAGGCGACGCAACTCCGGCAGGTGCGCACGCGCTTCGGCCTTGGGTTGCGGTGCCAAACGCGCTTGCGGGTAGCGAACCGGCAGGCGGTTGTAGCCGTACAGGCGGGCCAGCTCTTCGATCAGGTCGACTTCCAGGCTGATGTCGAAACGATGGCTTGGCACTTCTACGTGCCACTGCCCTTCCCCACCGGCGGAAATACCCAGGCCGAGTGCGGACAGCAGTTGCTCGATTTGTGCAGGATCAATCACCAGGCCAAGCATTTGCTCGACGCTTTTGGCACGCAGAGTGATCGGTGCAACCGACGGCAGGAACTGCTCGTTGACGGTTTCGGTGATCGGGCCGGCTTCGCCGCCGGTGATTTCCAGCAGCAGGCCAGTGGCGCGCTCCATGGCTTCACGGGCCAGCTTCCAGTCCACACCACGCTCATAGCGGTGCGACGCATCGGTGTGCAGGCCGTAGGAACGGGCCTTGCCAGCGATGGCGATCTGGTCGAAGAACGCGCTCTCAAGAAAAATATCGCGGGTGGTTTCGGACACACCGCTGTGCTCGCCACCCATCACGCCGGCAATCGCCAGGGCGCGGGAATGGTCGGCAATTACCAGAGTGTCGGCGCGCAGGCTGACTTCCTGGCCGTCGAGCAGTACCAGCTTTTCACCTTCTTCGGCCATGCGCACGCGGATGCCGCCATTGATTTCGGCGAGATCGAAGGCGTGCAGCGGTTGGCCCAGCTCCAGCATCACGTAGTTGGTGATGTCCACGGCAGCATCGATGCTGCGCACGTCGGCGCGACGCAGGCGCTCAACCATCCACAGCGGGGTTGGCTTGGACAGGTCGACGTTGCGGATCACACGACCCAGGTAACGTGGGCAGGCGTTTGGCGCCAGTACGTCGATAGGGCGCACTTCGTCATGCACTGCGGCGACTGCGGCAACCACTGGGCGGGTGACCGGGGCGTTGTACAGCGCGCCCACTTCACGGGCCAGACCAGCGAGAGACAGGCAGTCACCCCGGTTTGGGGTCAGGTCGACCTCAATGCTGGCGTCTTCCAGTTCCAGGTAGACACGAATGTCCTGGCCCACTGGCGCATCGGCCGGCAGTTCCATCAGGCCATCATTGCCCTCGCCGACTTGCAGTTCAGCCTGGGAGCACAGCATGCCGTTGGACTCAACGCCACGCAGCTTGGCTTTCTTGATCTTGAAGTCGCCCGGCAGTTCGGCGCCGATCATGGCAAAAGGGATCTTCAGGCCCGGGCGCACGTTAGGCGCTCCGCACACGACCTGGAAGGTTTCTGCGCCGTTACTGACCTGGCACACACGCAGCTTATCGGCATCGGGGTGCTGCTCGGTGCTCAGCACCTCGCCCACCACCACGCCGGTGAAAACACCGGCGGCCGGCGTGACGCTATCGACCTCAAGGCCGGCCATCGACAGACGAGCAACCAACTCGTCGCGATCTACCTGCGGGCTTACCCAGCCACGCAGCCATTGTTCACTGAATTTCATCCTGCTCTCCTAAAGATTCGTTACGACTAGCGAAATTGCGCGAGGAACCGCAAGTCGTTGTCGAAGAACAGACGCAAGTCGTTCACGCCGTAACGCAGCATGGCCAGGCGCTCAACGCCCATGCCGAAGGCAAAGCCCGAGAACTCTTCCGGGTCGATCCCGGACATGCGTAGCACGTTAGGGTGAACCATGCCGCAGCCCATCACTTCCAGCCAGCCGGTCTGCTTGCAGACGCGGCAGCCTTTGCCGCTGCACATCACGCATTCCATGTCGACTTCAGCGGATGGCTCGGTGAACGGGAAGAACGATGGACGGAAACGCACCGCCAGCTCTTTCTCGAAGAACACCCGCAGGAACTCTTCGATGGTGCCTTTGAGGTCGGCGAAATTGATGTCGCGATCGACCAGCAGGCCTTCGACCTGGTGGAACATCGGCGAGTGGGTGATATCCGAGTCGCTGCGGTACACACGGCCTGGGCAGACGATGCGGATCGGCGGTTTGTTCGCTTCCATGGTGCGGACCTGTACCGGCGAGGTATGGGTGCGCAACAGCATGTTCGCGTTGAAATAGAAGGTGTCGTGCATCGACCGGGCCGGGTGATGGCCTGGGATGTTGAGCGCCTCGAAGTTGTGATAGTCGTCTTCGACCTCGGGGCCTTCGGCAATGCCGTAGCCGATGTGGGTGAAGAACTGCTCGATACGTTCCAGAGTCCGGGTGATCGGATGCAGACCGCCCGAGGCCTGGCCACGACCAGGCAGGGTGACGTCAATGGACTCGGCGGCGAGCTTGGCCGCAAGATCGGCCTCCTCGAGCGACGCCTTGCGCGCATTGAGCACCTCGGTGACACGCTCCTTGGCAACGTTGATCAGCGCGCCGACTTGCGGGCGCTCTTCAGCCGGCAAATTCCCCAGGGTCTTCATCACCTGAGTCAATTCACCTTTTTTGCCAAGGTAGTGAACCCGGATTTGCTCCAGGGCATTTACATCTTCAGCGCTATGCACAGCCTCAAGAGCTTGGGCAACGAGCGCATCCAGGTTTTCCATGTACAGACTCCAGATACAAAATAGGGGAAGAGCTTGAAGGCTCTTCCCCTATTTATGACGTTTACCACCTTGGGCTACAGGAGCAGCCCAGGGTGACTGTCGGGGGTACTTAAGCCAAAGTGGCTTTAGCTTTCTCGACAATCGCAGCAAACACCGCTTTTTCGTTCACGGCCAGTTCAGCCAGAACCTTACGGTCGATTTCGATGGACGCTTTTTTCAGGCCAGCGATGAAACGGCTGTAGGACAGACCGTTAACACGTGCACCAGCATTGATACGAGCGATCCACAGAGCGCGGAACTGACGTTTTTTCTGACGACGGTCGCGGTAGGCGTATTGGCCTGCCTTGATTACCGCTTGCTTGGCAACACGGAATACGCGTGAACGCGCGCCGTAGTAGCCTTTAGCAAGTTTCAGAATTTTTTTGTGACGCTTACGGGCAATGACGCCACGCTTTACACGAGCCATGAGTTATTCCTCTATTCTTGACTAAAATTAACGAAGGCGCAGCATGCGCTCGACTTTTGCCACGTCAGACGGATGCAGCAAGCTGCTACCGCGCAGTTGACGCTTACGCTTGGTCGACATTTTGGTCAGAATGTGGCTCTTGAAAGCGTGCTTGTGCTTGATACCGTTAGCAGTTTTCAGAAACCGCTTAGCAGCACCACTTTTAGTTTTCATCTTTGGCATGTTCGGTACTCCGCATTCAGTTGATAAACATAATCAGAAGGCCTGCCGTGCCCTGTTGATTACTTCTTCTTTTTCGGGGCGATGACCATAATAAGCTGGCGTCCTTCCATCTTAGGATGCTGTTCGACCGAACCGTACTCGAGCAGGTCAGCTTCAACCCGCTTGAGGAGTTCCATCCCCAGCTCCTGGTGGGCCATCTCACGGCCGCGGAATCGCAAGGATACCTTGGCCCTGTCCCCATCACTCAGGAAACGTACCAGGTTGCGCAGTTTTACCTGGTAATCCCCTTCCTCCGTCCCTGGACGAAACTTGATTTCTTTTACTTGAATCTGCTTCTGGTTCTTCTTCGCTGCGGCAACCTGTTTCTTCTTCTCGAAGATCGATTTGCCGTAGTCCATCACCCGACAAACAGGTGGGATTGCATCGGCGGAGATTTCCACCAGGTCCAATTTGGACTCTTCAGCAATACGAAGCGCTTCATCAATCGAGACGATGCCAATCTGCTCGCCGTCAGCGCCAATTAACCGAACCTCGCGTGCCGAGATATTCTCGTTGATCGGGGCTTTCGGTGCAGCTCGTTTATCTTGTCTCATTTCACGCTTAATAATAATTACTCCGAATCTGGGCGACCACGCCGGGAAACCGCTTGCGCGAGGAACTCAGCGAACTGGGCGACGGGCATCGAGCCCAGGTCAGCACCTTCACGAGTACGCACAGCGACAGTCTGCATCTCGACTTCCCGATCTCCGATAACCAAAAGATAGGGAACCTTGAGCAAAGTATGCTCACGGATTTTAAAGCCGATCTTTTCATTTCTCAAGTCGGACTTGGCACGAAATCCGCTTTCGTTGAGAGTTTTTTCAACTTCAGCGGCAAAATCGGCCTGTTTATCAGTGATATTCATGATCACTGCCTGGGTCGGAGCCAGCCACGCAGGGAATGCACCCTCGTAGTGCTCGATCAGGATACCGACGAACCGTTCGAACGAGCCGAGGATCGCCCGGTGCAGCATAACCGGGTGCTTACGGCTGTTATCTTCGGAGACGTATTCGGCTCCCAAACGGATCGGCAGGTTAAAATCGAGCTGCAGGGTACCACACTGCCAGACGCGACCAAGGCAATCTTTCAGCGAGAACTCGATCTTCGGACCGTAGAAGGCGCCCTCACCCGGCTGCAGATCGTACGCAAGGCCCGCGCTGTCTAGCGCAGCGGCCAGTGCGGATTCAGCGCGATCCCACAGTTCGTCGGAGCCAACACGTTTTTCCGGACGAGTGGACAGCTTCATCTCGACTTCGGTGAAGCCGAAATCGCGGTAAACGTCCATGGTCAGCTTGATGAACGCGGCGGATTCGGCCTGCATCTGCTCTTCGGTGCAGAAAATGTGGGCGTCGTCCTGGGTGAAGCCACGCACACGCATGATGCCGTGCAGCGCACCCGACGGCTCGTTACGGTGGCAGGCACCGAATTCGGCCAGGCGCATCGGCAACTCGCGGTAGCTCTTCAGGCCCTGATTGAACACCTGCACGTGGCACGGGCAGTTCATCGGCTTGATGGCGTAGTCGCGGTTTTCCGACTGAGTGGTGAACATGTTGTCGGCGTAGTTGGCCCAGTGCCCGGATTTCTCCCACAGGCTACGGTCAACAACCTGAGGCGTCTTGATCTCCAGGTAGCCGTTGTCGCGCTGAACCTTGCGCATGTACTGCTCGAGCACCTGGTACAGGGTCCAGCCGTTCGGGTGCCAGAACACCATGCCCGGCGCTTCTTCCTGGAGGTGGAACAGGTTCAGGCGCTTGCCGATTTTGCGGTGGTCGCGCTTTTCAGCTTCTTCGATGCGCTGGATGTAGGCCGCCAGCTGCTTCTTGTCAGCCCAGGCCGTGCCGTAGATCCGCTGCAATTGCTCGTTCTTCGCGTCACCGCGCCAGTAGGCACCCGACAGCTTGGTCAGCTTGAACGACTTGAGAAAGCGCGTGTTCGGCACGTGCGGGCCACGGCACATGTCGACATATTCTTCGTGGTAATACAGGCCCATGGCCTGCTCGTCCGGCATGTCTTCCACCAGACGCAGCTTGTAGTCTTCGCCACGGGCGGTAAACACGTCGATGACTTCGGCGCGTGGCGTGACCTTCTTGATCACGTCGTAATCTTTTTCGATCAGCGCGTGCATGCGCGCTTCGATAGCCGCCAGGTCGTCCGGAGTGAAGGGACGCTCATAGGCGATATCGTAATAGAAGCCTTCGTCAATGACGGGGCCGATCACCATTTTTGCCGTCGGGTAAAGCTGCTTGACCGCATGGCCGATCAGGTGCGCACAAGAGTGGCGAATGATCTCCAGCCCCTCTTGATCCTTGGGCGTGATGATTTGCAGACTGGCATCAGTGGTAATCAGGTCGCTGGCATCCACCAGCTTGCCGTCGACCTTGCCGGCCACGGTGGCCTTGGCAAGACCTGCACCAATGGATGCGGCGACCTCGGCTACGGAAACCGAATGATCGAATGAACGTTGACTGCCGTCGGGAAGAGTAATAGTTGGCATGGCGCCTCCTCTCCTAGTGGTGACCCCTACCAAAGGTCACGTGGGTTGGGATGAGCCAGTACAAGATCCAACACCAGGCCGTTCAGTGATGAACGCCTGCCTTACAGCGGCAGGAGCCTTTCGGCTAACCGATAATCGAACCAGAGTGACTGGAGTGAACTCAAAGAACATGGCAAGGCGGCAATGGGCGCGCCTGGAAATAGCCAAGCCGAGGATGCTAGCACAGATGAACGGTCATCGCGCCTGCCGCGCCTGATGAAACATAAAATCCCGTGTTTGATGCCTGCAAAAGTGAACTTGGGCTGTACGAAAGCCCTCAAACCCGCTGAGAATCGCTGTTTGCCCACGAATCAAAGGAGCACTTCATGATGCGCTTTACCTCGACCCTCGCTCTCGCCGCTTCCCTGACCCTCCTTTCCCTCGGCGCGCAGGCTGCCGCCCCGTCGAACTGGCCAGCCGGTGCCCGCGACAGCTTCATTGCAGATTGCAGTGCCGCCGCCAGCCAGAACGTTGATGCCAAAACCGCCAAAGACCATTGCGAATGCGGCGCCGACAAGATCAACGCCGAATTGAGCACTGCCGAAATCAAGGAACTCATGACCAACCAGAACGCCAAGCCGGAGCTGAAAAACAAAGCTGTCGCGGCGATTTCGTCCTGCAAAGTCGTGAAGAAAAAATAACCACGACCTCTGATCAGACGGCCATTTGACTGAAAAAACAGCCTGAAAACTGCCATTTCGCACAAATTACGCAGCTTTTACGGCTTTTTTTAACAGCTGATATTTCGCAGCAAAGCCCCGTAAATCGGGGCTTTCAGCCGACCAAGGCACTAAACGCAACGCTATTGATTAGCAAACAATGCCTTGGGGGGGCTTACAAGCCGAACATTTCGACTATGATACCCCGGTGTGCCCAGTTGGCCTGAGCAGCACAGCACTACTGAAAATATATGTTTCTTGGAGATACACCATGTCTAATCGCCAAACCGGCACCGTTAAATGGTTCAACGATGAAAAAGGCTTCGGCTTCATCACTCCTCAAGGTGGCGGTGACGACCTGTTCGTACACTTCAAAGCTATCGAAAGCGACGGTTTCAAAAGCCTGAAAGAAGGCCAAACCGTTTCCTTCGTGGCTGAGAAAGGCCAAAAGGGTATGCAAGCTGCACAGGTTCGCGGCGAGTAATTCTCCGCTGAGCTAAAAAAACCCCGTCCATGTGACGGGGTTTTTTATGGGCGCTGCAAAAGCCGCAGGGCGATCAGCCGCAGTTGACCCGCGTGATCACCAGGTTGTCGTCGGTGTTCAGGTTCAGACGGTCGGAGCGGTATTCCAGGGTGATCATGTCGTTAGGCTTGAGGATCCGTGCGTTCTGCGCGCCGGCACGGGTACGTGCCTGCTCCAGCAATTGAGGCGAGGCTTTCTGGCCGATGGCGAATTCGGCGGCCTTCGATTCGCAGCGGGTGTGACCTGCATCGGCAACGGCGGCATCTTTGCCTGGCTCAGGGGCACCCGGGGTGCTGCAACCCGCCAACGCGAGTGCTGCCAACAAAGTACCGAATGATGCGAGCTTCCAAGGCATGAAGCCTCCTATGAAAAAAATGGACAGAGATCGTGCGACAGCGATCTGGCGGTTTGGTTTCAAGACGTAAATCGCCGAAGGGTAAGTCTGCCTGACTCACGGCGAGCATTCGCCCGATCAATCGTCACCAGATATGAACGAATTCAGTAGATATCGATGTAGTCAAACGGTGGCTTTGGCCAGTTCTGCTGGAGCGCATTGAAAATCTGCCGGACCCAGACCTCATCGCTGGCGGCGACGTTACCAACATAACCCGAACCTTTGGCCCAGGTCTCGAGGCGAAACAGCAGGCCGTCGATGTCGACTCCGCCTACGGCCGTCCCGGACGAAATATAGGCGATTCCGCCCTTGGTCACCCGCAACTGGGTATGTTCGTCGTCACTGGCGCTGGCGAGCAATTGGCGCACGGCATCCAGCGTGAGGTTATCGGGGTTGTTCAAATCGATCTGCACCTGGTGTCCCCGGTAGTTGAATAGGGCAACAGTGTCGCACAGCATCGGCCTCATCCCGAAACGTCTCATGCCTAAGTAGCACTGCCAAACGCTGCGCAAAAATGGTTAACTGCCCCGGTTAGAAGCGCGCTCCAGCGCACTGTCCAGCATTCCAGCCCCGCGAGCCCCGACCATGAGCACTGTAACCCTCCAAGCCGACATCAAAGCCAAGTGGCCTCAAGGACAAAGCTCCTACAGCCCCGGAAGCACGGAGGAGTTGGCCATCATCGGAATCGACCTGCTGGTCAAGGAACTCGGCACGCAAGCCGCACAGGCCTTCATCGGCCAGGTATTCGAGAAATACCCGGCCGACCACATGGGCGCCCACAACCCCGAGCGCGAATAAGACCCGGCCGGCGAGCGCCGACCGGCAAACAGCTTACTTCAGACGGGCCAGGCGCTCGGTCAGCAGATCGAAGAAGCCTTGGGCGTCGCCGTTCTCAACCCAAAATGCGTTCTTCGGCTGCTTGAGGCCGTCATACCAGTCGACTACGGTCTGGCCGAAGGTCGGGCCTTCGCGGCTGTCGATCACCACGTTGACTTCACGGCCGCTGAACAGGGAAGGCTTGAGCAGGTAGGCAATCACGGTAGCGTCATGCACCGGGCCACCCGGGATGCCGTAGTGTTCCATGTCGCCCTTGACGTATTCATTGAGAATATCGCCCACCACCTTGCTCGCATTGTTCTTGATGTCGGCAATCTGTTTCAGACGCGCATCACTGGTCAGTACTTTGTGGGTCACGTCCAGCGGCAGGTAAGTCAGCTTGACGCCACTCTTGAGCACGATTTCAGCCGCAACAGGGTCTGCGAACAGGTTGAACTCAGCTACCGGGGTGATATTGCCGCCATTAAAATGCGCCCCGCCCATCACCACCACTTCCTTGATGCCTTGGGTGATCTCCGGCGCCTGGGTCAACGCCAGTGCCAGGTTGGTCTGTGGGCCGAGCATGGCGATGGTGATGCTATGAGGTTTGGCGGTGCTCAGGGTCTTGATCAGGTAGTCAACGGCATTGCCTTCGGCCAGGCCTTTTTTCGGCTCATGCACGGCGACCCCGGAAATGCCTTCCTTGCCGTGGATGTTCTCCGCATAGATCGGCGTGCGCAGCATGGGTTTTGGCGCGCCGGCGTATACCGGGATGTCCTCGCGCCCTGCCCACTCGCGGGCCAGGCGCGCGTTGCGGGAAGTCTTGTCGAGGCGCACGTTACCGGCGACGGTGGTCAGCGCACGAATGCTCAGCTCCTGCGGGGACGCCATGGCAAACAGCAACGCCACGACGTCATCAGCGCCTGGGTCGGTGTCGATGATCAGGTCGATTTTTTCCGCCGCTTGGGCGCTGGCTGCGGTGAGTGCGGACAAAAGCAGGACACTCCTAAACAGGTTTTTCAGGATTGGGAGACCACGTTGCATGAAACACTCCTTGTCGTAGGGAAACTCTAGAAGGTGACGCCGGACACCAGCGCGATATTGCAATACGGCTGGCACTCGCCCGTGCGCACCACCGCGCGGGCCTTGCGGCTGAGCTGCTTGAACTCTTCATGGCTGACCAAACGGCGCTCGCCCAAGGCGGCCTGTTCGGTCAACACATTGAGCTGCGTCAGCGCAGGTGGCTGCTTGAGCAGGATTTCCTCGGCCAGCACGTGGCTTTCTACCTGCATCTCGCTGAGCACAATGCGCAGGGTGCTGATGAAATCCGGAATGCCCTGGGTCAGCGCCAGGTCGATCAGCTCCACGCCCGGCGGTACCGGCAGGCCAGCATCACCGATCACCAGGATGTCACCATGGCCAAGGGATGCGATCACGCGCGACAGCGCAATATTGAGCAATGGTGTCTTTTTCATGAGGGCATAAAACCTTGTACGTCCTGCAGCGTAGGAATAGAGGGTTGCGCACCGGCCCGCGTGACCGACAGCGCGGCAGCCACCTGGCCGAACCGGATGGCCTCGGCTTCGCTTTTGCCGTTGGCCAGCGCCGCGGCAAAACCACCGACAAAGGTGTCACCGGCAGCCGTGGTGTCCACCGCCTTGACCTTGGGCGCCTGCAAATGCTCGAAGCCTTTGCCATCGGCAAACAACGCGCCCTGGGCACCCAGGGTGATGATGACTTTGCCGGCGCCCGCCTTGAGCAGCTGCGTCGCAGCCACCTTGGCGCTGTCGAGGGAATCGACCGTCACGCCACTCAGGGCGCTGGCTTCGCTTTCGTTGGGGATCAGGTAATCGATCGAGGCATACCATTCCTCCGGCAGCGGGCCACTGGCCGGCGCCGGGTTGAGGATCACGGTCTTGCCCAACTCATGACCGCGCTTGAGCGCCTGACCAACCGTGTCCATCGGCACTTCCAGCTGACAGACGATGACGTCTGCCGCCTGCACGACCGCATCAGCTGCCTGCAACGACGCAGGCGTGAGCTCACCGTTGCTGCCGGCCACGATCACAATCGCGTTCTGGCTGCTGTCATCCACCACGATCAACGCCACGCCGCTGGAGCCATCCACCGTGCTGACGGCCTGGCAATCGATACCCTCCACCAGCAACGCGTCACGCAATTGCGCGCCGTAGGCGTCCGTGCCCACACAGCCGATCATCGCCACCTCAACGCCAAGGCGTGCAGAGGCCACCGCCTGGTTGGCGCCCTTGCCACCCGGAACGGTGGAGAACGTCTGGCCGATCAGGGTTTCACCGGCGCGCGGCAAGCGACTGGCGCGGGTCACCAGGTCCATGTTCAAGCTGCCTATTACCACTACTTTTGCTGGCATACATCAGTACTCATCAATTCGGTTCAGCGGTATTGGGCGAACACACCGGCAAACGACGCCGTCGACTCACGCAAAACAATGCTCGGCGTCACGATGCGCTGATCGATCGGCAGTTGGGGTGTTGCAATTCGTCGCAGTAAAAGCTCGGCCGCCGTCTCGCCCAGTTGCACGATCGACTGCCCGACCGTCGTCAGCGCCGGGTACACGTAACGGCCCATTTGAATATCGTCAAAACCAATCACCGACAGCTCGCCTGGCACGCGAATATTGCGTTCGGCTGCTGCACGCAACACGCCGAAACCAATCATATCGTTACTGGCGAAAATCGCGCTGGGCGGGTTTTCCGACAGCAGCTGTACCGCCGCCGCATAACCACCGGTGCTGGTGAAGTCGCTTTCCTGGGTGCGATTGGCTGCCACTTCCACGCCCGCCTCACGCAGCGCACGGTGATAGCCGGCCAGGCGCATTTGCGCCACGCGTGTATGACTGGGGCCACCAATGCAGGCGATGTCGCGGTGACCGAGCTCCAGCAAATGCCGGGTCGCCAGGTAGGCACCCTGCTCATGGTCAATGCGCACCAGGTCGACATCAATGCCGTCCAGTGCGCGGTCGACAATCACCATGGGCGTGCGCACCGCGCTCAAGCCTGCGGCGAGGCCACTGTCGTCGCCGCCTACCGAAGTCACGATCAGGCCGTCGATGCGCTTTTCCAGCAACACGCGCAAATAGCTGCGCTGCTTTTCGGCGTTGTCGTCGGAGTTGCAGAGGATCACGCAATAGCCATTACGCTCGCAGTAATCCTCGATACCCCGCGCCAGCTCGGCAAAATACGGGTTAAGGCTGTTGGGTACCAGCAGGCCGATGGTCGCAGTGGTCTTGGCCTTGAGCGAGCGCGCGACGGCACTCGGCACGTAGTCCAGTTGCTTGATCGCCGCTTCCACCTTGATGCGCACAGGCTCGCTGACCGGCCGCGTCTTGTTCACCACATGGGACACGGTGGTGTAGGAAATACCTGCAAGCGCGGCCACATCCTTGATCGTTGCCATGGTTCAGCCCCGCCGACTGGCGCGCTGGCTGCGGTAGGTGTCGAGGACCACGGCAATCACGATTACCGCGCCGGTAATGATGCGTTTGGTGGGCTCCGTCGCGCCGATCTGCGCAAGGCCGGCGGCCAGCACCGAAATAATCAGCACACCGAAGAAGGTGCTGATAACCGACCCACGCCCACCCATCAGGCTGGTGCCGCCGATCACCACGGCGGCGATCACTTGCAGCTCCAGGCCGGAGCCGGCATTCGGGTCCGCCGCTTCCAGGCGTGAAATCTGGAACAGTGCCGCCACCCCGGCCAGCAGGCCCATCAGGCTGAACACCAGGATCTTGTAGGGCTTGGGGTTAATACCGGCCAGGCGCACGGCTTCTTCGTTGGTGCCGATGCCGATCAGGTAACGGCCGAATACCGTACGGGTCAACACCAGCTGAGCGGCGATGATCACCAACAGGGCAATGATGAACGACGGCGAAATCCCGAAAGCCACCGGGTTCGACAGCCAGGCATAGGAGTCACCGATATAGGCGGTGCGCGAGCCGGTCATCTGGTAGGCCACGCCACGCGCCATTTCCAGCACACCAAGGGACACGATAAACGACGGAATGCGCCAGGCCACGGTAATCGAACCGGTGATGGTGCCTGCCAGTGCGGCGCAGCCCATCCCCAGCAACGCGGCCGGCAACACACTCCAGCCCCAGCCGAGAATCGCCACACTGACCGCCGAGGCAGCCAATGCCAGCACCGAGCCCACCGACAGGTCGATGCCGCCGATGATCAGGATGAACGTCATGCCCACGGCCAGCACCATCAGGTCCGGGATCTGGTTGGCCAGGGTGCTGAAGGTGTCATAGGACAGGAAGTGGTCGCTGAGCACCGAGAACAGCGCAATCATCGCGAGCAAGGCGCCGGCCAGCCCCAGGTAGGTGCCCAGGCCGTAGAAGTTGCCGCCGGTTTTGCCCGGGGAAGAGGTGGTTTTCATGGGGTTTCCCTAAGCACTGCGTCGTTGAGCAGCGCGTCACGTTTCTGATAGCCGGCAAAGGCGGCGGCGAGCAATTCGTCCTGGGTCCAGCTGTCGCGCTCGAAGGTCTCGATCAGGCGCCCGGCGGACAGCACACCGATGCGATCACAGATCAGCATCAATTCGCGCAGGTCACTCGATACCACCACCAGCGCTTTGCCCTGGCGCGTCAATTCGCCGAGCAAGGCATAAATGTCGAACTTGGCGCCGACGTCGATGCCACGGGTTGGCTCATCGAACAGCATGACCGCGCAGTCGCGCTCCAGCCAGCGGCCAATCACGACCTTCTGCTGGTTGCCGCCCGACAACTCGGACACCAACTGCGCCGGGCTGGAACTGCGGATGCGCATGGCGTCGATCTGGCGCTTGGCCAGGGCGGTTTCGTCGCGGCTGTTGACCACGCCGCCACCGGAGATTTCCGGCATGTTACCCAAGGCAATGTTGGCGCTGATGGATTGGGTCAGCAGCAGGCCTTCGCCCTTGCGGTCTTCGGTGATCAGCGCGATGCCATGGCCCACTGCGTCCACCGGCGAGCGAATGCTCACCACCTGGGCTGGCGAACCCAGGGCCACGGTGCCGCTGTCGGCCAGGTCGGCACCGAAGATAAGACGCAGCAACTCCGTACGGCCGGCGCCGATCAGGCCGGAAATGCCATAGATCTCACCGGCACGCACCTCAAAGGACACATCGCGAACCTTGTCCGAACGGGTCAAGCCTTTGACCGTCAGCGCCGGGCCGCCGATGGTGCGCGGCCCCAGGTCGATGTGCTCACCCAGCTCGCGGCCGACCATCAAGGTCACCAGCTGCTCGCTGTTGTAATTGGCCATCGGCTCGACGCACACCAGCTTGCCGTCGCGCAGTACTGCGATGCGCTGGGCAACCCGGGCGAGTTCTTCAAGCCGGTGGGAAATATAAATAATCGCCACGCCCCGAGCCTGCAGACGGGTGATTTGTTCAAAAAGCATCTCGACTTCACGGGCCGTGAGCATGGCCGTGGGCTCGTCGAGGATCAGTACATGGCAGTCGCCGATCAGGTTGCGGGCGATCTCGACCATCTGTTGATGGCCAATGCCCAGCGTTCCAACCAAAGTGTCCGGGTCGATCGCATCCAGGCCCACCTGGGCCATGGCTTCAATTGCGGCTTTACGCAGTTGTTTGCGGTTGATCCAGCCACAGTTGCGGGGCAGGTTGTCCAGGAACAGGTTTTCGGCCACGGTCAGGGTCGGCAACAGGTTGAGTTCCTGCATGACCATGCGCACGCCCAGCTCTTCAGCCTGGGTGCGGCTGCCGGGCCGGTAATCCTGGCCATTGAACTGCATGTGCCCGGTAGTCGGCGTGACCAGCCCGCCGATGATTTTCGACAAGGTGCTTTTACCTGCGCCGTTCTCACCGGTCAGCGCCAGCACTTCCCCGCGATTGAGCGTCAGGGTGATGTCGGACAGCACCGGTTGGGCATAGGTCTTGCCGATACCGCTGACCGAGAGGACAGCGTTCGGGGCGGAAGATGACATAGGAAAATCTCCAGGCGCCCGCTCAGGACGAGCGGGCGCTGTTGGGTGCTGCCAGGATTACTTCTTGAGGACGAGTTCGACCGGGGTTTCGATCATGCCGTCAACCGCGTCGACTTTTTCACCCTTGATCAGCTTCAGCGCGTTCTGGATACCGAACACCGCTTGCTGGGCAGCAGCCTGGTCGGCCGTTGCGAGTACACGGCCGTCTTGCAGCATCGGCTTGATAGCTTCGATGTTGTCATAGCCTACAACCAGTACTTTGCCTGCCTTGCCTGCGCCACGCACGGCGGAGACGGCGCCCAGTGCCATGTTGTCGTTACCGGCCAGCAGTGCCTTGATGTTCGGGTTTGCCTGGAGCATCGCCGCGGCAATCGAGTTGCCCTTGTCGATTTCCCACTCACCGGACTGGGTAGACACGATTTTCATGCCAGCGGCATCCATCGCATCCTTGAACCCCGCGGTGCGTTGCTGGGCGTTGGTGGTGGTGGATACGCCTTCGATGATGGCGACTTCATCACCCTTGGTGAGGTGCTTGGCCAGTTCTTCACCGACCAGGCGCGCGCCCTTGCGGTTGTCAGGGCCTACGAAGGGGATATTCAAGGATTTGCTTTTCAGCACGTCGACATCCAGGCGGTTATCGATGTTGACGATTTTGATGCCTTTATCGGAGGCCTTTTTCAACACGGTGACCAGCGCTTTGGAATCAGCCGGAGCGATCACGATGGCGTTTACTTTGGCGAGGATCATCTGGTTGACGATATCGATCTGCGCGCTGGTGTCGGTTTCGTTCTTGATCCCGTTGGTGATCATGTCGAAATCGGCAGCGTGTTCTTTCTGATAAGTCTTGGCGCCGTCCTGCATGGTCACGAAAAATTCGTTGGCCAGGGACTTCATCACCAGGCCGACCTTGGGTTTGGCGGCGGCGTCATCGGCAAAGGCAGAGGAAAGGGGCAGAGCAGCGGATGCGGCGGCAAGCACAGCGACAGCAAGAAGACGTCCAGCAAATGGCAGCTTCATGGGTTCACTCCGATCTTATGATTATTGTGAGCAACGCTTGCACTGTGAAACATCTCGCAAACGTTTGCGTTGTTCAAACTATGAGAACCTTGTCGAGATTTGTCAACGGGTGAAAAGCGTCTTTCATCCAGACGCTCCGTTAGTTTCCCTTACACCCTGCGGGTCGCAGGATTAAACCTCAGCCTCTCCCCGTCCTTGTCTAAAACGACAGGCTATGGCGCCCAAGTCACACACTCACCGTTGATATTCCATCAGGGTTTTCGGACAACCGAACGCAATACCACCCTGCTGTTCGGAATGCCGGACGAGCATGTCGCCCACCCAGCTTAAAATTCAATATAAGTTGTTTTAAATCAACACGTTAATTTATGACCGCGAACATCATGGGCTTGGTACAAATCCTGCTCTTTCCAAGCACCTCGTGGCATTCAGAACGGCCCGGGTGTTCTCGATGAACCTGCTACAGCACTCATCAAAAACCAGAGAGAAAAATAATGAAATCTGCACTGAAGACTTTTGTTCCGGGCGCCCTCGCCCTCCTGCTGCTGTTCCCCGTTGCCGCTCAGGCAAAGGAAGTTGAAACCAAGACCAAACTGTCCAATGTGGTAATCCTCGCCACCGGCGGCACCATTGCTGGCGCCGGCGCCAGTGCGGCCAACAGTGCCACGTACCAGGCGGCCAAAGTCGGCATCGAACAACTGATCGCCGGCGTTCCTGAGCTTAGTCAGATCGCCAACGTACGCGGCGAACAAGTGATGCAAATTGCGTCCGAAAGCATCAACAACGAAAATCTGCTGCAGCTGGGCCGCCGCGTTGCCGAGCTGGCCGACAGCAAGGACGTGGACGGTATCGTGATCACCCACGGCACCGACACCCTGGAAGAAACCGCTTACTTCCTCAACCTGGTGGAAAAAACCGACAAGCCAATCGTGGTGGTCGGTTCCATGCGCCCAGGCACCGCCATGTCGGCGGACGGCATGCTCAACCTGTACAACGCCGTGGCCGTTGCCGGCAGCAAAGACGCGCGCGGCAAGGGCGTGCTGGTGACCATGAACGACGAGATCCAATCGGGTCGCGACGTCAGCAAAATGATCAACATCAAGACTGAAGCGTTCAAGAGCCCATGGGGCCCGCTGGGCATGGTGGTTGAAGGCAAATCCTACTGGTTCCGCTTGCCTGCCAAGCGTCACACCATGGATTCCGAATTCGACATCAAAACCATCAAGAGCCTGCCGGATGTGGAAATCGCCTACGGTTACGGCAACGTGAGCGACACCGCGGTCAAAGCCCTGGCCCAGGCCGGTGCCAAAGCCATCATCCATGCCGGTACCGGCAATGGTTCGGTGTCTTCCAAGGTCGTGCCGGCCCTGCAGGAACTGCGCAAGCAAGGCGTGCAGATCATTCGTTCTTCCCACGTGAATGCCGGCGGTTTCGTTCTGCGCAATGCCGAACAGCCTGACGACAAGTACGACTGGGTCGCCGCACATGATCTGAACCCACAAAAAGCCCGAATTCTGGCGATGGTTGCCCTGACCAAGACCCAGGACAGCAAAGAGCTGCAACGGATGTTCTGGGAATACTGATCCCCGCTAACACGGGTAGAGGCGGGTTCACCCGCTTCTACCTTTGCTCTTACACCTCGATACAACTCCCCGCGCTCAATCACCTAGCTGAAAACGCTGCCAGACAAAGCTCCTGAATTTTAAGCAGTTGCGAAAATCGTAACAGTTAAATACTGTATGCCCGTACAGCACACTAAGGAATACTCCGTGGCAACGTCCTCTTCTGCAGCGCCAACCCCTGACGCGTACGCACGCCTTGCCGTTCGCGTGCAAAAAATCATCAATTCGACCAATGCCCAGAAAGCCAAGGCAGCCTTGATCTTCCGCTTGCCGGATGAGCCTGAGGAGGAATGGGCGCGCTTGCTGGAGGAGATTGCGGAGAACGACAACGTCACCCTCGCCTACCGGGATGACGGCGGCGTGCAGATTTTCTGGGTTGTGCCGAAGGAAGATTGATTCAATGAGTGGCCGTTTTATTGCTGTTTTTTGCCTGTTTTTTGCCGTTACCGCCAACGCCCAGGCGCCTCGAACCTTCAGCGAGGCCAAGAAAGTCGCCTGGAAGCTCTACGCCCCGCAATCCACGGAGTTCTACTGTGGCTGCAAATACACCGGTAACCGCGTGGATTTGAAAGCCTGCGGTTACGTACCGCGCAAAAATGCCAACCGGGCCGCACGCATCGAATGGGAACATATCGTCCCGGCCTGGCAGATCGGGCATCAACGCCAGTGCTGGCAAGCCGGCGGGCGCAAAAACTGCACGCGTCATGATGATGTGTTCAAGCGCGCCGAGGCCGACCTGCACAACCTGGTGCCGAGCATTGGCGAGGTCAATGGCGACCGTAACAACTTCAGTTTCGGCTGGCTGCCGGCGCAACGTGGGCAGTACGGTTCATGCCTGACCCAGGTAGATTTCAAGGCCAAAAAAGTCATGCCGCGCCCGTCTATTCGCGGAATGATCGCCCGAACGTATTTTTACATGAGCAAACAATACGGCTTGCGCCTGTCAAAACAGGACCGCCAGTTGTATGAAGCCTGGAACAAGACCTACCCGGTGCAACCCTGGGAGCGCCAGCGCAACCAGACTGTGGCGTGCGTGATGGGGCGCGGTAACGAATTTGTCGGCCCGGTGAACCTTAAGACCTGCGGTTAAGCGTGGGCGGGGTTGCCGCCCACTCTGCCGGTTATTGCGCAGTCTTGTGCTCGATAACCTCGGATTCGGTATCGTTTTTCTTGGCACGTGCGAGCTTTTCGGTCAGCAGCGCCTGCTTGGCTTCAGCCTCGGCCTTGCTCGCGAACGGGCCTAGATACACCTCGTCCTTGCCGTCTGTTTTGACGATATAAAAATTGAAACCATGTTCGAGCAACCAGGCGGTCAGGTCGGTGATTGCTTGCAGCTTATGGCCCGGCGGGCCTACCCACACGTCCCATTCCTGAGCGGCAATCGCCCCGGTTTGTGGCTGGCTTTCGGTCACGGCAGGCTTGGCCTTGGGAGCGTCGACCGGTTTACCTTCCCCGCAACCGGCCAACGCCAACACCGCAATTGCCATCGCTACTTTACGCACTGCCCTGCTCCTTTAAGGATAAAGAGGCAACTTTATCATTCACTGTCTATTCTGGCCGTCATAAACGTTGGCTTAAACAATGCGAATGATGTATCGCAGACCTGTATGATGCCGCCATGGGAATTAATGTCGCCTCTATGCGTCCTAAAAGAGGCAGTCACAGGGAAGCGCTTAGCAGTAAGCTACACACATCCGACACCTGCCCTGTCTGAAACATGTGTCCTTAAAAGTAATCAAGGAGAAGTCCATGCTGATACTCACCCGCAAAGTTGGTGAAAGCATAAACATCGGTGATGACATTACGATCACCATCCTGGGCGTCAGCGGCCAGCAAGTACGAATCGGCATCAACGCCCCCAAGGATGTTGCCGTGCATCGCGAGGAGATCTACCAGCGCATTCAGGCTGGCCTGACCGCTCCGGACAAAAACCAGACTCCTTGACGCTTCACTCAGTAGCCAGCCTTTTCGTTCACTGTGATGGCTGGCGAAAACCCTTCCTCACGCTCGCGGTTCCTGTATGACCGGCGCGCTCTGTGCTTTCAGCTACGCTGCAAGATGAAACCGTCTTGGCGACTGGAACTTGTTGCGTAATTCGCGGCCGAATCCACTGACTATAACCCTACCATCAGTGTGCGTTCAGGAGCACGTCGATGAGGCCGATTGCAAAACAACCGCTTGTCTCCAAGTCCTGGGGGATTGCCCTGCTGATTGGGCTGGCCTTCGTGGTGCTGGGATATGGCGTGAAGTTCGAGATCGAAACAGTCAGTGACCCCGGCAAGCGTTCGTCGATGGAACTTACACTCTTCTTGTGCGGTTACCTGTTCGTGTTCTGCCTGCAACCTATCCAGAAAGCCATTTTGCGCAAATTATGCCAGCGTGCCGCGCAACGCGAGCATCCGAAAACCGCACGTTGATGGCCGCGAATCTGCTATCAGATTGCCGGTATTTACAGGTCGGCGGCAGGATCTATGCTTGGGCTTGCACGGTTTCTGAAAGGCGTTGACGCAGATGGATACCCTGAGCAAATCTCAAATCGAAGCGGCCCTGGCGGCGCGTTTGCCCAGCTATGCGGTCACCTGCACGTTACACGCTGACGGCACCCTTTCCGCCATCCTGAGTGGCCCGGAAACCGACCATTTCGCGATTACCGGCATCGTGCGCGCGCACTACCGTGGCCCCGAGGCGATTGCCCGGCTTGCCAATGAAATCCTCAGGGAAATGGTGCTATCGCGCCAAGGCATGAAGAGCAGCCGACTGCAGGCGCCACCCCACTCCCCTTCCTGCTCACAAAGCCGAGACCGATAACGGGCTCGGCTTTTTCGTTTCAGCCTTCCAGGCGCTGCAAGCGCAACGTGCCCTCAGAGTCGCGCAGAACCTGCAGCCGCTGATAGTCGTTAATGCAGGCATGCGCCGTGGCGATCGGCGTCAGGTGTGTAGCGGTGACGACCAGCACATCCGCGCCGGCCGCCTCCCCGGCACGAATCCCCACCGCAGCGTCTTCGAACACCAGGCAATCCTGCACCGGCACACCCAGACGCTGGGCGCCCAACACGTAACAAGCAGGATCCGGCTTGCCGCTGGCAACGTCCTCGGCCGTTACCAGCACAGCTGGGGGCGCGATACCTGCCGCTGCCAGGCGACGTAACGCCAGCTCCTTGGGCGCAGACGTGACCAGTGCCCATTGATCACCGGGCACGCTATTGAGAAACTCGACAGCACCGGGAATCGCCACCACGCCCTCGACATCGTTGATTTCCGCCTCGGTAATCCACTGCGCTTCAACGTCGGGATCCACACCTGGCAGCGCCTGACGGGTAATGGTGTCAATGGCGCGTGCGCCATGAATGGTGGTCAGGAACGCCGCCACCTCCAGACCGTGGCGTTCAGCCCAGATGCTCCACACACGCTCGGCGGCGGCAATGGAGTTGAGCAAGGTACCGTCCATATCGAACAGGAAGGCGCGGTAACGCTGGTTAAACACAACTGAACCTCGGATGGACACTGCGTGGCTTCCTCATAGGCGGTAACAAATAATCGGCCCGATGCAATCTACGGGGCACCTTCTCGCTTGTAAACGCCAGTAGCACCTGGCGGACCTGGCGGACCTGGCGTTTGGATTACCGGTTTGTAATGAACCTGTAAGCCTTGTCAGCACCCTCGCTTCATACAGTGGCGTCGTCAGTCACCCGCACCGGGTGACACAACTTCCCACTGATGATGAAGGGCCGCACGATGAAAACTGCCAGCAAACTCTGCCTGATCGCCGCCAGCCTGTTGATGCTGGGCACCGGCAACGCCATGGCCGGCACTGTCGCGCCGGTCAAGGCCAACAACGTGGTGCTGGTGCACGGTTCCTGGGCTGACGGCTCGAGCTGGTCCGAGGTGATTACGCGCCTACAGGCCGCCGGGCTGCATGTGACCGCCGTCCAGAACCCACTGACTTCGGTGGCCGATGACGTCGCTGCCACCAACCGCGTGCTGGACCAACAGGACGGCCCTACCGTGCTGGTCGGTCACTCCTACGCCGGCACCGTGGTCAGCGATGCCGGGGCGAACCCCAAGGTCAGCTCACTGGTGTATGTGGCCGCCCGCGCACCGGACGCCAACGAAGACTTCGTCGCCCTGTCTGCCAAGTACCCCAGCACGCCGGTGCGTGCCGGTGTCGTCGAGCACGACGGTTACCTGACGCTGAACCAGGACGCCTTCCTCAAGTACTTCGCCGCCGACGTGCCGCGCGCCAAAGCCCTGGAGCTGTACGCGGTACAACAGCCGATCGCCAAGACCCTGTTCAGCGGCCGCACGGTGAATGCCGCCTGGCACACCAAACCGTCCTGGTACGCGGTGTCTAGCAATGACCAGACCATCAACCCGGACCTGGAGCGTTTTCTGGCCAAGCGCATGAACGCCACCACCATCGAACTGCCGTCGAGCCACTTGTCGCTGGTGTCCCACGCCAAGGAAATCACCGACCTGATCCTTGAAGCGTCCGGCCGCCAGCCTTAAGCCACGCATTACAAACTTGTCATCATCCTGTTGGTTGGCTGTTTGGGGTGCCTGGTTACTGTGAACTCACTGCCAGCCCCGGCAGCCCACCCTTAAAGAGAGCTACTGCCATGAAACTGTTTATTTTCGGCTTTGCCGCTTTGCTTGCCACCGGTTCCGCGTTCGCTGCCGACACCGCCCCCGACGCTAACGTGATCCACGACAAAACCGGCTTCTTCGTGCACCTGGACGTGGCCAAAGTGCTGTCGAGCACCGACACCTACGGCCAGTGCGGAATCGTCCCGGCGCAACTCAAATACCTCGACTCCCAGGACCGCGAACACGTGCTGGACTACCAGGTACAAGGCATCGGTTGCCCCAGTGACAATTGATCCGGCTACACTTGCGCAACGCAACGAACCAGGGCATTTCCCATGAACATCCTCGTAGTCGAAGACGAACCCAAGGCCGGCAATTACCTGCTCAATGGCCTGCAGGAACTGGGGTACTCGGTGAGCCTCGCCCGCGACGGCGTAGACGGCTTGCACCAGGCACTGGAAACGCCCTTCGACGTGATCGTGCTGGATGTGATGATGCCGAAAATGGACGGCTGGGAAGTGCTGCGCCGCCTGCGCAAAGAGGCCGACACGCCGGTGCTGTTCCTCACCGCTCGCGATGACATCGCCGACCGCATCAAAGGCCTGGAACTGGGCGCCGACGATTACCTGATCAAGCCCTTCTCCTTCGCCGAACTGGTCGCGCGCTTGCGTACCCTGACGCGTCGCGGCCCGAGTCGCGAAGAAGAACAGCTGCACATCGCCGACCTGCAGATCGACGTGCTCAAGCGCCGCGTCACCCGTAGCGGCACGCGCATAACGCTGACCAACAAGGAGTTCGCCCTGTTGCACCTGTTCGCCACGCATCAGGACCAGGTGTTATCACGCTCGATGATTGCTTCGCGGGTCTGGGACATGAACTTTGACAGCGACACCAATGTGGTCGACGTCGCCGTGCGGCGCCTGCGCCTGAAAATCGACGACCCGTTCCAGCTCAAGTTGATCCACAGCGTGCGGGGCATCGGCTACCGCTTCGACACCCAGCCATGAACCGTCGCCGCCATTATTCGCTGACCCTGCGCCTGGCGTTGATCTTCGCCCTGCTCGCCTTTGCCCTGCTCGCCACCTTGGGCGTTGCGTTGTACCGCGAGCTTGAGCGTGAACTGATCAAGCGTGACGACGCCGCGCTGATCTATCGCGCCGACCAGTTGCGCAACCTGCTCAAGGACAGCAACACCCTGGACCTGATCAAGACCAAGCCGGAGCTGTTCCAGAACATGCTGGGCAACAGCGAGTCGGTGCTGAGCATCGCGGCGCCGGGGCAAAAGCCGTTGCTGCTGGTAAACCCGGGCAATATTGCAATGCCGGATGTGCCGCCTGTGCCCACCAACCGTGAACTGGGCTTTGCCGACGTGCACCATTTACCCGGTATCAATGGCGTGCCCTTCGCCACCGTGGCCGCGTCTATCGCCTCGGGCGACCTGGGCAGCCTGCAAGTCACCACCGGGCGCCTGATGACCGAACGCACGGCGATGCTCGCCAACTATCGCTTAAGCGTGTTTATCCTCGCCAGCATCGCCGCAGTCATCCTCGCCATCGTCAGCTACCTGCTGGTGCACCGCGGGCTGGTGCCGCTGCGGCGCCTGGCCGTGCACACCCAGGGCATCGGCGTGGGCAACCTGGCCGAACGCCTCGACAGCCACGGGGCGCCCAAAGAGCTGCTGCCGATGATCGACGCCTTCAACACCATGCTTGAACGGTTGGCCAAGGGCTTTGTACAACTGGGCCAGGTGTCCACCGACATGGCCCACGAGCTGCGCACGCCGATCAACAACTTGCTGGGAGAAACCCAGGTCGCCCTGCAACAGAGCCGTAACGTCGAGAGCTACCAGCAACTGCTGGCGTCCAATGTCGAAGAACTCGAACGCCTGGCGCGAATGCTCGACAACATGCTGTTTCTCGCCCGTACCGACCCGGCCAGCGCACTGCGCCAACGCCAGGAACTGAATGCGGCGGATGAAGTGGAGCGTATAGCGGACTACTTCGAAGGGTTGGCGAGCGATGTGGATATTCACATTCAGGCCGAGGGCGAAGGCCTGATCTGGGCCGAACCCATGCTGTTGCGCCGCGCCTTGGCAAATCTATGTGCAAACGCCATCAAATACGGCGCACCCCGTTCGCAGTTGCTGATTCAGGCCATTCCAGAGGCCGAGGGTATCAACCTGCGCGTCAGCAACCAGGGGCAAACCATTCCCGCCGAGCATTTGCCGCGCCTGTTCGAGCGTTTTTACCGGGTGGATGAGTCGCGGGAACGTTCAGCCCAATCCAACGGGCTGGGGCTGTCGATCGTGGCGACCATCATGCAGCTGCACAACGGTCGCTACAGTGTCACCAGTGAGGCCGGAGTGACCTGTTTTGAGTTGTTTTTCCCCAGGCGCGAAGCCTGAACACCGCGAGCCGGGTCAACTGACCTGGCCACCGGCCTGCACCACATCCACCTGTGTGCTCCATGCCATCTGCACCGCCAGGCGCAGGCCTTCAACGGTTGTCACCAATGGCATCGATGCCAGCCCGGTTCCCACCACCTGCTCCGGCAGGTTCGGCACATGGATGAAGCCACTGCGCACGCCCGTGCCGGCCAGCGCATGCTGCAACAGATAAAACACTTGATTGCACACAAAAGTGCCCGCCGTCTGCGAAACCGCCGCAGGCACACCGGCCTCGCGCAGCGCCTTGACCATGGCCTTGATCGGCAATGTGCTGAAGTACGCGGCCGGCCCATCGACCACCACCGGCGTATCGACGGGTTGCGCACCCAGGTTGTCAGGGATGCGCGCGTCGTTAACGTTGATCGCCACCCGCTCCATGGAAATGCTGTCGCGCCCAGGCCCAAGCCCCGTGGCGATCACCATCGCCGGGCGCAATTGGGTGATCCACTCAGCCAGGCACTCCTCCACCAAGGCAAATGCACAGGGCAGTCGGCGCGCAACAATCTGCACACCCTCACCCAATAGCATCCCATCCAACTGGCGCACGGCCTCCCAGGACGGGTTGACCGGGTCTTGATCAAAGGGCTCGAAGCCCATCAACAGTAACGTTTGCATCCTCGCCTCACATCAACAGGTAGAGCAGCACAATATTGACCACCAGCATCATCAGTGCCGTGGGCAGCTGCGCCTTGATGACCGCGTTCTTGTCGGGCAACTCCAGCAAGGCTGCCGGGACAATATTGAAGTTGGCCGCCATCGGCGTCATCAACGTGCCGCAATAGCCGGAGAACATGCCAATCGCCGCCATCACCGCCGGGTTGCCGCCATAGATGCCCACCAGCACCGGCACGCCGACACCGCCGGTCATCACCGGGAACGCAGCAAAACCATTGCCCATGATCACCGTAAACAGCGCCATGCCCAATACATACACCATCACCGCCACCAGTTTGAAATCCAGGTTGATGTAGGTGGTGGTGACATGGGCAACCGCGGTGCCGACCCCGGCTTCATTGAACAGCAAGCCGAGCATGGCGAGCATTTGCGGGAGCACCATGGCCCAGCCCAAGGCTTCGGTCAGGCGCCGGGACTCGCGCAAGGCTTGCACCGGTGTGTCGCGGGTCAACCAGCAGGCCAGGCCGAGGGCGATCAGGCACCCAATGCCCAGGGAGACAAACGTAGTGTTTTTCGGATCCAGCAGCGGCACACCGCCGATTTCGGTGTGCTTGAGCAATACCGAGCCAATCACGGTGGTCAGCGGAATGGCCAACGCCGGGATAAACAGCTTGTGGCCAAGCCGACCGGCACTGGCGCGGGCAGACTTGTCATGCAACTGGGCATGCGTACCACGCCCCACGCCGCCCAAACCTGCGATCAAGGCCATGATCACCACGCCCACGCCGATAACCACCGGTGGCAAACGCTCCCCGACCAGGAACGGAATGGCGAATAACAGCCAGAACACCGCGCTGGACCAGCGTTTGGGATGAGTTCGATCCAGCAGAATCATGCCGGCGGTAATCAACAACAGAATGCCGGCCAGCCAGTACAGGTAATCGATGGAGATGATCATTGCGCAGCCTCCACCGGCGTGGCGACGGGCGTCATCTCGCGAGTCAGCCTGCGGTCAAATCGGTGCAGACGAATCGCGTGGATGATAAACGCACAAATCGCCGTCGGAATGCCCCACACCGCAATGTGTAAAGGCTCTACATCAATTCCCGAACCGAGCAGGAAGGTGTGCATCAGCGCAATCGCACCAAAGGCGACAAAAATATCTTCACCGAAAAACAGCCCGACGTTGTCGGTCGCCGCACACATCGCCAACACCTTGTGGCGCAGTTTGTCCGGCAGCTTGCCGTAGCGTTTTTCCGCGGCGCCCTCAGCCATCGGCGCCAACAACGGGCGCACCATCTGCGGATGCCCGCCCAGGCTGGTGAGGCCCATGGCTGCCGTGGACTCGCGCACAAATAGATACATGATCAACAAGCGCCCCACCGTCGCGCGCTCGAAGCGGGCGATCCAGTTCTGCGCATGCAGGCGCAGGCCATGGCGCTCCAGCAGGCCAATGACGGCCAGGGGCAGCAACAGGATCAATTGCAGGGCGCGGGTCTGAAGGAAACCTTCGCCCATGCTGGCGAGGATTTTTTCCAGCGGGAAGTGGGCGGCAAGCCCGGTGGCGATGGCGGCTGCGGTCACCACCAGCAACGGATTGAAGCGCAGGACGAAGCCAACCACGATGACAAGTACGCCGATCAACGGCCATAGGTTCACAACAGTTTGCATGACGATAAAGTCCTAGAATGCGCGCTGCGGCGCCATGACGGCAGGATGTGAACAAAGGGTTCACAGCATGAAAGTGGCGTGCAGCCCGACGTGGTTTTTTATTGTTGACCTGGAAGGTCGAGCGTCAGTGGCGGCAACTGTGCTGCTTGGGGGCGGGAGGTGTCCAACAAGAAAAATTGTTGCTGCAAACCAATAAATTTTGTCGGTGATTGGCGCCGGATGGCCCGGCGCTTTGCGGGCGTTCAGCTCAAGCGCTTGTGGAAAAAATGGCGTTTATGGCCCGGCGGGAAATCGGCAATGTGGCCAAACTCAGTGAAGCCCTGCTTGCGATAAAACCCGGGCGCCTGGAAGCTGAAAGTGTCCAGCCAGATGCCCTCGCACCCGCGCTCACGGGCCAAGTCTTCCGCCGCACGCATCAATCGTGTGCCCGTACCCTGGGTGCGCATCTGGTCGGGAATGCTCAAGAGCTCAATGAACAACCATCCAAAGGAAATCTCGCCGTAAAGACCGCCGACCACCTCTTGAGAAGCGGGATCACGCAGCAGAATGCCGACCGTTTCGGACGGCATCTTGCCGGTGTGGCTGCGGTTGTAAGCCCTCAGCGGCTTGAGGATGGCCTCACGCTCCTGCGCCGTCACGTCGAACGATACTTCCATTGCCAATGCCATCACAGACTCCCTGGGTTGAATTCAATCGCCGTTCAGTATGCCTTGGGCGCGCCAAACCCGGGTAAATCTGCGCCAGGTTCATTGACCCAGCGGCGCTCAATAACCTTAAGTCGGCTCGACAGCATGGATCTCGTTCCATACCTATACTCAGCAGGGTGCTGCGCGATACGGCGCAGTAGTACCGACGGAGGCAAACGCTATGTACGCCGGACAACAAAGTATGGCGACAACAAATGGTGAGATACGCTGCCAGATGTTTGCACAGATTATCTGCCTGTTATCGGTGGCGACGCTTTTCTGTTAATCCACGTTTCAACGCAGTAACCCGCCAAGCGGTCCGGGCAGGTATTGCCAAAATTCCAGCCCAAAAAAAGAGCCCACCGTTCGGTGAGCCCTTCAACACTCAAGGTTTTGCACGTGCCGCAGATGCGAAACTCAGGCCAGCTCGGCCAAGTCTTTTACGTCAAAAGGCTTCAAGTCGGCCGAGTTACCCGATCGGATTTTTTTTACCCACTGCGCGTCACTCAGCAGTGCCCGTCCGACAGCGATCAAATCGAACTCTTCGTTCTCCAATCGCTTTACCAAATTGTCGATCGCTGCCGGTTGGGAACTTTCGCCGCTGAAGGCGCCGAGGAAGTCGCCGGACAAGCCCACAGAGCCGACACTGATAGTCGCAGCGCCCGTCAGCTTTTTGGCCCAGCCGGCAAAATTCAGACCCTGTTCGCCGTCCAGTTCCGGAAATTCTGCTTCCCAGAAGCGCCGTTGAGAGCAATGCAAAACGTCCGCGCCGGCTTCCACCAGCGGCACCAGCCAATCGGACATGCTTTCAGGGGTTGTCGCCAAACGGGCGCTGTAATCCTGCTGCTTCCACTGACTCAGACGCAGAATCACCGGGAAATCCGGGCCTACGGCTGCGCGAATGGCCTTGACCACTTCCGCTGCGAACCGTGAGCGCTCCTTGATCGTTACGCCATTGAAACGGTCGGCGCGTTCGTTCGTACCCGGCCAGAAAAACTGGTCCAACAGGTATCCGTGGGCCCCATGTATTTCGACCGTATCAAAACCCAGTCGCTTGGAATCAGCGGCGGCCTTGGCGAACGCCGCAATGGTGTCGGCAATCGCCTCATCATTCATGGCCTGCCCCAGTGGTTTCTGCGGGCCGGCAAGCCCGGACGGGCTCTCAAACCCACCGGCGGGTGCCCAGTCTTCCTGGAAACTGGGCGCAGCCCCTACGTGCCAAATCTGCGGCCCCATTTTGCCACCGGCACTGTGAACACCGTCGATGACTGCCTTCCAGCCGGCGAGTGATTCATCGCCATGGAAAAACGGAATCCCCGACATGTTACGCGCGCCAGGACGATCCACGACGGTCCCCTCAGACAGAATCAACCCGACCTGGTTTTCCGCGCGCTTGCGGTAATAGGCGGCAATTTGCTCGTCAGGCACACCGCCCTTGGCGAAAGCCCGCGTCATAGGGGCCATTACAATTCGATTCTTCAGGCTCAAAGACTTGATCGTAAACGGCTGAAACAGAGAGTCGAGCTGGGTAGAACTCATGGAAAGATGCTCCGAGCGAAAAGGAGATCTGATGGTATAAGATGTATACCTAATATCAATAAGGCACTTATAAGTGCTCAGGTTTACGCGAGGAAACCACATGCAGGAACAAGGTATTCAGGCGCTGGAACAAAACCGGAGCTCTCCCGTCGTCTACGCCGCTGATTGCTCAAGCCGGGTATTGCTCGATCAGATCGCGGACAAGTGGTCCGTATTGATACTGGCAACGCTGTGTAAAAGCCCGCTGCGCTTCAACGAAATCAAACGTCGACTCGATGGCATAACGCAAAAAGCGCTCACGCAAAGCCTGCGTCGCCTGGAGCGTAATGGCATTTTGTCGCGCCGGGTCATTCCTTCCTCTCAGGTGGCCGTCGAATACAGCGTTACCGACCTGGGGCATACGCTGGAAGAGCCATTCCGTGCGTTGTACAGGTGGACGCTCCAGTATTCTGACGCGGTCAAGAACGCCCAGGAGGCCTTCGATAAGCGTGCAGAAGAGCAGTAACACGACGGGTAAACGCTTAACGATGGCGGCGCGAGTGCTGAGAAGGGAGTTTTACAAATCGCAGACAACAAAAAGGGCCCACCTTTCGGTGAGCCCTTCCAGACCGCCCAGCAGAGCGGATTTTGTTTGGTAGGCGCGATTGGACTCGAACCAACGACCCCCACCATGTCAAGGTGGTGCTCTAACCAACTGAGCTACGTGCCTGCTGTGAGGCGGCATTCTACGGAATTCCGAGGGTGTGTCAACCTCTTTTTTGCAGCTAACCCTATGAATATGCGAATTTTTTATTTGTGAAAGGCATGCCTGGGATTTTTGGGTGGCTGGCAGGCAATTTTCAACTCAGGTAGGATCGGCGCACTCGTAAAAAATATAAAACAGAGGTTCCAGGATGGCGAACACCCCCTACCCCCAGTCGTATTACGCCGCGTCCGCGAATGCGGCTCCGCCACGCCCGGTGCTGCAAGGTGAAGTCGAAACCGATGTGTGCGTGATTGGCGCCGGTTACACCGGCCTGTCCAGCGCGCTGTTTCTGCTGGAGAACGGTTTTCGCGTAACGGTACTGGAAGCCGCCAAGGTCGGGTTTGGCGCCTCGGGCCGTAATGGCGGGCAGATCGTCAACAGCTATAGCCGCGACATCGACGTGATCGAACGCAGCGTTGGCCCCAAGCAGGCGCAACTGTTGGGGCAGATGGCGTTTGAGGGCGGCAGGATCATTCGTGAGCGCGTGGCCAAATACCAGATCCAGTGCGACTTGAAGGACGGCGGCGTGTTCGCTGCACTCAACAGCAAGCACATGGGCCACCTGGAGTCGCAGCAGCGCCTGTGGGAGCGCTACGGCCATACGCAGCTTGAGCTGCTGGATGAGCGCCGTATCCGCGAAGTGGTGGCCTGTGACAACTATGTCGGCGGCCTGCTGGACATGAGCGGCGGCCACATTCACCCGCTCAACCTGGCACTGGGCGAAGCCGCGGCGGTGGAATCCCTGGGCGGCACGATTTACGAGCAATCGGCGGCGGTGCGCATCGAGCGCGGCGCCAACCCGGTGGTGCACACCGCCGAGGGCAAGGTCAGGGCCAAGTTCATCATCGTGGCGGGCAATGCCTACCTGGGCAATCTGGTGCCGGAGCTGGCGGCCAAGTCGATGCCGTGCGGCACCCAGGTCATCACCACCGCGCCGCTGGGCGATGAACTGGCCAAGACCTTGCTGCCGCAGGATTACTGCGTCGAGGACTGCAACTACTTGCTGGACTACTACCGCCTCACCAGTGACAAGCGCCTGATCTTCGGCGGCGGCGTGGTATATGGCGCACGCGACCCGGCCAACATCGAAGCGATCATCCGCCCGAAGATGCTCAAGGCCTTCCCGCAGCTCAAGGATGTGAAGATTGACTACGCCTGGACCGGCAATTTCCTGCTGACCCTGTCGCGCTTGCCACAGGTGGGTCGCCTGGGCGACAACATTTATTACTCACAAGGCTGCAGTGGCCACGGCGTGACCTACACGCACCTGGCCGGCAAGGTGCTGGCAGAGGCGTTGAGAGGCCAGGCGGAGCGTTTTGACGCGTTTGCCGACCTACCGCACTACCCGTTCCCGGGCGGGCAACTGTTGCGAACACCGTTTGCGGCGCTGGGGGCGTGGTATTACGGGCTGCGGGATAAGTTGGGGTTCTGAGGCAATCCAACTGTGGGAGCGGCGGTGCGACGATTCGACTTGCTCGCTCCCACATAAAGCCAAATCGCAGACACAAAAAACCCCGGTCTTTCGACCAGGGTGTTTGCTATCGGATCAAAGCAGCTTAACGCTTGCTTTGTGTTCCAAGGCGTTCAGTGGGCCTTGAAACAGATATGGCGCAGCGGACGGGACTCGAACCCGCGACCCCCGGCGTGACAGGCCGGTATTCTAACCGACTGAACTACCGCTGCGTATCGCTTGACCAGCTGAGCCTGAACGCTCAACCGTCTTTAAACATCTGACTGATCAGCCCAAGCTGTTCAATCTCAAACCCGATAAATCGGACTTGGAAAATATGGCGCAGCGGACGGGACTCGAACCCGCGACCCCCGGCGTGACAGGCCGGTATTCTAACCGACTGAACTACCGCTGCGCGTCGGTGCAACCTTAAACGTTGCGTCTTGCCCGAAGGCAAAACTCTCAAGAAGTGGTGGGTGATGACGGGATCGAACCGCCGACCCTCTGCTTGTAAGGCAGATGCTCTCCCAGCTGAGCTAATCACCCTTTGCTTCGTTGAGGCCGCGAAATTTACGCAGGTAGCGGACCTAAGTCAATAGCCTGCTTGAAGTTTTTCTGAAAAAGACAAAATTGCTTCAAGACGGCTACCCGCCCTACTCGCTGTAAATCATCTTCTTGCTCATACCGCCGTCGACCACAAACTCTTGCCCGGTGACAAACCCCGCCTGACGCGATAGCAGCCACGCCACCATCGCCGCCACGTCCTCAACCGTGCCCACCCTGCCCGCCGGATGCTGGGCATGATCGGCATCGGTCAAAGGCTCGGCACGCCGCGCCGCAGGGTCACGCGCATCGATCCAGCCAGGGCTGACGGCATTGACCCGCACCTCCGGCCCAAGACTCATGGCCAAGGCATGCGTCAGGGCCAGCAGTCCGCCCTTGCTCGCCGCGTAGGCCTCGGTGTCGGGCTCCGATTGACGCGCGCGGGTCGAGGCCAGGTTGACGATCGCGCCGCCATGGGCACGCAGGTACGGCGCGCAGTGCTTGGCCAGCAGCATCGGCCCGCTGAGGTTCACCGCCAGCACGCGGTTCCAGTACGCCAGGTCGAGGCTTTCGAGGGTGATATTGCGCGGGTCGGCGACCGCTGCGTTGCACACCAACGCATCCAGGCGCCCAAACTGGCCGAGCACTTCGGCAACGCCCTGGGCGACCTGCTTCTCGTCGGCCACGTCCATGGTGATAAACCAGGCGTTGTCACCCAGCACCTTGGACACCTTGGAACCGCGCTCGCGGTCCAGGTCGGTCAACACCACCTGCCAGCCTTCGCTGATCAGCCACGCCGCGATCCCGAGACCAATGCCCCGGGCGGCGCCCGTCACCAGCGCAACACGGCCGTTACCGGCCGCTGCCGTTTCCATGGACCACTCGATCACAAGGCCGCCAGCCCGCGAGCCAGGTCAGCTTGCAGGTCGGCTACGTCTTCCAGGCCTACCGCGATGCGGATCAGGCTGTCACGGATGCCCGCCGCTTCACGCTCCTGTGGCGCCAGGCGCCCGTGTGAGGTAGTGCTCGGGTGGGTGATGGTAGTTTTGCTGTCACCCAGGTTGGCCGTGATGGAGATCAGGCGCGTCGCGTCGATAAAGCGCCAGGCGCCGTCTTTGCCGCCTTTTACTTCAAAGCTCACCACCGCGCCGAAACCACGCTGCTGACGCTGGGCCAACGCGTGTTGCGGGTGGCTCTTGAGACCGGCGTAATGGACTTTCTCAATCCCGTCCTGCTGCTCCAGCCACTCGGCCAGGGCCTGGGCGTTGGCGCAATGGGCCTTCATCCGCAGGCTGAGGGTTTCCAGGCCTTTGAGGAAGATCCAGGCGTTAAACGGGCTCAGGGTCGGCCCGGCGGTGCGCAGGAAACCCATCACTTCCTTCATCTGCTCGCTGCGGCCGGCGACTACGCCGCCCATGCAACGGCCCTGGCCATCGATGAACTTGGTGGCCGAGTGCACAACAATGTCCGCGCCCAGCTTCAACGGCTGTTGCAGCGCCGGCGTGCAGAAGCAGTTGTCGACCACCAGCATCGCGCCCTTGGCGTGGGCCACTTCGGACAACGCGGCGATATCCACCAGCTCGGCCAGCGGGTTGGAAGGCGACTCGACGAACAACAACCTGGTGTTAGCCTTGATCGCCGCATCCCAGCCGGACAGGTCCGCCAGGGGCACATAATCCACTTCGATGCCGAAGCGCTTGAAGTACTTCTCGAACAGGCTGATGGTGGAGCCGAACACACTGCGCGACACCAGCACATGGTCGCCAGCACTGCACAGGCTCATCACCACTGCCAGGATCGCGGCCATGCCGGTCGCCGTGGCCACCGCCTGCTCGGAACCCTCAAGGGCGGCGATACGTTCTTCGAACGCACGCACGGTCGGGTTGGTGTAACGCGAATAGACGTTGCCCGGCACTTCACCGGCAAAACGCGCAGCCGCGTCAGCGGCGGTACGGAATACATAGCTGGAGGTAAAGAACATCGGATCACCGTGTTCACCTTCCGGGGTGCGGTGCTGACCGGCGCGCACAGCCAGGGTATCGAAAGCTACGCCATCGAGGTCGCTGTCCAACCGACCGGCATCCCATTCCTGACTCATGCTGCGACTCCTTACTCAATACTCTGTTTAAGATACAAAACCGGCCCCTCAGGGCCGGTGTTTACTCAGTTGTTGTACAGATCGATGATCGCGCTGACCGCCTGGGTCTTGATCTTCGATGAATCGTTACGCGCCTGCTCGATCTTGTTCAGGTAGGCCTCGTCAACATCACCCGTCACGTACTTGCCGTCGAACACGGCGCAGTCAAACTCGGCGATCTTGATCTTGCCACCACCGACCGCCTCGATCAGGTCCGGCAGGTCCTGATAGATCAACCAGTCAGCACCGATCAGGTCGGCCACATCCTGGGTCGAACGGTTGTGAGCGATCAACTCGTGGGCGCTCGGCATGTCGATACCGTAAACGTTCGGATAACGCACGGCAGGTGCGGCGGAACAGAAGTACACGTTCTTCGCACCGGCTTCGCGGGCCATTTGGATGATCTGCTTGCACGTGGTGCCGCGCACGATGGAATCGTCGACCAGCATCACGTTCTTGCCGCGGAATTCCAGCTCGATGGCGTTGAGCTTCTGGCGCACCGATTTCTTGCGGGCTGCCTGGCCAGGCATGATGAAGGTACGGCCGATGTAACGGTTCTTGACGAAGCCTTCGCGGAACTTGACGCCCAAGTGGTTGGCCAGCTCCAGCGCAGCGGTACGGCTGGTGTCCGGGATCGGGATCACCACGTCGATATCGTGCTCGGGACGCTCGCGCAGGATCTTCTCGGCCAGCTTCTCGCCCATGCGCAGGCGCGCCTTGTACACCGAAACACCGTCGATGATCGAGTCCGGACGCGCCAGGTAGACGTGTTCGAAGATGCACGGGGTGAGTTTCGGCGCAATCGCGCACTGACGGGTGTGCAGCTTGCCGTCTTCGGTGATGTACACCGCTTCGCCCGGCGCGAGGTCGCGGATCAGGGTGAAGCCCAGCACATCCAGGGACACGCTTTCGGAGGCGATCATGTACTCGACGCCTTCGTCGGTGTGACGCTGGCCGAACACGATTGGACGAATGCCGTGCGGGTCACGGAAACCGACGATGCCATAACCGGTGATCATTGCGACGACGGCATAACCACCGACACAACGGTTGTGCACGTCGGTCACGGCAGCGAACACGTCTTCTTCGGTCGGCTGCAGCTTGCCGCGCTGGGCCAGCTCGTGGGCGAACACGTTGAGCAGCACTTCCGAATCGGAGTTGGTGTTGACGTGGCGCAGGTCAGATTCGTAAATCTCCTTGGCCAGCTGTTCAACGTTGGTCAGGTTACCGTTGTGCGCCAGGGTGATGCCGTAAGGCGAGTTGACGTAAAACGGTTGAGCTTCGGCCGAGGTCGAGCTACCGGCAGTCGGGTAACGCACATGGCCAATGCCCATGTGCCCGACGAGGCGCTGCATGTGACGCTGATGGAACACGTCACGCACCAGGCCATTGTCCTTGCGCAGGAATAACCGGCCGTCGTGGCTGGTCACAATACCGGCAGCGTCCTGGCCGCGGTGCTGGAGGACGGTTAGCGCGTCATACAGCGCCTGATTGACGTTCGACTTACCGACGATACCGACGATGCCACACATGCGACGCAACCCCTACTTAATGAATCTTGACTGAACACTACTTACTGAGGCGTTTTGGCCGGCAAGAGGTGTTCCTTGAACGGAAGATCAGCGGGTACGCTGATTCCGCTGGCCAGCCACTGACTGCTCCACCCCAATATGAGGTTCTTGGACCAATCTGCAACCAATAGAAATTTTGGCACGAGTACCGACTCCTGCCACCACGAATCCTGCTGTACCGGCCCCAGGCTCAACAGCCCGACCGCCACAACCACCAGCAAGCCGCCACGTGCGGCGCCGAAGGCCATGCCGAGAAATCGATCGGTCCCTTCGATGCCGGTGACACGTATCAACTCGCCAATAAGATAATTGACCATTGCCCCCACCAACAGCGTGGCGATGAACATGATGGCGCAGCCCGCGATGACGCGAGCCGAAGGTGTTTCGATATACCCGGCCAGGTAAACCGACAGTGAACCACCGAACATCCAGGCTACAACTCCTGCGATGATCCAGGTCAGCAACGACAGTGCTTCTTTTACGAAGCCGCGGCTTAGACTGATCAAAGCGGAGATGGCGACGATTGCTACGATCGCCCAATCAACCCAGGTAAATGGCACAGTGAAGCCTACGTACGGATAAGGCGGCGCATTTTAGCAGAGCGCCGGGCTATCGGTAAGCTGTGATTGTGGGTGCTTTGCAAATCAATGGGTTGAGCAATCTCAACACCACCCAAACGCTGTGGGCGCTGGGCTTGTGTGGGAGCTGGCTCCCACATTTGGCCAGCATTCCAACCAGAAATCGGCAGTTACTCAGCCGCGCTCAGGCTGGAACCGCACCACAAACCCATTCAGGTTCTGCTGACGCCCCAGCAGGTCACGCAGGCGATCCGCCTCGGCGCGCTCGATCAGCGGTCCGATAAATACGCGATTTTTGCCGTCGGCACTGCGGATATAGGCGTTATAGCCCTGGGCACGCAGTTTTTTCTGCAAGGCATCGGCGCTTTCACGGTTGGCCAGGCTGGCGAGCTGGATCGACCAACTGATCGGCAGGCCATTCGGGTCGATACGGCTTTGACCGACATCCGGCTTGCCCGGCGCAGCAGGTTGTGGCGCTACCGGCTTGGGTGCAGGGGCTGGCGCTGCTGGCTTGGCAGCCACCACCGGAGCCGCTGGAGCGGGCGCCGGCTTGACCACCGGCACGCTCTGTTGCACCGGCGCTGCTGGCGCCGCTTGAGGCGTTTGCGCAGCCACCTCGTCATCGCTCGGCACAGGCTCTTCAGGCAGTGCCTGCGGCTCGGGCACCACCACCGGCTCTACCTGCACCTGCGGCATCGCCGGCGCCTGTGGCGCTGCCGGTGCCTCGACCACGACCTGACGCTGTTCGTCCTGGCGCGAAAACAGCATCGGCAGGAAAATCACCGCCAATGCCACCAATACCAGCGCTCCGACCATTCGCTGCTTGTATGCGCTATCCAGTAATGCCATGTGCAGCTTCCTCCGTGGAGCGCCGGGCCAACCACTCAAGCGCCTCGGCAACACAATAAAATGATCCGAACAACAGAATCTCGTCCTCGGCCGTCGCCACCGCACATTGCGCTTCAAGCGCTGCAGTGACGCTTGCATACGACGCCACCGGGGCGCCAAGGTTCTGCAAGGCCACTTGCAGTTCGGCAGCCGGGCGACTGCGCGGCGTGTCCAGCGGCCCTACCGCCCAAGCCTGGACATTGCCGAGTAACGGCGCAACCACACCGTCCAGGTCCTTGTCGGCCAACAAGCCGAACACCGCCAGGCGCCGACCCACTGGCGGCGTGCGCGCCAGGCGTTGCGCCAGGTATTCGGCGGCGTGCGGGTTGTGCCCCACATCCAGCAACAAGTTCAGGCGCTTGCCTTCCCACTCGAATGTGCGCCGATCCAGGCGCCCCACGACACGGGTAGCCAGCAACGTGGCAGCGAGCTGCTCGGGGTTCCACGGCAGGTCCATCAACAAATAGGCTTGCAGCGCCAGGGCGGCGTTTTCCATCGGCAGGTTCAGCAGCGGCAAATCCCGCAGCTCAACCACCTGACCGCGCGCATCACGCCCGCGCCACTGCCAATGCTGGTCGCCAACTTCGAGATTGAATTCGCGGCCGCGCAGGTAAAACGGGCAATCCAGCTCGCGCACCTTGTCCAGCAAAGGCTGGGGCGGGTCCAGGTCACCACACAGCGCCGGCTTGCCCTGACGGAAGATCCCGGCCTTTTCATAAGACACCGACTCGCGGGTGTTGCCCAGATAGTCCGCATGGTCGACGCCAATACTGGTCACCAGCGCAATATCGGCGTCCACCACGTTGACCGTATCCAGGCGCCCGCCAAGCCCGACTTCCAGCACGACCACATCCAACTGCGCACGCTCGAACAGCCAGAACGCCGCCAAGGTGCCCATTTCGAAGTAGGTCAGGGAAATTTCGCCACGCCCGGCATCCAGTGCGGCGAAGGCTTCGCAGAGCTGCGCGTCAGTGGCTTCGACGCCATTGAGCTGCACCCGCTCGTTATAACGCAGCAGGTGCGGAGAATTGTAGACGCCTACTTTAAGCCCCTGGGCTTGCAGCAGCGCCGCGACAAAGGCACAGGTAGAGCCTTTGCCGTTGGTGCCGGTCACCGTGATCACACGCGGCGCCGGCCGGCCCAACCCGAGGCGGGCCGCTACCTGTTGCGAGCGCTCCAGGCCCATGTCGATGGCGGACGGATGCAACTGCTCAAGGTAGGCGAGCCATTCGCCCAGGGTACGTTGGGTCATAGGTTTGCTGGCACCGGCGGAACAACGATAGGTTCGATTTTTGGTGCGACATACACAGGCGTCGGCAAACCCATCATTTGCGCCAGCAGGTTACCCAGGCGTGGACGCAGTTCACCGCGCGGGATGATCAGGTCGATCGCACCATGTTCCAGCAGGAACTCGCTGCGCTGGAAGCCTTCCGGCAGTTTTTCACGCACGGTCTGCTCGATCACGCGTGGGCCGGCAAAGCCGATCAGTGCTTTGGGCTCGCCGACGATCACGTCGCCCAGCATCGCCAGGCTGGCGGAAACGCCGCCGTAAACCGGGTCGGTCAGCACCGAGATGAACGGGATGCCTTCTTCACGCAGACGCGCAAGCACCGCAGAGGTCTTGGCCATTTGCATCAGGGAGATCAGCGCTTCCTGCATGCGCGCACCACCGGAGGCGGCGAAGCAGATCATCGGGCAACGGTTTTCCAGCGCGTAGTTGGCGGCACGTACAAAACGCTCGCCGACGATGGCCCCCATGGAACCGCCCATGAAGGAGAACTCGAACGCGGACACCACAACCGGCATGCCCAGCAGCTTGCCGCTGACCGAAATCAGCGCGTCTTTTTCGCCGGTCTGCTTCTGCGCAGCGGTCAGGCGGTCCTTGTACTTCTTGCCGTCGCGGAACTTGAGACGGTCAACCGGCTCCAGGTCTGCGCCCAGCTCGTTACGGCCGTCGGCATCAAGGAAGATGTCGATGCGCGCGCGGGCGCCGATACGCATGTGGTGGTTGCACTTAGGGCAAACGTCCAGGGTCTTTTCCAGCTCCGGGCGGTACAGCACCGCGTCGCAGGATGGGCACTTGTGCCACAGACCTTCAGGAACCGAGCTTTTCTTCACCTCGGAACGCATGATCGAAGGGATCAGTTTGTCTACTAACCAGTTGCTCATGCTTTCTTTCTCCAGTACCGGTGGCTTGAACACAGCCCCGCGTATGCCCTTGAGCTAAATTCATATGTGGCGATGACACAGGCTGGACGGGGTCAGACGTTCGACCGGCCATTTCCCGCCTGTATCCTCAGCCTTCCAGACAACCTGCCAAAGCACGGTTGCCACTTCATTTCCGGGCCTCCCGCAGGCGGCGCCGGTGCTGTTCTACACAGTGGTAGTTATGGACGGCGGCAGACTGCCAGCCGTCACATCGCGCCACTGCTGTTGCGCACGGCCTGCATGAATGCGCGAATCTTGTGGTGATCCTTGATGCCCTTGCCCTGCTCCACCCCGCCGCTGACGTCCACCGCATAAGGCCTGACCTGCTCGATGGCCGCCGCGACATTCGCGGGGTTGAGCCCTCCCGCGAGGATGATCGGCGTGCTCAAACCTTCCGGAATCAGCGTCCAGTCGAACGCCTCACCCGTACCGCCGGGCACGCCTTCGACATAGGTATCCAGCAAAATGCCGCGAGCGCCAGTATAGGCGGCGCACGCAGCAGCAATGTCATCCCCGGCCTTGACGCGCAGCGCCTTGATGTACGGGCGCTGATAGCTTTCGCATTCATCGGGGCTTTCGTCACCGTGAAATTGCAGCATATCCAGCGGGACGGCATCCAGGGTTTCGTTGAGTTCGCAACGGCTGGCGTTGACGAACAGCCCCACGGTGGTCACGAACGGCGGCAGTGCAGCGATGATCGCCCGCGCCTGCAACACATTCACCGCCCGCGGGCTCTTGGCATAGAACACGAAACCGATGGCATCCGCCCCCGCCTCGACTGCCGCCAGCGCGTCTTCTATGCGGGTAATCCCGCAAATCTTGCTGCGAACGGCTGGCATGGCGTGAAAACCTCAGGGGTTGGGCCGAGAAAGTCCCGGATGGTAACAAAAGCGCTTGCAGGCGTCAGCCGTCAAGTTCGCTGAAACCTGTGAGGAAATGTGGACCGATAAAGCGTTGCGGCAATTCAAACTCGTCGCGGTACTCCACATCCACCAGGTACAGGCCGAACGGATGCGCCGTGACGCCGCCGGTGCGGCGGACGCGGCTTTCGAGCACTTCCCGCGCCCACTCCACCGGGCGCTCGCCAGTGCCGATGGTCATCAGCACACCGGCAATATTGCGCACCATATGGTGCAGGAAGGCGCCGGCACGAATATCCAGCACGATCATCTTGCCGTGACGGGTCACGCGCAGGTGGTGGACTTCCTTGATGGGCGACTTGGCCTGGCACTGGCCTGCACGGAAGGCGCTGAAATCATGCACGCCGACCAGATGCCGGGCAGCCTCGGCCATGCGCTCAGCATCCAGCGGGCGGTGGTTCCAGGTAATTTCCTGATTCAGGTGCGCCGGGCGGATCTGATCGTTGTAGATCACGTAGCGGTAGCGCCGGGCAATGGCCTTGAAGCGCGCATGAAAATGCGCAGGCATGACCTTGGCCCAAGTCACGCTGACGTCATGGGGCAAATTGATATTGGCGCCCATCACCCAGGCTTTCAGCGTGCGCTCGGCCTGGGTGTCAAAGTGCACCACCTGGCCACAGGCGTGCACACCGGCATCGGTACGCCCGGCACACATCAGTGAAACCGGCGAATCCGCCACCTTCGACAATGCGTTTTCGAGGGTTTCCTGCACGGTCAGCACACCTGAAGCCTGGCGCTGCCAGCCGCGATAGCGCGAGCCTTTGTATTCCACGCCCAAGGCGATGCGATTAAAGCCTGCGGCCGCCATTTCGGCGGCCGCGTTATCTATATTTGCCAAGAACTGAGAGCCCGATGAGTTGCGCGAAGAGAGCCATTATAAAGGCGGTGGAGAATATGCGCAGGCCTAATGTGGGAGCGGGCTGGCTCGCGAAGACGGCGTGTCAGTCGATGTATTCGTCAACTGGTACACCGCTTTCGCGAGCAAGCCCGCTCCCACAGGGGTTTTGCAGCGCCCTTTAGATCTTGCCGAGCATTTCCTTGGCTTCATCGCGCTGTTCTGCAGTGCCGCCGGTCAGCACCTCCTCCAGGATTTCCTTTGCACCATCCGTATCGCCCATGTCGATGTAGGCCTGAGCCAAGTCCAGCTTGGTGGCGACTTCGTCGGTACCGGAAAGGAAGTCGAATTCCGGCTCATCAGCACCCAACGCCGCATCTTCAGCGGTGAAGGAAGGCTCGATCGGCGGATGCTCCAGGCTCTGGGACAAGCGATCGAGTTCTGCGTTGACGTCATCGAGTTCCGAGGCGAAGGCATCCGGTTTGGCTGCGGCCGGGGCTTGTGGCTCATCGGCCAGAGACAGGTCGAAATCTTCCGGCAGGTCAAAATCGTCCAGCGCAGCAGGCGCCAGGGTCGGCGGCTCGACGGCCGGCACGTCCTTCATTTGATCTTCCAGGCCTGACAGGAAGTCGTCATCGGCCTGCGAAGACGGCGCCTCGAGCTGCAGATCAAGGTCGAAGTCCGACAGCTCATCCGGGCTGGTCTTGGCTTCGGTCTGCTGTTGCAGCACCGACTCAAAGCTCGGCGCGTCTTTCGGGCTGACCACCGCGGGTGACGCGGCTTCCAGGTCATCCAGGCTAAGGTCGAAGTCTGTGTCAAACGCTTCAGGCTCCGGGGCCGGCGCGGCGGGCTTGTCTTCGAGCAAGTCCTTGACGTACTGAGCATCCAGGGCCGCCGCTGCCACCGCAGCACTGACGCCCGCCGCCAAAACAGCCATGGCCGGGAAGCGGTTTTTCAGCTGCTCGACCTGGGCATGGTTTTCACCATTGGCCACCAGTTGACGCTCCTGGGTGACGAAACCGTCCTTGTCGCCTTGCAGGCCATAGACTTCCATCAACTTCAGGCGCAGGTCGCTGCGCTTGGGTTCGCGTTTGATCGCCTGCTCCAGCACATCGGCGGCCTGGTTCAGGTGGCCACGGTCGATATGGGATTGCGCTTGCGCCAGTGCATCACTGGAGTTTACCGGGGCGACGGCAACGGCCAACGGCGCGAGTACGGAAGCGACCGATGGCACCACCACGGGCTCAGCAACAGCCGCCGGCGCGGGAGTGGCGGCCAATTTAACGTTCGGTGCTGCCACTTCAAGGCCTTCGAAGCTGTCCGCAGGCAGATCGTGATCCACATTTGGCGTAAATGCCGGCTCTTCGGCCAGCGCGCGCGCCATGCGCAGGTGCTTTTCCTCTTCGAGGCGCGCATTGCGATGGCGCGCCCACAGCAGCAGGAGCAACAACACCAGCAAGCCGGCCGCACCGCCGATCACACCGAGGACGATCGGGTTGGTCAGCAGCTCGTTGAACTTGCCTTCGCTGGTGGCTGGCGCGTCCTGCGCCTTGATTGGCTCGGGCGCGGGTGCTGCGGCAACGGGCGCCGCCTCAGCGGGTGCTGGCGCAGGCGCAGGTTCAGTTGCCAATTGAGCCGGCATCGCCGCTGTCGCCGGTGCCGCAGGCTCCCCGTTACCGCCCTGCAACCTGGCGAGTTGATCGTTTTTCAGTTGAATGAGTTTTTGCAGCTTGTCCAGTTGGCTTTGCAGGTCGGCCGCACGGCTTTTGAGCTCTTCATTGTCGCGCCGGGTGGTGTCCAACTGCTCCTGGGTCATCGCCAGTTTATCGCTCACCGCCCGACTATCACCGGCCTTGCCCTTCGCGCCTTTTTTGGCCGACTCCGCCGACACCAGGCTCAAGTTGTCTTTGGCCGTGGTGCTCGACGGCGCATTGCCGGCCTGGGTGCGCTTGGTCGCGTCCAGCTGTTGCTTGCCCGCTACCGGGTTACTGGCTGTGCGACGGCCTTCGCGCCAGGCAGCATTTTGCGCAGTCACTTCGGCAATCGCCTCCGGCTGCGGCAAGCTGGTGGCTTGCTGGCGATCCGGCAGGCGCAGGACCTGGCCGGTTTTCAGGCGGTTGATGTTGCCGTCGACAAAGGCGTCAGGATTAAGCGCCTGAATGGCCAGCATGGTTTGCTGCACCGACGCACCGTTGCGGTTCTTTTCGGCAATTTCCCACAAGGTGTCGTGAGAAGTCGTGGTGTGTTGAGCGGATTTGCTGGCGGCCTTCGCTGTGGTGGTGGGCGCCGTGTTGGCGGGCGCAGTGGTGGTCGGCGCGCTCAAACGCGGCGTGGGCGCGCTGGTGGCGGGCGCCGATTGCTCAAATTTGGCCGGGTCGAGCAGAACGCTGTAATCGCGCATGAGGCGGCCATTGGGCCACTTCACCTGCAGCAGGAAACGTACGTAGGAATCGGGCAGCGGTTTGCTGGAGGTGACGCGCACCACACTGCGGCCGCTGGGGTTGACCACCGGGGTAAACGTCAGGTCATTGAGGAACGCCTGGCGGTCCACGCCTGCATCGACAAACGCCTGGTCGGAGGCCAGGCTCGGGGTGATCTCGGCAGCCGTGAGGCCGCCCACGTCGAGCAATTCGATTTCCACCGACAACGGCTGGTTCAGCTGCGACTTGAGCGTCATCTCCCCAAGTTGCAGCGCCTGCGCCATACCGGAGGACAGCGCCGAGGCGGCCGCTATTGCTAACACCAGTTTGCGAACTTGAACCATAGCCTCATCCTTTGTCTGAACACTCCCCGGCCTGCGAGAAGGTTGGTAACCGCTGCCATAAGGCATGGCGAGCCGATAGGTTACCGACGCGCTTCTTTACCGCTTGGGACCAAGCATAGCGCCTGGCTAGAATCAATCTACAAATTGCCGCCAAGTATCTTTTACACAAGGCCTTTTATCAACAACTGCGCCAACTGTACGGCGTTGAGTGCCGCGCCCTTGCGTACGTTATCTGACGTCAGCCACAGATTTAGTTCCGCCGGGTCATCCACACCCGCACGCACACGGCCGACGTAGACCACATCCTGGCCGACCGCATCGCCCACCGCCGTGGGGTAGTCGCCCTCTTCAACCAGCTCAATGCCCGGCGCCGCTTCCAATGCACGGTTCACCGCCGCCAGGTCGACCGGCGCGCCCAATTGCAGCGATACCGTCAGGCTATCGCCAAAAAATACCGGGGCTTGAACGCAGGTTGCAGAAATCTTCAGCAATGGAGTCTCCAGCACCGCGCGCAGTTCGTGTATGAGACGTTTCTCCAGAGCTGTATGACCTTTCGCATCTGGCGTACCGACTTGTGCCAAGAGGTTGAAGGCCATCTGCCGATCAAAGAACTGGGGTTCCAGCGGGCGCACGTTCAGCAGTTCGGCGGTCTGTCGCGCCAGCTCGCTGACGGCTTCACGGCCCTGGGCCGATACCGCCAGGTTGGCGGTGACGCTGACACGCTGGATCTCCAACAATTCACGCAACGGCGCCAGCACCACGGCCAGGTTGGTCGCCGATGGGCTTGGGCTGCTCAGTTGGAAGGGCTTTTTCAAACTGTCCAGGACATGGGCATTGGCTTCCGGCACCACATGAGGCGCCTGTTCAGCGGGCAAGGCGCCAGACAGGTCGATCACCGCGCAACCTGCAGCGGTGGCGCGCGGGGCGAAGCTCAAGGTAACGGCCGGGCCGGCCGCAAAGAAGGCGAGCTGCGCTTTTTTGAAATCGAATTCATCGACTTCCTTGACCCGCACGTTCTTGCCGCGAAACGGCACGGAGGCGCCGGCCGAATTGCTGCCCGCCAGCAGATAGAGGGTGCCCACCGGAAAATCCAGCTCTTCGAGAATCTGCACCAGGGTTTCACCGACGGTACCGGTGGCGCCGATCACGGCGATTTCAAAGGTCTGGGTCATGGGGGCTGCCTCGGGCATTGCGGGGGGAGCGGCACTTTACCGGCTGGTTCGGGGCGAGGCAATTAAGCTGGCCTTTGGTGTGTAGCTGGCTTGCCTGTGGCGGCGGCCTCAAGGGCAAAAAAAAAGCCCGCGCCTGTCACCAGAGCGCGGGTTTCTCTTACCGCTTTAAGCGATCAACGCTCGAGCAAGATCCGCAGCATGCGGCGCAACGGCTCGGCCGCGCCCCACAGCAGCTGGTCGCCAACGGTGAACGCGCCGAGGAACTGGCTGCCCATGTTCAGCTTGCGCAGACGGCCCACCGGTACATTCAGGGTGCCGGTGACCTTGGTCGGGCTCAGCTCCTGCATGCTGATGTCGCGGTTGTTCGGCACCAGCTTGACCCATGGGTTGTGCTGGCTGATCAGCCCTTCGATATCGGCGATCGGTACGTCTTTGTTCAGCTTGATGGTCAGCGCCTGGCTGTGGCAGCGCATGGCGCCGATGCGCACGCAGATGCCGTCCACCGGAATCGGGTTCTTGAAACGACCCAGAATCTTGTTGGTCTCGGCCTGGGCCTTCCACTCTTCGCGGCTCTGGCCGTTTGGCAGTTCCTTGTCGATCCACGGGATCAGGCTGCCGGCCAATGGCACACCGAAGTTTTCGGTCGGGTAAGCGTCGCTGCGCATGGCTTCGGCCACACGGCGGTCGATGTCGAGGATCGCGCTGGCAGGGTCGGCCAGTTGGTCAGCCACGGCAGCGTGGGTTGCGCCCATCTGCTTGATCAGCTCGCGCATGTTCTGCGCGCCGGCGCCGGACGCCGCCTGATACGTCATGGCGCTCATCCACTCAACCAGGCCGGCTTCGAACAAGCCGCCCAGGCCCATCAGCATCAGGCTGACGGTGCAGTTGCCGCCGACGTAGTTCCTGGTGCCGGCATCCAGCTGCTGGTCGATGACCTTGCGGTTCACCGGGTCGAGGATGATCACCGCGTCGTCCTGCATGCGCAGGCTCGAGGCGGCGTCGATCCAGTAACCCTGCCAGCCGGCTTCACGCAGCTTGGGGAAAACTTCGCTGGTGTAGTCGCCACCCTGGCAGGTCAGAATCACGTCGAGGGTTTTCAGCTCTTCAATGCTGTAGGCGTCCTTGAGCGGGGCGATATCCTTGCCCACGGACGGCCCTTGGCCACCTACGTTCGAAGTGGTGAAAAACACCGGCTCAATAAGATCGAAATCCTGCTCTTCCAGCATCCGCTGCATGAGCACGGAACCGACCATACCGCGCCAACCGATCAGACCTACACGTTTCATCGCAACTACACCTTGTTAAAAAGTGGGCCGCCTTGCAGCAACAACTGCAAGCGGGCCGGAGAGATTACAGATTCCGCAGCGCGGCGACTACTGCGTCGCCCATTTCTTGCGTGCCGATTTTGCTGCAACCCTGTGACCAAATGTCACCGGTGCGCAAACCTTGATCCAGCACCAGGCTGACGGCCTTCTCGATGGCATCCGCCGCTTCGCTCAGGTTGAAGCTGTAACGCAGCATCATCGAGACCGACAAAATCGTCGCCAGCGGGTTGGCAATGCCTTGCCCGGCGATGTCCGGCGCCGAGCCGTGGCACGGCTCGTACATGCCTTTATTGTTGGTGTCCAGGGACGCCGACGGCAGCATGCCGATGGAGCCGGTGAGCATCGAGGCCTGGTCGGACAGGATGTCGCCGAACAGGTTGTCGGTAACGATCACGTCAAACTGCTTGGGCGCACGCACCAGTTGCATGGCAGCGTTGTCGACGTACATGTGGCTCAGCTCGACGTCCGGGTAGTCCTTGGCGACTTCCTCAACGATTTCGCGCCACAGTTGGCTGGAGGCCAGTACGTTGGCTTTATCCACCGAGCAAACCTTTTTGCCGCGCACCCGGGCCATGTCGAAACCGACACGGGCGATACGGCGGATTTCACTCTCGCTGTACGGCAGGGTGTCGTAGGCCTGACGCTCGCCATTTTCCAACTCGCGCACGCCCCGTGGCGAGCCGAAATAGATACCGCCGGTCAGTTCACGCACGATCAGGATGTCCAGGCCCGCCACCACTTCCGGCTTGAGGCTCGACGCGTCGGCCAGTTGCGGGTAGAGGATGGCCGGGCGCAGGTTGCCGAACAGGCCCAGTTGCGCGCGGATTTTCAGCAGGCCGCGCTCCGGGCGGATATCACGTTCGATCTTGTCCCATTTCGGGCCACCCACGGCGCCGAGCAGCACAGCATCGGCCGCACGGGCGCGCTCCAGGGTTTCATCGGCCAGCGGCACGCCGTGCTTGTCGATGGCTGCGCCGCCGATCACATCGTGGCTCAGCTCAAAGCCCAGGTTGTACTTGCTGTTGGCCAGTTCCAGAACCTTGACCGCTTCGGCCATGATTTCCGGACCAATACCGTCGCCAGGGAGAATCAGAATCTGCTTGCTCATGCGTTCCTCATTTCATCAAGCGACCCGCCCGTGGGCAGGTCGGGAAAAATCAATCAGCGTTCAGCGAACACCACCAGCACGTCGGTGCTGAAGGTGCCGTCGGCTTGAATCTCGTAGTAATCGCGCACTTCCTGGCCCATTGCCTGTTGCAGCGCAAGGATCGCGGCGCGCAACACCTCTGGTGTGCGCATGCGCTCGACCCACGAGGTGTATTCCAGGCGCAGGCGCTGACGGCTGCTGGTGCGCACATGCAAGCCGGCTTCGCTGAGCTGTTGCATCCATTCGGCGGCGCAGTAATCGCGCACGTGGCTGGTGTCGCGCAGCACTTCGACGGTTTGCAGGTAAGTGTCCAACAGCGGGCTGCCCGGTGACAAGACATCCACAAAGGCGGCCACGCCACCCGGCTTGAGCACCCGGCGCACTTCGCGCAGGGCCAGGCCCAGGTCGCTCCAGTGGTGGGCCGAGTAGCGGCTGAACACGAAATCGAACTCGCCGTCGGCGAATGGCAGGCGCTCGGCGGCGCCGTGTACGGTGCGGATGTTGGCCAGGTTGCGGTCCAGCGCTGCACCCGCTACTACGTCGAGCATTTGTTGGGACAGGTCGTAGGCCACCACTTCTTTGACCAGCGGCGCTACATGGAAGCTCACATGACCGGCACCGCAGCCTAAATCCAGCAGTCGTGCAGCGCCCTGCCCGGCCAGTTCGGCCTGGAGCAGCGCGAATTCGGTGCCTTGGGCGTGCACGGCACTGCTCAGGTAGGCCGAGGCTTGCTCGCCGAATTGTTTTTGCACGATTTGGGTGTGGGCGGTGGTGGTCATGGTGGCTTTCCTTGGGTTTTGGGGTGGTTGTACGGGCGCTATCGCAGGCAAGCCAGCTCCCACAGTTGGAATGCATTCCAAGATGGGAGTCGGGCTTGCCCGCGATGGGGCCGGCACGGTTACCGCCAATCAGGCGTCGCGAAACAACCAGGGCTGGCTCGCCCGGTGCTTGGCTTCAAACGCGGCAATCGCATCACCGTCCTGCAAGGTCAGGCCGATGTCGTCCAGGCCATTGATCAGGCAGTGCTTGCGGAACGCATCCACCTCAAAGTGATACACCTTGCCGTCCGGACGGGTCACGGTTTGCGCCGCCAGGTCAACGGTCAACTGGTAGCCCACATCGGCTTCCACCTGCTTGAACAACTCATCCACTTCGGCATCGCTCAAGATGATCGGCAGCAAGCCGTTCTTGAAGCTGTTGTTGAAGAAGATGTCGGCGTAGCTCGGCGCGATGATGCTGCGAAAGCCATATTCTTCCAGGGCCCACGGCGCGTGCTCACGGCTGGAGCCGCAGCCGAAGTTTTCCCGCGCCAGCAATACACTGGCGCCCTGATAGCGCTCGGCGTTGAGCACGAAATCCTTGTTCAACGGGCGCTTGGAGTTGTCCTGGTAGGCGTAGCCCACGTCCAGGTAGCGCCACTCGTCGAACAGGTTTGGGCCGAAACCGGTGCGCTTGATCGACTTCAAGAACTGCTTGGGGATGATCTGGTCGGTGTCGACGTTGGCGCGATCCAAAGGGGCGACAAGGCCGGTGTGTTGGGTAAAAGCTCTCATCGGGTATTCCTCAGATCAATTCGCGAACGTCGATGAAACGACCGTTGACGGCAGCCGCAGCGGCCATGGCCGGGCTGACCAGGTGGGTACGGCCACCAGCGCCCTGACGCCCTTCGAAGTTACGGTTGGATGTGGACGCGCAATGCTCGCCCGACTCCAAACGATCCGGGTTCATCGCCAGGCACATCGAGCAGCCCGGCTCACGCCATTCAAAACCGGCTTCGAGGAAGATCTTGTCCAGGCCTTCGGCTTCAGCTTGAGCCTTCACCAGGCCTGAACCCGGCACCACGATGGCTTGCTTGATGGTCGAAGCCACTTTACGGCCCTTGGCGATCACCGCCGCAGCGCGCAGGTCTTCGATCCGCGAGTTGGTGCAGGAGCCGATAAACACGCGGTCCAGCTGGATGTCGGTGATCGCCTGGTTGGCCTTCAAGCCCATGTACTTCAGGGCGCGTTCGATGGAGCCACGCTTGACCAAGTCGGTTTCTTTAGCCGGGTCGGGCACGTTCTGGTCCACCGCCAGGACCATTTCCGGCGAGGTGCCCCAGCTGACTTGCGGCTTGATCTGGGCCGCGTCGAGCTCGACCACGGTGTCGAACACCGCGTCGGCGTCGGAGACCAGGTCTTTCCAGGCCTCGACCGCAGCGTCCCAATCGGCGCCCGCCGGAGCAAATGGGCGACCTTTGACGTATTCAACGGTTTTTTCGTCCGCCGCCACCATGCCCACGCGGGCACCGGCTTCGATGGACATGTTGCAGATGGTCATGCGGCCTTCGATGGACAGGTCGCGAATCGCGCTGCCGGCAAACTCGATGGCGTGGCCGTTACCGCCGGCAGTGCCGATCTTGCCGATCACGGCCAGCACGATGTCTTTGGCGGTCACGCCGAAGGGCAAGGTGCCTTCGACTTTCACCAACATATTCTTCATCTTTTTGGCGACCAGGCACTGGGTGGCGAACACATGTTCGACCTCCGAGGTGCCGATGCCATGGGCCAAAGCGCCGAATGCACCGTGGGTAGAGGTGTGGGAGTCGCCGCAGACCACGGTCATGCCCGGCAAGGTGGCGCCCTGCTCCGGGCCGATCACGTGGACGATGCCTTGACGCACGTCATTCATCTTGAATTCGGTGATGCCATATTCGTCGCAGTAGTCGTCGAGGGTCTGCACCTGAAGGCGCGACACGGTGTCGACAATGGCGTCGATCCCGCCTTTGCGTTCCGGGGTGGTCGGCACGTTGTGGTCCGGGGTGGCGATGATCGAGTCGACGCGCCAAGGCTTGCGCCCGGCCAGTCGCAGGCCTTCGAACGCTTGGGGCGAGGTCACTTCATGGATGATGTGACGGTCGATATAGATCAGCGACGAGCCATCGTCGCGCCGTTTCACTTCATGGGAATCCCAAAGCTTGTCGTAAAGCGTTTTGCCGGCCATCAGTCGGTCCTCATCACAGGTGCATCTATACGCCGGGCTTTTCAATAACCCTTTGGCTTGTGAGGCTGATGGTATGGCGCTACATTAAATAACTCAAATTCATATTTTTTATGCTTTGGATTACCAACTGGAATACCACCATGGACCTGGCCAACCTCAACGCCTTTATCGCCATCGCCGAGACCGGCAGCTTCTCCGGCGCCGGTGAACGCCTGCACCTGACCCAGCCGGCGATCAGCAAACGCATCGCCGGGCTGGAGCAGCAACTAAAGGTGCGCCTGTTCGATCGCCTGGGCCGTGAAGTCGGCCTGACCGAGGCCGGACGCGCCCTGCTGCCGCGCGCTTATCAGATTCTGAATGTGCTGGACGATACGCGCCGCGCGCTGACCAACCTGACCGGCGAAGTCAGCGGACGGCTGACATTGGCCACCAGCCATCACATAGGCCTGCACCGCCTGCCGCCGATTCTGCGCACCTTTACCCGGCAATATCCCAATGTGGCACTGGATATTCAGTTCCTTGATTCGGAAGTGGCCTACGAAGAAATCCTCCACGGCCGCGCCGAAGTGGCGGTCATCACCCTGGCGCCTGAACCGCACAACCTGGTACGCGCCACGCCGGTGTGGGACGACCCGCTGGATTTTGTGGTGGCGCCGGAACACAGCTTGACCGGCAACGGCACGGTCAGCCTGGCCGACATTGCCAAACACCCGGCGGTTTTTCCCGGCGGCAACACCTTCACCCACCATATCGTCAGCCGGCTGTTCGAAGCGCAAGGCCTTACGCCCAACATTGCGATGAGCACCAATTATCTGGAAACCATCAAGATGATGGTCTCCATCGGCCTGGCCTGGAGCGTGTTGCCGCGCACCATGCTCGATGATCAGGTGGCAAGCATCGCTTTGCCGGGCATACAGCTCAGTCGCCAGCTAGGCTATATCGTGCACACCGAAAGGACGCTGTCGAACGCTGCGCGGGCTTTCATGAGCCTATTGGATGCACAGGTCGATCTGCCAGGGACACCGGCATGAAGCTGTGCGGCCCATAAAGCCTGAATAGAACCGCGCCGAACGCCCATTGAGCCAAGGCCCTTTGATAATGCGCAACCCCCTCGATTCCGTGCCGCCCCTGCCGCGCATTTACGCCTTGGACCCTCAAGAGGCGGAACAAAGCTGGGAAAGCGCCCCGCAATTGCTGGCGGCCCTCAATGCTGCCCGCCTTGGCGCGTGGTGCTGGGAAATCGACACCGGCAGGATCAGTTGGTCACGCGGCACCCAGGCGCTGTTCGGCTACGACCCTCGGCAACCACTGCCCAAAGACCTGGACTACCTGGACCTGCTGGCGCCCCAGGACCGCGCCCGAGTGGTGCGCGCGTTTCATGCGGTGCTGGCCGGCGAGCCGTTCGAGCAGGCCATGCACCACCATATCCAATGGCCGGATGGCAGCCATCACTGGCTGGAAATCAACGGCAGCCTGGCGCCGGACAAAGCCGGCCGGCGCCGCATGATCGGGGTGATCCGCGAAACCACCCGCCAGCGCGAGCGCGAACACGCCCTCATGCAATCGGAAAAACGCTTCGCTACGCTGTTTCACCTGTGCCCCAACATGGTGCTGCTCACCCGCCAGTCCGACGGCCGCATCAGCGAGGCCAACCAGTATTTCGAGATCCACTTTGGCTGGCCCGTGGCCGAGGCCATCGGCCGCACCACCCTGGAACTGGGGCTGTGGCGCCACCCCGAGGAGCGCGCGCTGCTGGTCAAGGCCACTCAGCGCAAGGGCGAACCGATCACCATGGACGTGCAGTTCTGCGCCAGCAACGGGCAAATTCACGATGGCACCCTGAGTGCACAAAAGGTCGAGCTTGAAGGCGAGGCTTACCTGATCAGCACCTTCCTCGACACCACCGACCGCAAGAACGCCGAGCAGGCCCTCAAGGACAGCCAGGAGCGCCTCGACCTGGCCCTGGATTCGGCGCAACTGGGCACCTGGGACTGGCACATCCCCACCGGCATGCTCTACGGCTCGGCCCGGGCCGCGCAACTGCACGGCCTGCCGCCCGAACCTTTCCACGAGTCCTTCGATGCGTTTTTTGAAGGCATGTCCGATGCCGACCGCGAGGGCATGCGCAACGCCTACCGCAGCCTGCGCGAAGGCCCGGACGGTAACTACCAGTTGACCTACCGTGTGGAAATGGAAGATGGCAGCCCGCGCTACCTGGAAAGCCGCGCACGCCTGTATCGCGATGACGCCGGCAAGCCGCTGCGCATGGCCGGCACCTTGCTCGATATCACCGACCAGGTTGAACGCGAACAACGCCTGACCGCCTCCGAAGAAAAATTCGCCAGCCTGTTTCAGGCCAGCCCTGACCCGATCTGCGTAACCTGCCTGGACAGCGGCGTGTTTATCGAGATCAACCCGGCCTTTACCCAGACCTTCGGCTGGACCGCCGCCGACGTCATCGGCAACAGCGCCGAGCAGATCGGTCTGTGGGACGATTCGAGCCAGCGCCTGCAACGCATTGAGCAGGTGATTCGCGAACAGTCGTTGAGCAATGTGGCTCTGGTGGTACATCACCAGAACGGCCACAGCCTGACCTGCGTGATTTCCAGCCGGTTGATCAAGGTCGGCGATCAGCCGTGCATCGTCACCACACTGCGCGATATCACCCAGCAACAGCGCTCGGAGGCTGCGCTCAAAGCCAGTGAGGAGAAATTCGCCAAGGCTTTTCACTCCAGCCCCGATGCGATTTCCATCACCGAACGCGACACCGGCCGTTATGTTGAGGTCAACGACGGCTTTTGCCGCCTGACCGGCTACCGCGCCGAAGAGGCCATCGGCCTCACGCTCTACCAGATCGGCATCTGGGCCGATGAAAACCAGCGCGCGGCGTTGTTGGCCGAACTGCAGATCAAGGGCCGCATTCATCACCTGGAAATGCTCTGGCACAACAAGCGCGGCGACGTGTTGGCGGTGGAGGTCTCGGTGGAACCCATCACCCTCAATGAAACCCCGTGCCTGCTGTTGACTGCACGGGATGTGAGCCTGCTGAAAAACGCCCAGGCGCAGATTCGTCACCTGGCCTATCACGACCCACTGACCAACCTGCCCAACCGCGCGCTGCTGATGGACCGTCTGAGCCAGCAGATCGCCTTGCTCAAACGCCACAACCTGCGTGGCGCGTTGCTGTTCCTCGACCTTGACCACTTCAAACACATTAACGACTCCCTCGGTCACCCGGTGGGCGACACCGTGCTGAAAATAGTCACGGCGCGACTGGAAGCCAGCGTGCGCCTGGAAGACACCGTGGCGCGCCTGGGCGGTGATGAGTTCGTGGTGTTGCTCAGTGGACTGGAGGGCACACGTGCAGAGGTCGGCAGCCAGGTGCACCTATTGGCCGACACGCTGCGCGAACTGCTGTCGGAGCCGATGTTCCTCGATGGCCACCGCCTGCAAGTCACGCCGAGCATTGGGGTGGCGCTGATTCCCGATCATGGTTCCACGCCCGCCGACCTGCTCAAGCGCGCCGACATTGCGCTGTATCGCGCCAAAGACTCGGGGCGCAACACCACGCAAATGTTCCACAACAGCATGCAGAAAACCGCCAGCGAGCGCCTGCGCATGGAGACCGACCTGCGCCTGGCGCTGTCACGCGGTGAATTCAGCGTGCACTACCAGCCTCAAGTGGATGCACGCGGCAATAAAATTGTCGGCGCCGAGGCGCTGGTGCGCTGGGAGCACCCACAATTGGGCGCGCAGTCACCCACCGAATTTATCAAGGTCCTGGAAGACAGCGGCCTGATCCTGGAGGTCGGCACCTGGATCCTCGATGAAGCTTGCGGCGCCTTTGCGCAGCTGATTGCCGAGGGCCTGGTAGACCCGCTTAATTTCAGCCTGTGCGTGAATATCAGCCCCCGTCAGTTTCGCCAGAACGACTTTGTGGAGCGGGTAGAACACAGCCTCAACCAGCATCATCTGCCCTGCAGCCTGTTAAAGCTGGAGATCACCGAAGGCATCGTCATCCAGAACCTGGATGACACCGTGGCGAAGATGCGCCGCCTGAAAAAGCTCGGCGTGAGCTTTGCCATGGATGACTTCGGCACCGGCTATTCGTCGTTGACCTACCTCAAGCGCTTGCCGGTGGATGCGCTGAAGATCGACCAGTCCTTTGTGCGCGATGCCACCCATGACCCCAACGATGCGGAAATCATCCGCGCCATTGTGGCCATGGCCCGCAGCCTCAACCTGGAGGTGATCGCCGAGGGCGTGGAAACCCAGGAACAACTGGCGTTCCTGCAAAAGCTGGGGTGTCATTTATTCCAGGGGTATTTGCACAGTCGGCCGCTGCCGATCGAGGCGTTCAGGCTGTTACTGGTTCAACCGCCTTCAGGCGGTTTACACCAGCTTTAACGCATGAGCGCCTTGCTCCCAACCCGAACCGGCCAATTTCATTTTTGACCCATAAAAATCGATCACCCCATTAAAAACGCCTACGGAGTGGCCATGATTGGCAAGGGTGCCCGGAACGCCACTGGCCAATTCCTCGGCAGTGCTGCCACGGGTGAAGGCGTACAAGCCCAGACGCCGCAGTGCTTCGCCGGGGGTTTCCTTATCATTGAGCGTCCCCATAGCGGCCGCAAAACTGGCTTGGGCCCGAAACTCGTGATTTTCCATTTGTGCCCGCTTGGCACTCACGGCAAACAAGAAAATCGCGTCGTGTAAAAGGCCCCTATCTTCACCGAAGAAGTGCGAACCTTTTTGCGCCTGTTTCAACTCATCGTAGGTCAGTTGCACGGTGCATGAATCACGCATGGTCACGGTGTAACCTTCAGGTGTCTCAATGACGTGCTTGTAAATGCCCTGGGGATTTTGACCGTACTTCATCATCGCGGCCTTGATCGCCGAGACCGTGACGCAATTGAGTTCGGAACCCTGGTAAAACCCACTCCAGATATTGTCGGGCTTATCGCCCACCGGGCGATTGGAGAGGTTGGAAAGGGTGCTGTTCCGTTCTGCCGAGGCGGTGTGCGGCGCCTGCATGGCAAGCATATAGCCGTAATCTTTAACAACAGGCTGTTGCTTGCCGAGTTGGTGCTTGATGCCATCCAGTACGAGCTCACCGGCAAAACTGTCCAAAACCGCAACGGTGCCTTTTTTCTGCATCTTTTCAGGCTCGACAATGCGCAAGAAACCGATCATCCCCATGCCTTTCAATATTCGGTAGACCGTGTCATTAAGCATGACCCCGGATAGCGCGGCCTCAAAGTGCCCAGGGGTATCAGCGCCCGTACTGATCAGCTGCACACGTTTCACATAGGCCGCCAACATGAAGTTGGCGTCCATCACCGCACCGCTGTCACTTCCGGAAAACCGCGAGACCCCGGCCGTGCGACGCAATTCTTCTTTGGAAAGATGTAAAGAAAAGCCGTCCTTCATCGTGATGTCATAGCCATCTGCGGCTGCCACGACCTTGTCGAACACATCCAAAGGACGCTGGCCAAACCTCATCATCATCATTTTGATCACGGACGCATGCCGACGGGTGTCGCCCTCACCGAACCGTCGTTCTGCGACGTCAAAACTTCTTACTGTATCGACCGGTGTCCGACCCACTGGCCAAGCATCGATGTCGGGAGTCGAATCGATCACTGGCTGCACGCCAGGGACGGATGGCCTCTGGGGCGGGATCCTGACATTCACAGCGGGCGCATGACTCTGCGCATCAACGGATGCCTTGTCGTTAACCAGTACGTAAACATAGGGACGATCAACAGCTCGCTTGCGCCCATATTCATGGCTGACACCCTCATACACCAAGCCTGCGCCAAATGTATGGGTTTCCACGACTCCGACGCCGCCGCTGCTTACCAACTGCGCCGAGGGTACCTGGCGTAAATAGCCGGCCATACCCAAGCCTTTAAGTAGATTGTAGGTCGTCTCACCACGCAAAGAGTTCGACAACACACGCTCAAACCCCTGGCTGTTACCCGCCTGCGCCCCCAAAAGCTGTTTACGTTTAACAAAAACAGCCAATGCAAAGTTCGCATCACTGATCACGGCCATGTCATTGCCAACAAACTTTGAGTGGGCAGCTGTTTGCCGTAACTCGAGCTCAGAGACTTGCACTGTATTGCCATCTCTAAGCGTGACCTCATACCCCTGCCCCGCACGCTTGACCTGCACAAACAAGTCCGCAGGGCGGTGGCCAAAGGTGACCATCATCATTTTGATGACCGCCGCGTGAGCACTGGCATCATAATTCTCACCAAAGCGTCTTGGAGGGGCATTGAATGCGTTGACAACATCCCGCAATTTTACGTCTGCGGAGTTTGCTATCGGCCCTGTAAAAGGCAGGACAGGTACGCGTGTTGTAAGAGTAGAGAGATTGCGTTTGGCGATGTCCACACAGATGACTCCCGCAGCCTGTCAATCAATACACTTTAAAAAGAGCATTGAGTAATCAGTTGATATAAATTGAAAGTTGCCGCCAACGCTGATCTTTTATTGCCCGATCATTTGGCGCCGAGCGGTGGCCAGGCGTTGACAGCAAGGAGTGCGCTTGAGTGCCACAGCCTCTCCTCGCCGAGGCGCAGCCCCCGGCCGCCCCCAGAGTTCTTCATGGCCATTGATGACCGCGACCGAGTGCCCCCCTCGATTACTCACGCCCAAGCGACCTTCTGCAAGTTCACGCACGCTGACGTTTTTCATATAGTGGCTCAACCCTAACCGCAGAAAACCCTCGCCAGGTTTTTCCTCGTCCTCACCATCATTCAAACTCTCCACACCCGCTTCAAAGCTCTCACCCGCGGTTGAGTCATTGTTTTCCTCGTGTGCACGCTTGGCACTGACGGCAAACAAAAAGTGCGCATCCTTGAGCATGCCCTTATCGGCGCCGATGAACTGCGAAGCACGCGAGGCGACTGCCAACTCCCGGTCGGTTAATGTGAGCGTGTAATTGTCGCGCATCGTTACTCGGTAACCGCCGTCCAGCCGCCTGACTTCGCGGTATATGTCTGTCGGGCTTTGACCGAACTTGTGCATGGCCGCCTTGATAGTCGCTACCGTGGCACAGTTACCGCCCGGCCCCTGACGGAAGCCACTCCAAATATTCAAAGGCTTTGCGCCATTACGCTTATTGGACAGGCCCGGGATATACCCTCTGCGCGACCCTGCAGGCTCGCAAGCCGCCACGGGTGCCGAGACAGCTGGCGCGGCCCGCCTCACCTGCGGGGCGTTCACCCGGGGTTGCGGGGGCACATCGGCAGAGGCCTTGGCCCTTTGCCGGGAGGGAACACTGGCCAACCGCGCCAAGAATGCGGCAACCCTGCGCTCCAGGCTGTCAGCCCTTTGGTGCCCAGGCCTGGCACTGAGCAACAGCACCGGGCTCGGCTGCGAACCGGCATGCCTTGGCGCGTTAAAGGGCGCCCGCTCTTGGGGCGCGTCTTGCAAATCCATGCCTGGCAGCTGACGCACACCTGGGTAACCGATGTTATCAATTCGGTAATACATCATGACTTGCTCCACGTTTTCTAACGTTTCCCCGAACCTTGGGGCCGGGGAAACGTGACGTTATCGGCGAAGTTAAAACACCCTGGCGGGTGTCAATTCCTCAGCCGGGAGCGGCTGGAGAAACCTTGGTTCCAACGATCACTCTCATTTTCAGCAGGACCTGGACTGGTCACGCCACGCTTGGTCCGGGGGTTTACCTGCGAGGTCGTCTCGCGCGAGCCGGAGGTGTCAGACTCGGCGACTTCATCACCGCTGCGGCGCGGACCGGTAAGGTGATCGGAATCATGCTCACCGTCCTTGCCATCAGTCTTGGTCGACTCGAGATGACCGTCCTTAGCCTCAGTAACGAGCCTGGCGTCCTCGCCGTCAGTCTTGGCCACCTCGACAGGACTGTCCTTAGCCTCAGTAACGAGCTTGGCGTCCTCGCCGTCAGTCTTGGCCACCTCGACAGGACTGTCCTTAGCCTCAGTAACGAGCTTGGCGTCCTCGCCGTCAGTCTTGGCCACCTCGACAGGACTGTCCTTAGCCTCAGTAACGAGCTTGGCGTCCTTGCCGTCAGTCTTGACCGTCTCGAGATGACTGTCCTTAGCCTCAGTAACGAGCTTGGCGTCTTTGCCGTCAGTCTTGACCGTCTCGAGATGACTGTCCTTAGCCTCCGTAACGAGCTTGGCGTCCTCGCCGTCAGTCTTGGCCGTCTCGACAGGACTGTCCTTAGCCTCAGTAACGAGCTTGGCGTCCTTGCCCTCAGTGATGACTGACTTTACGTGCCCTTCCACACTATCAGTCAGTACGGGCTTTTCAGGCGGTAAAGGCGCATTAGTCCTGGACGTCACAACAGCGATGGCACGCGATTCCTTGCCGGCTTCATCAATGGTCTCAGGGCAATGGCAGTGGTTGACATTAACCTCCACTTTGATCTGTGGGTTTGCTTCAGTTGTCACATTAAAAACGCCGGGTTCACGTGCCTGCGGTAAAACACGGATCCCGGGGGCACGCGTTTCTGCTTGATGCGAATCCTCACTCGACTTCTCTTTCAGTTGATTCGCAACATCCGATATAACCTTGGACAACACACCGACTGGCAGCCTCTCTTTGGTTTGAACGCCTGCAACGTGTATGTCCTTGTGCTGCGAACTTTCATCCAGCGTGCTCTTCGTTTGAGTGTCTACAGCCGGGGTGTTCTTAAGCGGCTGGCCTGTTTGCAATGTCGCTTTGGATTGGATGCCTGCAACGGCTGCGTCCTTTTGCGGCGAACTTTCTTCCAGCGTGCTATTCACTTGAGTTCCTACAGCCGTAGTGTCCTTAAGCGGCTGGCCTGTTTGCAATGTCGCTTTGGATTGGGCGCCTGCCACAGCTGCGTCCTTTTGCTGCGAGCCTTCTTCCAGCTTGCTTTTCGATTGAGCCTCGGAGGAAAAGGCGTCCTTCACCTGCGATTTAGTGTGCGCAGGCGCGCCGATCGGAACGCCTGCATCCGGTTTGGCGAGGACCGAGCTAGCGGCGGGAGACCTTTGATTAGCGATTTCAGCCTTGCCCGAAAACATCTCCCGCATGGCACTGATAAGTTGATCAAACATATCAAACAGTTTCGTGAGCACGCCGGCATTATTCAACCCGTCACGCTGCAGCGTTGCGGAAAACTCAGTGTTGGGGGCGGATGGCGTGTGCCCAAAACCAGCCCCGGACATGCTAAGCGTCGTGCCGACACCGGGACCTTTTGACGGTTTCGGGTCAAGGGGCAACGCATCATTTTTGATAAAGGGCGAGTTATTGATCGAAAAAGGCATTAACAATTTCCTAATTAAGCGCGGCCCTGGCAATTAAATACCCAGAACAGCGATCGTTGTTTTAAGTGCTGCAAGCAACCGAGTCGCTTCACAGTCCCCACGTTTGTGGAGCGCGTGATTATTGAGTTCCAGAAATCGCGCTTCATATAAGGAAACCAAATCAACCTTTAAGACTTTTCCCCGTTGTTATTCCCGAAAAGTCCAGACGTCGCACGACCCTACCGGCGAGAGCACGGACACACGCACTTATAAACTGCCAAGACTGCAATTAAGCGACATAATTAACCGGCCAGCGAAACGACAACCTATGATATTCCGCACTCAGTGAAACACCTTTCGCAACACCCATTGCGCGATATTAAAAATGCAACTAACTGTTCAGAAAAAGCCCGTAGTCACTTCTGAACGCTGATCGACGTCTTCTGTTACTTCCCAACGACAAAAAGTCTCAGCCAGCAAAAAAACGTCACTTCTCAAGCCTGGCAAGCCTCCCCGGTAATACCTTTAAATGCAAAAATGCTCCGTATCTTTCAATACGGAGCATTTTTGCAACAAAGACTGCTGTGATCACTGCACTACGCAGGGTCGGGATGCTTCATACCCAATAAGCGACTGACCTGCTCCAGCCCGGTTTCACGGCGCAGCGCGGTAAACAGCTCGACCGCTTCAGGATAGTTGCGCGTCAGCATCGCCAGCCATTGCTTCAAACGGCCCGGCGCCTGCTTTTCGGTGAGTTGCGCCATCGATTGGCGCCAGAACTCGTGGAGCATCGGCTGCATGTGCGCCCAGGTCATTTCCACCACCTCTTCACCGGCTTTCGCCGCCACAATCTGCCGCGCCAGGTCCGGACGGGCCACCAGGCCACGGCCGAGCATGATGTCTTCGGCGCCGCTGACTTCGCGACAGCGCTTCCAGTCTTCGACGCTCCAGATATCGCCATTGGCAAACACCGGCACCTTGACCACGTCCTGCACCCGCGGGATCCACTCCCAGTGGGCCGGCGGTTTGTAGCCATCGGTCTTGGTGCGCGCATGCACCACGATGTGCGCAGCACCGCCTTCGGCCAGGGCCGTGGCGCACACCAGCGCGCCGTCGGGGCTGTCGAAGCCCAGGCGCATCTTCGCAGTGACCGGGATATGCGCCGGCACGGCGCGGCGCACGTGCTCGACGATCTGGTTGAGCAGCTCAGGCTCCTTGAGCAAAACCGCACCACCACGGGATTTGTTGACCGTCTTGGCCGGGCAGCCGAAGTTCAGATCGATGACCTGCGAACCCAGCTCACACGCCAACGCAGCGTTTTCCGCCAGGCACACCGGGTCCGAACCCAGCAACTGCACACGCAATGGCACGCCCGCTGCGGTGTGGGCACCGTGCAGCAGCTCGGGGGCAAGCTTGTGGAAATAGGCCGGTGTGAGCAGGCGGTCGTTGACGCGAATGAACTCGGTCACGCACCAGTCAATACCGCCCACGCGGGTCAACACGTCCCGCAGGATGTTGTCGACCAACCCCTCCATGGGCGCCAAAGCAATTTGCATGGGAAACACTCAACAAAAATCGTGGCGCAGTTTACTGGGTTTCCCGCAGTAACCGTTAACCCCCTGTCAGGGCCGGGCCATAGCCGTCAAGAAACTCGGCGGGCATGCGCTTGGGTTTGCCGCTGGACAGCTCGATGCACACAAAAGTGGTTTGCGCACGCAGCAGGGTCACGCCATCACCGGGGCGCACCAGCTGGAAACGCCGGGTCATCTTCAGGCGCTGGTCCCAGTCGACGATCCAGGTGGCCAATTGCAGCTCGTCACCTTCGTAGCCGGCCGCCAGGTAGTCGATCTCATGGCGCACCACGGCCATGGCGCGGTCCAGCCGCCGATACTCAGTGAGGTCCAGCCCCAGGCGCTGGGAGTGGCGCCACGCACAACGCTCCAGCCAGGACACGTACACCGCATTATTGGCGTGCCCAAGACCGTCGATATCTTCAGCGGCGACCTGCAGGTCGATGATAAACGGCGCTGCCAGATCCCAGCCCATGCCTTGCTCCAGTCGATGAATGTCGCCGGGCAGTGTATCAGGCGGTTTGCCGCTCCTGTGAACGACGGCCGGCCAGCAGCGTCAACACGGCCTCGATCACCCGGGGGTCGGCCAGCACGCGCTGGTGGCCGCCCTGCTCCAGGCGCAGCAGGCGGCTGTCGAACCATGCCTCATGGATGGCTTGCGAGGCTTTGACCGGAACAAAGGTGTCGTCTTCAGCGTGCACGATCAACCCCGGCAGGTTCATCTGGTAGTGGGCCACATCCAGGTGCTTGAGCGGCATGCCGAAAGTCTGTTCGACCTCCTGGATAAACGCCGAGCGCGCACGCGGCGGCAAGCCCATCATGCGGGTAAAACCACGCAGCACATCCAGGAAACGCGAGGGCGCGGCAATGCTTACCAGTGCTTCCGTGCGCAACCCCAATTGCACCGCCAGCATCGCACTGGCGCCGCCCATGGAATGCCCGACCACCGCATGCAGCGGCGGCAATTCAGCGGCAGCATCGAGCAGGGCGCGGGCAAACAGCAACACATGCGCTTCACGCCCCGGCGAGCGACCATGGGCCGGGCCGTCCAGGGCAATCACTGAATAACCGTCAGCCACCAGGGCGGTGATCAGGCTGGCAAACTGCGTAGGGCGCCCTTCCCAGCCGTGCATCAGCAATACCGCAGGCCCTTGACCCCAGCGCAACGCCGACAAGCCGAAACGCAAGGTGATGCGCTCCGATTGCGCCAGCAGCGGCAGCTCCCAATCTCGCGGCGGCAGGTTGCGCGGCGTCATGAAGGTGCGGCGCAACTTGCTGGCCACCGTGTGCGGCGCGAGGCGGCCGACGGTGCCATGGAAACCTCGAATCCAGGTGAATGCGCCCATCACACGACTCCTTTTTAACGCACCGCCGACTTGGCAGCGCGCAACACGCGATCGGACAACTCACCCGGGCCAAGCGCACGGGCCAGGGCCAGGCCGCCGATCATCAAGGCCATGTCGGCCAAGGCCTTGTCGGTGTCTTCGGGGCCGGCAGCCAACTGGGCGGCCATCAACTCGGTGTGCTCGTTGAGCGCCAGGCGAAACTCATCCGGCAGACGGCTCATCTCGCCGACAGTGGCCGGGATCGGGCAGGCGTGGTCGGTGGAGTCGCGGTGCTTGCGCGACAGGTAGAACGCCGCCACCAGGCTTCTGCGCTCCTCACCGGTCAATTGCGCATCCATGTCGTCGATCGACGCACGTCGCCGAGCCAGCAACTGGGTGAAGGCCTCCAGCATCAGTGCGTCCTTGCTTTCAAAGTGCGCGTAGAAACCGCCGACGGTCAGCCCGGCGGCGCCCATGACTTCACCGACACTCGGTTCGGCCGGGCCACGCTGGATCAACGCCGCGCTGGCAGCCTGCAAAATGCGTTCGCGGGTTTGCGCTTTTTTATCGCTCATCGAAGCCTCCGTCTCTCATGGGTTGAATATTATTACCATAATAATATTTAGCAAGCGACAGGCATGACCGCTGGTCAGGACAGAATAAAGGGTATTGAGGAGAGGATTGGCCAAACGCCAGACAAACAAAAGGGCCATTCAATAATTGAATGACCCTTAAAAATCCCGCAGAGCGGGTAATCGTGGCGTCCCCTAGGGGACTCGAACCCCTGTTACCGCCGTGAAAGGGCGGTGTCCTAGGCCACTAGACGAAGGGGACACAAACCTTCTATACACTGATCAGCGCTGAGAACTGATCGATTCAAGGACGGTGTGGCCGGAACCTTGAACCTGTAAAATTGGTGGAGCTAAACGGGATCGAACCGTTGACCTCTTGCATGCCATGCAAGCGCTCTCCCAGCTGAGCTATAGCCCCGGATTTTTCGTCTCGCGACGCAGCAGACCTTTCGAACTGCTTGTTGAAACTGGCGTCCCCTAGGGGACTCGAACCCCTGTTACCGCCGTGAAAGGGCGGTGTCCTAGGCCACTAGACGAAGGGGACAAAACCTTCTGTACAACCGATCAGAGCTGAGTTCTGATCAATTCAAGGACGGTGTGGCCAGACCTTGAACCTGTAAATTGGTGGAGCTAAACGGGATCGAACCGTTGACCTCTTGCATGCCATGCAAGCGCTCTCCCAGCTGAGCTATAGCCCCTCATCGGTGAGGACGGGGCGAATCTTAATGGCGGTTTGGAAGTGTGTCAAATTTATTTTCAACAATTTCCAAACTTTTTTGCCGGGATAACAATCACTTACCGGCGAAACCCCGGAAAACCGGGGTTTCGTCGTAACAACAGGCTGCTTAAGCGATAGCGCCCAGCAGCTTTTCCCACTCTTTGTTTTCTTTCTTCGACACACCCCCAAGCAAATCAAGGGCTTGGCGCAGACGGAAACGCGTGAGGTCCGGGCCGAGAATTTCCATCGCATCGAGCACCGACACCGAACTGGCCTGCCCGGTGATCGCAGCAAACATCAGCGGCATGGCATCGCGCAATTTCAGTTCCAGCGATTCCACCACTGCCTGGATCGTCGCGGTGATCGCCTCTTTCTCCCACTGACGCAGGCTTTCGAGCTTCCACAGGATCAACTGCATCAACTGGCGAACCTGATCGCCGGAAAGCTTCTTGGACTCAAACAGCTTGGCATCCGGGTTCACGCCACCGGCGAAGAAGAAGCCGGCCAATGGTGCGACCTGGCTGAACGTCTCTACCCTGCCCTGCACCAGCGGCGCGATCTTCATCATGTACTCGGGGTTCAGCGCCCACTGCTGCACGCGGCTGGCGAACTCGTCCACCGGCAAGTCACGCAGCCACTGGCCGTTGAGCCACGACAGCTTCTCGATGTCGAAGATCGGCCCGCCGAGGGACACGCGCGACAAATCAAAGTTATCGACCATTTCCTGCAGCGAGAACTTCTCGCGCTCGTCCGGCATCGACCAGCCCATGCGGCCCAGGTAGTTGAGCATCGCCTCGGGCATAAAGCCCATGCGCTCGTAGAACGTCACCGACGTCGGATTCTTGCGCTTGGACAGCTTGCTCTTGTCCGGGTTACGCAGCAGCGGCATGTAGCACAGCTGTGGCTGCTCCCAGCCGAAGTATTCGTACAGCAGAATCAGTTTTGGCGCCGATGGCAGCCATTCTTCGCCGCGCAGCACGTGGGTGATGCCCATCAGGTGGTCGTCGACCACGTTGGCCAGGAAGTACGTCGGCAAGCCGTCGGTCTTCATCAGCACTTGCATGTCCATGCGGTCCCACGGGATCTCGACATCACCACGCAGCATGTCCGGCACCACGCACACGCCTTCGCTCGGCACTTTCATGCGGATCACATGCGGCTCGCCGGCGGCCAGGCGCTGGGCCACTTCTTCCTTGGACAGCAGCAGTGCGCGGCCGTCGTAGCGCGGGGTTTCGCCACGGGCCTGCTGCTCGGCGCGCATCTGGTCGAGTTCTTCGGCGGTGCAAAAGCACGGGAAGGCGTGGCCCATGTCGACCAGTTGCTGGGTGTACTGCTTGTAAATGTCGCTGCGCTCGCTCTGGCGATACGGGCCGTGCGGGCCGCCAACGTCCGGGCCTTCGGCCCAGGTAATGCCCAACCAGCGCAAGGCATCGAAAATCTGCTGCTCCGACTCACGGGTGGAGCGCACCTGGTCGGTGTCTTCGATCCGCAGGATGAATTCACCGCCGTGCTGCTTGGCAAAGCAGTAATTGAACAAGGCGATGTAGGCAGTACCGACGTGGGGATCCCCAGTAGGCGATGGCGCAATGCGCGTGCGGACGGTGGTCATGGCAGGTCTCGAATGGGCGATAAAACTGAAAATTGAAACAAGGGGCGAATGGTAACACCAGCGTGGGGGGTTCTGGCAGACCGCGGTGCCCGCATTCGCGAGCAAGCCCGCTCCCACATTCGACCGAGCCCCCCTATGAGAATGGGGTCAACTGTGGGAGCGGGCTTGCTCGCGAAGAGGCCATCACAGCCTCTACAAATCAAACAGCCAACAGGCGCTCACGCAACTTGCCAATCTCATCGCGCGTCTGCGCCGCCGCCTCAAACTCCAGATCCCGTGCCAGTTGGTACATCTTCTCTTCCAACTGCCGAATCCGTTTGGTGATCTCACTCGGCGAGCGCAGTTCGTTCTCGTACTTGGCGCTCTCTTCGGCCGCCTTGGCCATGCCCTTGCGCTTCTTGCTGCGCGAGCCCGGCACGGTGGCGCCTTCCATGATGTCGGCAACGTCCTTGAACACGCCCTTCGGGGTAATGCCATGCTCCAGGTTGAAAGCGATCTGCTTGTCGCGACGGCGCTCGGTCTCGCCAATCGCCCGCTCCATGGAGCCGGTGATGCGGTCGGCATACAGAATCGCCCGACCATTGAGGTTACGCGCCGCCCGGCCAATGGTCTGGATCAACGAGCGCTCGGAACGCAGGAAGCCTTCCTTGTCCGCATCCAGAATCGCCACCAGCGAAACCTCCGGCATGTCCAGGCCTTCGCGCAGCAGGTTGATCCCCACCAGCACATCAAACACACCCAGGCGCAGGTCGCGGATGATCTCCACGCGCTCCACGGTGTCGATGTCCGAGTGCAAATAACGCACACGCACGCCGTGGTCCGCCAGGTAATCGGTCAAGTCTTCGGACATGCGCTTGGTCAGCGTGGTGACCAGCACACGCTCTTCCAGGGCCACGCGCTTGGTGATTTCCGAGAGCAAGTCATCCACCTGGGTCAGCGCCGGGCGGATCTCGATTTGCGGGTCCACCAGGCCGGTCGGGCGCACGAGCTGCTCAATCACACGGCCGGCATGCTCGGCTTCGTAGTTGCCTGGCGTGGCAGACACGAAAATGGTCTGCGGGCTGATGGCTTCCCACTCGTCAAAACGCATCGGCCGGTTATCCAGCGCCGACGGCAGGCGGAAACCATACTCCACCAGCGTCTCTTTACGCGAACGGTCGCCCTTATACATGGCGCCGACCTGCGGCACGCTGACGTGGGATTCGTCGATCACCAGCAGCGCATCGTCCGGCAAGTAGTCGTAAAGGGTCGGCGGCGGCGCCCCGGATTCGCGGCCCGAGAGGTAACGCGAGTAGTTTTCGATGCCGTTGCAATAGCCCAGCTCCAGGATCATCTCCAGGTCAAACCGGGTGCGCTGCTCCAGGCGTTGAGCTTCTACCAGCTTGTTGTTGGCGCGCAGGTACTCCAGGCGCTCGACCAGTTCGGCCTTGATGCCCTCGATCGCCCCCATCAGGGTTTCACGCGGCGTCACGTAGTGGCTTTTCGGATAGAAGGTGAAGCGCGGCAGTTTGCGGATCACCTCGCCGGTCAACGGGTCGAAGGCCGAGAGGCTCTCGACCTCATCGTCGAACAGTTCGATACGGATCGCTTCGAGGTCCGATTCGGCCGGGTAAATGTCGATCACATCGCCCCGCACACGGAAGGTGGCACGGGCAAAATCCATGTCGTTGCGGGTGTACTGCAGGCTCGTCAGGCGGCGCAGCAGCTCGCGCTGGTCGAGTTTGTCGCCGCGGTCGACGTGCAGCACCATCTTTAAATAGGTTTCCGGGCTGCCCAGGCCGTAGATGCACGACACCGTGGTGACGATGATCGCGTCCTTGCGCTCCAGCAACGCCTTGGTCGCCGACAACCGCATCTGCTCGATATGGTCGTTGATCGACGCATCCTTCTCGATAAAGGTGTCGGACGACGGCACATAGGCTTCGGGCTGGTAGTAGTCGTAGTAAGAAACGAAGTACTCCACCGCGTTGTTCGGGAAGAACGCCTTGAACTCACCGTACAACTGCGCGGCCAGGGTTTTGTTCGGCGCCAGCACCAGGGTCGGGCGGTTGATCTGCGCGATCACGTTGGCGATGCTGAAGGTCTTGCCTGAACCGGTCACCCCGAGCAGCGTCTGGTGCGCCAGGCCGGCTTCGATGCCTTCGACCATCTGGCGAATGGCTTCGGGTTGATCGCCCGCGGGTTCAAAACGGGTGACGAGCTGGAAATCCGACATAACGTACCTCGTGAAGTCACCCCAGACTCAACACCGCCAGGGACGAAATAGCTCAGCACCCCGCGAAAAGTCTTCGCAGGCTGCAGGAAAAAACCATGATAGCTGTAGAAGTGGTGGCGAATGTGACGGGTTTCAAGGCAATCGTCCTACCAGCCGTCGATGATCAATTGTGCAATAAGACTAACGGTGGGCAAATAAACCGAAAAACTTGGCCGAAAAGCCGTTTCGGCTGTCGCCCTGAGCCTGGATGGCCTCTATACTAGCTCCCCGTTTGTGCACCGCTCTAGTGCATTCGGCTGGAGCGCGACACGTCCCTCCTATCCCCCATAGAGCTGCCGCAAAAATGAGCCTGTTCTCCGCTGTCGAAATGGCACCACGCGATCCAATCCTGGGCCTCAACGAAGCATTCAACGCCGACACACGAACCACCAAGGTCAACCTTGGCGTGGGCGTTTACTGCAACGAGGAGGGGAAGATTCCACTCTTGCGTGCCGTTGCCGAAGCGGAAGCCATTCGTGTGGCGCAACACGCCGCCCGTGGCTACCTGCCGATCGACGGTATCGTGGCGTACGACCAGGCCGTGCAAAAGCTGCTGTTCGGCGCTGAGTCGCCACTGCTGAGCGCCGGCCGCGTGATCACCGCCCAAGCGGTCGGCGGCACCGGCGCGCTTAAAATCGGCGCGGACTTCCTCAAGCAACTGCTGCCCAACGCCGTCGTCGCAATCAGCGACCCGAGCTGGGAAAACCACCAGGCGCTGTTCGAAAAAGCCGGCTTCCCGGTGCAGACCTACCGCTACTACGACGCCGCCACCCACGACGTCAACCGTGCCGGCCTGCTCGAAGACCTCAACGCCCTGCCGCCGCAGTCCATCGTGGTGCTGCACGCCTGCTGCCACAACCCCACCGGTGTCGACCTGAGCCCGGCCGACTGGCAAAACGTGCTGGACGTGATCAAGGCCAAGAACCTGGTGCCGTTCCTCGACATGGCCTACCAGGGCTTTGGCGACGGCATCCACGAAGACGCCGCGGCCGTGCGCCTGTTCGCTGAATCGGGCCTGACCTTCTTTGTTTCCAGCTCGTTCTCCAAGTCGTTCTCGCTGTACGGCGAACGCGTGGGCGCGCTGTCGATCGTCAGCGAATCCAAGGAAGAAAGCGCGCGCATCCTGTCCCAGGTCAAGCGCGTTATCCGCACCAACTACTCCAACCCGCCGACCCACGGCGCGGCGATCGTGGCGGCCGTGCTGAACAACCCTGAGCTGCGCGCCCAATGGGAAGCGGAACTGGCCGAAATGCGCCTGCGCATCCGCGGCATGCGCGAGCAGATGGTCGCCGAACTGGCCAAGGCTGCACCGGGCCACGACTTCAGCTTCGTCGGCCGCCAGCGTGGGATGTTCTCCTACTCCGGCCTGACCGTTGAGCAAGTCACCCGCCTGCGCACCGAGTTTGGCATCTACGCGCTCGACACCGGCCGTATCTGCGTGGCCGCGTTGAACCAGTCGAACATTGGTGCGGTAACAAAAGCGATTGTTCAGGTTCTATAACCCGGCCAGCGCCATACGAAGGGGGAAGCCAATGGCTTCCCCCTTTTTGTTGGCCAAGCCACTAGACTGAACCCTGATCGCCCCTTTGCTGTGAGAGCCCTATGAGAAACGACGACCTGGACCTGCGCGCCGACCGCGACGAACTGCATGACTACGCACCGCGCCCGCCGCAAGCAAAGCGCCAGAAAAGTCTGGTGCTGCAAGTGGCACTGGGTGTGTTTCTGGGTGGGTTGGCGCTGTGGTTGGTGCAGCTGGGCGCCACGGCGATAATGGCCAAGCTCGCCATGGGCACCCTGCAATTCGGCGGCTGAGCACGAATCAAAAGGTGGGAGCTGGCTTGCCTGCTCCCACCTTTGATTTGCGGTGCTTATCGATTAATCGACCGTCACGTTACCCACTTGCTTCCTGTGTATGACCTATCGAGGCTAGCGCTTGACTGGCGCATCCCAGCAGTCCGGCCGGCGTGCGCAGACATCGTATTGGCGATCCATCAAGGCCATGCGATTGATGTGGGCGTCCGTGGCCGCCCGGAACGACTGATTGCTGGTCATGATATAAGCCGCGGTGCGATCACTCAGGCGTGCGCTTAACTGGCGGCGGGTGTGGGCATCCAACGCCTGGGGCGCGGTGGCCATGGTTTGAAGTGTCACGTCGCTCAGGCGGCTCAACTCATCGCGGTAGGTGTTTACGTACTCGGCACGGGCCGCGTCATGCTGGTGGTTCAAGTCGTACTGCATCGCTTCCAGGTTTTGCTTGTAGAGCGCCCAATAGCCCTCGGGCAGCACACCGCCGTCTTGTTTACGCAACTTGGCAATGCGCGCGTCGTTATCCGAAGCCGGTTGAAGGACGGGCTTGTGCGACGAAATCACGACGGGGTCTTGAGCGATGATCTGGTCGATCCAGCCCACCCGTGAAGGGTTGGAGGGCAAAACCTGGCCTAGGGGTTCAAGCGGCACTGGCGCAGCAGATGGGGGTAACGACACTGACGGGGCGCAACCACCCAGCAGTAACAGGGTGCATAGCAGGGTCAAGGCGAGGACGTTGCGAAAAGGCATAAGTTCTCCATGAACTAAGGCGAATCGAAAGGGCGCGGCAGATAATATCATTGAGCCATCACCCAGTGTCAGCCCATCGCCCGAACTTTCGCCGGGCGGTACGGCGCATCAATGCAGCATCCGGCTAAGCAGCCGGTGCCCATCTGCCGTCACCTCGACCATCGCCGACAACATCACACCGTCGGCACCGTCCGTGGAGAGCAGGCTCCAAAAGTCCGGCGACTGGTACCTCACCCCCACGGTGCCCGCCTTGGCAGCATGGCCTTCCTTGGGGTGGTTATGGACAGGTCCGGATTGTACCTGCACCCAGCACCCAAGATGGACTACCATACCGCGCCGGTTCCCAAACGGGACTAATAGGGAATTCGAAGCGCAGCCCATCGCGCCAATCGAAACTGCCCCCGCAACTGTAGGTGCCGAGCCTGCTCCCCACTGCCACTGAGCCATGCTCGGGAAGGCCGGAGCGAGGCGACGACGCATCAGTCAGGAGACCTGCCGGCAAAGCGTTATCACCAACCGGCGGGGTGTCCGGGAAGGACATCCGCGCCCTGCAAACCTGCAGCGTTCAAAGGTGTGTTTCCGAGCCGTACCTGCCCTGTTTCCCGTACGGTTCACTCGGAGATTGCCCCATGCTGCTACGCGTTTGCGCCCTGATCACCGGCCTGGGCGTTTGTGCCCTGGCCCACGCCACGCCGACTCACTACCCGCTGACGGTCGAAAACTGCGGCAGCAGTGTCACCTTCCAACAGGCCCCGGCACGCAGCGTGAGCATCGGCCAGGCCGCCACCGAGATGCTTTACGCGCTGGGCGTAGGGGATAAAGTGGTCGGCACTTCGCTGTGGTTCAACAGCGTATTGCCGCAGTTCAAGGCGCAGAACGACAAGATCGAGCGCCTGGCCGACAACGAGCCGAGCTTCGAAGCCGTGATCGCCAAACGCCCGCAACTGGTGGCCGCCGAGCTGGAATGGGTGGTCGGCCCCCAAGGCGTGGTCGGCACTCGCGAGCAATTCCATGAACTGAAGATTCCCACCTACGTGCTGCCCTCCGACTGCGAAGGCAAGGACAACCTGGTGGGCGCTGACGGCACGCGGCTGGAGCCGTTCCGCATTGACACGATCTATAAAAGCATCAGCCAGTTGGCCGAGATCTTCGACGTGCAAGCCCGTGGCCAACAGTTGAACGACGCACTCAAGGCACGCCTGGCCAAGTCGGTCGCCACTGCGCAAGGCAAAGGCCTCAAGCACGCCAGCGCGCTGGTGTGGTTCTCCAGCAGTGAGATGGCTGCCGACCCGTATGTAGCCGGCCACAAGGGCATTCCCGAATTCATGCTGCAAACCCTCGGCCTGCACAACGTGGTGCAGTCGGATGAAGAATGGCCCGCCGTCGGCTGGGAAACCATCGCCAAGGCCAACCCGACCTTCCTGGTGATCGCCCGTATGGACCGCCGCCGCTACCCCGCCGACGACCATGAAAAGAAACTCGCCTTCCTGCGCAGCGACCCGGTCACCCGCAACATGGACGCGGTGAAAAACAACCGCATCATCATTATTGACGCCCTGGCGCTGCAGGCCAGCCTGCGCATGTTCGACGGCCTGGAACAACTGGCCGGCGCCATCGACGGCTACGACCTGCCGAAATGATGCGCACCCTACTCGCCCTCACCGTGTTGCTGATGGCCGTGCTCGCCGGCACCGCCATCGGCGAAACCGCCATCGAACCGCAAGTGGTCTTGCAAGTGCTGGCCAACAAACTCTGGGCCGCCGGTTACGTGCTCGACCCGATCGACGAAGGCGTGGTGTGGAACTACCGTCTGACCCGCGCCCTGGTCGCCGCCGCCTGTGGCGCGGGGCTGGCAACCTGCGGGGTGATCCTGCAGTCGTTACTGCGCAACCCATTGGCCGATCCATACCTGCTGGGCATCAGCGCAGGCGCCTCGACCGGCGCAGTGTTGGTGGCATTGATGGGCGTGGGCGGCGGGCTGATTTCGCTGTCGGCGGGCGCGTTTGTCGGCGCCATGGCGGCATTTGCTTTAGTGATTCTATTGGCAAGGGCCAGCGGCTCAGCCAGCGGCACCGGCCAGATCATCCTCGCCGGCATCGCCGGTTCGCAGCTGTTCAATGCCCTCACCGCGTTCCTGATCACCAAGTCCGCCAGTTCCGAACAGGCGCGCGGCATCATGTTCTGGCTGCTGGGCAACCTCAGCGGCGTGCGTTGGCCGTCGGTGTGGCTGGCAGTGCCGGTGGCGGTCGCCGGCCTGGCCGTGTGTGTGTGGCATCGGCGTGCGCTGGATGCGTTTACCTTCGGCACCGACTCGGCCGCCTCGCTGGGTATTGCGGTGCGGCGCGTGCAGTTTGTGCTGGTCGGTTGCGCCGCGCTGGTGACGGCGGTGATGGTGTCGATTGTCGGCTCCATCGGTTTTGTCGGGCTGGTGATTCCCCACGCCGTGCGCCTGCTGCTGGGCACCGGGCATTCACGCTTGCTGCCGGCCAGTGCGCTGGGCGGCGCGTTGTTCTTGATCGCCGCGGATGTGCTGTCGCGCACGCTGATCAAGGGCCAGGTGATTCCGGTCGGCGTGGTCACGGCACTGGTCGGCGCGCCGGTGTTTGCGCTGATCCTGATTGGCCGGAGAAATGCGCGATGACCGTACTCAGTTGTACCGGCCTGGGCTTCAAGGTACGCGACGCCGAGTTGCTGCGCGATATCCACCTGGAGGTTCAGCAAGGGGAAACCTTGGGCGTTGTCGGGCCGAACGGCTCGGGTAAATCCACCCTGCTCAAATTGCTTGCCGGTTTGCGCGTGCCCGCGTCCGGCGAAGTGTGGCTGGGCGGTCAGCGCCTGACCAAGCTGTCCCGCCGCCTTGTTGCGCAAAACCTCGCGGTGGTGGAGCAGCAGGCTGATACCGACGATGCCATCCGCGTATTCGACGCCGTGGCACTGGGCCGCACACCCTGGCTGTCGGCGCTGAGCCCCTGGTCTGACGCAGACGATGCCATCGTGCGCCAGGCGCTGCACGACGTGGACGCCACCCACCTGAGCCAACGCGCCTGGCGCAGCCTCTCCGGCGGCGAGCGCCAACGCGTGCACATCGCCCGAGCGTTGGCGCAACGACCGCAGATTTTGTTGCTGGATGAACCGACCAACCACCTGGATATCCAGCATCAATTGGCGATTTTAAAAGGCGTGCAAGCACTGCCGGTGACCACCTTGATTGCGTTGCATGACCTGAACCAGGCGCTGACCTGTGATCGTTTGGCGGTACTGGATCGCGGGCGCCTGGTGGCGCTGGGCAAACCGCTGGAGGTGCTGACGCCGCAGCGGCTACAGGAGACATTCGGGGTACAGGCGCATTACCTCACGGACCCGTTCGACGGCGCACAAATCCTGCGGTTGCGCCCCATTTAATGGACTGCTCACCGTGCAAAGGTGGGAGCTGGCTTGCCTGCGATGGCGGCGGATCAGTGCCATAGCCGGGGCTGACACACCGCTATCGCAGCATAGTTATCTACACAACTTTAGAGGCGTCCCATTTCTCCTGTGGCGAGCAGGCTTGCGACAGACTTCTAACCGGTTCAAGCCAGCTCCCACCTTGATCTATAGAGCCTGCTGCATATGCGTGGTCTGCCACACCGGGTCGGCTTCGACGTCGATCACCTCAAACCCCTGCCGCCGCCAAAAATCAATCGCTCCCGGCAAAAACGGATGGGTATGCAGGTAAACCACCTCCACCCCATCCGCCTGTGCCTTAGCCTCCAATGCGCGATACAACCTCCCCGCCAAACCAAAACGGCGAAACGCCGGCAGCACGAACAGGCGCACCACCTCGACGACCTTGCGACCCTGGTAGTTCAACTGCGGGAAGCGCCCGTCGTACGGCAGATAGCCGACGGCAGCCACGATTTGAGCGCCCACACAGACCAGCAGAAACTGGCCGTCACCCTCAAGGTAAACGGCCTCAAATCGCGCCAGGTCATCCGGCAGGCCAGTGGCGCTGAGCTTGGGGAAAAGCTCGGCACGGGCCTGCAGCACAAAGGCCAGCACTTGCGGGAGGTCGGCGGCCGTGACCGTCCGAAGGGTCGGGCTGTGTGTCATACCACCTCCATCGCTCAGTGTCATTTGGCGTGCACATAGCAAAAAGCAGTGCCCTTCACGCCCGACGCATGGATGCTGACATGGCGCGTGGCAAAGCCTGGCTTCTCGACAAACTGCTTCTCTTGCCAACTCGCATAGACACCGTACTGATAACCGATGGCGCCATTGGCATACCAGGACACGGCCATCTTATACACGCCCTTCTCATCCGGAGCCTCCCACAGCGCCTTGTCGATGATCGGCTTCGCCTGGTTGAACGTGCGAAGGTGAAACGTACGCGGCCCGCCGTTGGGCTCAGTCGAACTGGACAGAAACAGCGTGTCGTCCTCGGCATCGTCTTCGGCGGCCGCCAGAATCACTGCCGGCACCCACTTCTCGCCCCGGTACTCTTTCTCGATCATCACCGTGCAGCTCAACGAGCCGTCACCTGGGGTCTTCATCTTGAATTGCCGCTCGTACTGCCCGTAGGGCACATCAAACGAGAAATGGTATTCGGCGGCTTGAACACCTGCCACCAGCAAAAATGCCGATAGCCCTGCAACTGCATGGGAAAGGGTCACGTGTGCGTCCTTGCGGGAATCTGGAAATCAGGGTGTCAGAGGTTACGCGGGGTGCAGGTGAATGGCTAATCACTACAAGCGTGCACCGCCTGGATTCTCGCCGATATCCACCGCCGGCTGTAAGCAAGTACGCCATCCGCCATCGCCACCGGAAAATGAATAAACCCATGGGCAGATTCCGGCAACAAGTGCGCCTCAACCTGCGCGGCTGCGCCCCAGCGTTCGGCCATCTGTAGCGTGTCATCCAGCAACGGGTCCAACTCACCCACAAACATCAACGCGGGCGGCAGCCCTGTGAAGTCGCCATACAACGGCGACAACGGCGGCTGCCGACGTTCTTCATCACTCAAGCCCGGCGTGAGCAGGCGCAGCGCGTCGACCATGCCCGGCCCGTCCAGCAACAACGTCTGCGGCCCCGCCGTGCGCACGCTCGGTGTGCCGCTCAAGTCATATACGCCGTAGTACAACACCGCACCGCTCACACGCTTGAGCAATTCAGGCCATTGCTTGAGCGCCAGCAGCGTTGCGGCCGCCAGATGCCCACCGGCCGACTCACCCACGACAAACACCGGCAAATCGGCAAACTCCTCACTGCCGAGCAGCCAGCGCGCGGCATTCAGGCAGTCCTCCATCAGCCCTTCAACCGGCGTGTGCACCGCCAATCGATAGTCCACCGACACCACCGCCACGCCGCACGCCTGCACCATGCCCAGGTTGAGGTCGTCGTCCATTTGCGCATTGCCGATCACCCAGCCGCCGCCGTGGATATCCAGCACCACGCCTTGGGTTTGCCCCTCGGGCCGCAGGATGCGCACGGGCACGCCTGCCACTCGGCGGGTTTGAGCCGCAGGCGCTTGCTTGAGCTTTTGACTGACTCGCAGCAACGCCTGAATCAAACGCGGCGTGACGCGGTTGCGGATTTTAAAACGCGGCAGCCAGGCGAGCTTTTTATTGAACCGGCGCATCTGCGCCAGCTCAGCCTCGCTCGCGGGCCAAAGTGTGTGAGCCATCAGCGGTTATTACGCAAGATCGAGAAATTCAACGCCGCCGCCACACTCAGCCACGCCAGGTAAGGGAACAGGATCAAGCCGGTGATCAAGTCCAGCCGCAACGCCATCACCACCAACGCCGCCACCACCAGCCACAGCAGCACGATCACCACCATCCCGGCGAAGAGGTTGTGAGCCCCAAAAAATACCGGCGTCCACAGCGTGTTCAGCGCAATCTGCGCCGCCCACAGGCCCAGGGCCAATTGGCTGCCGGGCATCATCGTCAGGCGATAGCCCGCCCACGCGAGCAGCAGGTAGATGACCGTCCAGGCCACCGGAAACAACCAATTGGGCGGGGTGAAGCTGGGTTTGACCAGGGTTTCGTACCACTGGCCGGGCTTGAAAATGATGCCGGTACTGGCGGCGGCGCCGCAGGCGATGAGGAAAATCAGAAAGATCATGAGCTATCCACTCTCGGGGTTCATTTGAAGATAGGACGTATGGGCAACCGGTAAAAGTTCACAAATCATCCGGCGAAACGATCGTGAGCCAAGGCCAGCGCGCCTGATAACTCCTGGCTTTGGCGGCGAACAACTCAGGCTCGCGGTGCTGCGGGTTAATGCGCAACACGCCCTGCTCCACATCCGCCAACCCATAGGGCGCGTACACTTCGCCGGTGTCGATCTCCAGCCCGATGCACGTGCCGGCCACCAGGTAACGGTCCACGCCCTGTTTAGCCGAGTGCAGCTGCGGGTAAGGCCGACCAAAGCGCTCGCCGTACCAAAGGTGTACCCGCGCCTGGTTCTTGACCTCGACGTTAACGCCCAAATCCTCAAACAACCGCGCGGCGGCGCGGATCACTTTGTCCTCAGCTTCGTAGGACAAGTCCGTGTCGAAGTAAAAGACGTCGTAGTCCTTTACGTTATGCGCCGCAGGCAAGTTTGACTGATGGTTCCAAACGGCCTGGAACAGGCAGCCCGCCGTGAGCATGCACTGCGCCACACCAAGGTCGGGCAGGCGTGCGGTGATTTCGGCGTTGATGGGGTTGGCCATGGCCAGGTCGAGCAGGGTTTTGACGGTCAATGTCATGGTGGGCATTCCTTGTGTATTCAGCGCGGTTCAAGCCACCGACCCTACACGACGGCGGGGAGGGTTTCGTGACAGCAATGTTTCTATACACTTTGCCCGCCCGCCCCCCATCGTCAAGGATAAAACGATGCGAATCAGAGAAATAGCCCTCATCACCGCCAGCGCCCTGCTGCTCACCGCCTGCAGCGACAGCCCGTCGGACGCCGATATTCAAGCCGCGCTGCAACCCAAGCTCGAAGGTCCGTCCTGCGTCAGGGCGGCGATGTTCAACCGCTTCCCGGTGACCCTGAGTGACAGCGTCATGACCGGCACCTCCAGCGCCAACCAGCCCGCCTTCGACGCCCTGACCGACGCCGGCCTGCTGGCCAAAAGCGACAACACCTACAGCCTTACCGACAACGGCCGCGCTGCCTATGTGCAGCAAGAGTCCGGGTTCTGCTACGCCCAGGGCTATGAAATCGCCAAGATTCAGAACATCGCCGCCAACGCCAACCCGATGGGCGCCGCCGTGGATAAATCCTGGGTAGTGACCGTGGACATCCGCCAGAAAACCATCGCCGACTGGGCCAACACCCCGGCGATTGAAAAACTGGCCCGTAACCCGGAAAACCTCTCCGAAGTGCCCAAGACCTACACCGTGGTGGTGGGCCGCTTGAAGGGTGAGCAAAGGTTGAAGCTGATCGACCCACGGTTTTCGATCATGCGTGGGGTTGGGGTGAACCAGGCGTTCTAAGTGGAAAGCAGTATTGTGGTGGAAAGCGGGTTCGTTGTGGCAAGCAGGCTTGTTGTGGCGAGCAGGCTTGTTGTGGCGAGCAGGCTTGCCCTGCGCTGGAGTGCGCAGCGCTCCCAACCCAGCCACCTCGGTCCAAGAGGGAAACCCGGCCGCCTGAATTCGGGGCCGCTGCGCAGCCCAACGCAGGGCAAGCCTGCTCGCCACAAGGGAGTTTCCTAACCACAGCGAACTGTGAACAGGCCCTCAGCACCTTGCTCCATTGCCTACGCGTGCGTCAGAATCCGCCGGCTTGTGCGCTGAGGTGGCCGTCTCTAAGGTGGCTCGGTCGCTGAATGTTCAGTGATCGGGTTTAGTAGCCTGAGTTGGGTATTGAAAAGTGCATGAGCTTCATCAATCAGACATTGCGTCTGTGCTTGATGGTGGCTGTGCGTAGGGCGTCCTCGGGCGCGCCGGCTTTGATATCCACCGGTCTACTAACCTGCGCACAGCTGCCACCTTTTTCGTTTAGTAGCGAAAAGATGGCGGCCAAAACCAGGATATCGTTATGACTCAAGCAAAAACTGACTCAACCACCCTCTTCACCGTCGTCCCCGACGCCAACACCGAAACCCTCATCACCAACAGCTACGAAACCTTCACCAGCGTCAGCACACTGCTGCTCGACCTGTCCGAAGACCTGTGCGGCAAACACCGCGACGTCGCCCTCGCCATTCACCAACTAAGCGAACTGGGCGTGCTGCTCACGGCCAAATTGCTCGACCGTGAAGCACCTTGCCCTGGCTGATAAACAGCCCACGGCAGCGCCGCTGATGGCGCTGCCCTCAATTAACCCCAGGGAACGAATCAACGTACTGAATGGTGAAGTCAGGAAAGGAGTCAACAATCTGGATCTTGTAGTCAGGGAAGCTCTCGACTGTTTTCCACTTGCCGGCCGAATCGGGAAAACTGCTCACCTGTTTTACCTTAAGGTCAGGGAAACTGTTTACCACCTTGACCTTATAATCCGGGAAGCTACTGACGAACTTGATATTGCCGTAAATCTTCGACACATCAACCGTCGTATCCGCTTGAGCGCCGAAGGCACACGCCAGCAGCAGCGACGCGAGAGCAACTTTAAACATGACAGCCTCATCCTGAGCAATAAAAGGCGCCCAGTCTAACGCCCTGCGCGCACAACTTCCTGTAGTGCCGGGTTCTTAACCCTTCAACTCACGCGCGCGGTTACTCGCCGCATCGTCGTAAGCCACATACAAGGATTCGGCGATCTGGCTTTTGATGGCTTTGGCGGCCTCCAGCCCCAACACAAACCCTTCGGCTTTGCCGCCAGCGCGGTTGAGTTCTTCATGGGTCGAAGCGCCGGTGATTGCGTCAAGAAGCTTGGTGGCGTGAGGGCCGACGCCTTTGGGAAGGGAGATTTGGTCGATGGACATGGCGATACCTTGATAAAAATGATCGGGAGCGCATGGACCACTGCCGGGGGATGCCATGGTAGACCGGTTGGCGTGGAAAGGGGGTGCTTTCGGCCAGAAGCAGTCGCCCCAACCAATAAGTAAGTCTGTTCCCTTTCCTACTATGAGGGGAGGACGCTTAGGGGTTTCGCTAAAACCGCACCGAAAGCAATTTGCCACTATTGACCTATACTCGGTCGTCCGCGGTGTTTTCAAGGAGAGATAACAATGGTTGTACCAGACTTGAATGGGCTAGACGCTCCCATTGTCGACGATTTTGAAACTTGGCTCGGCGAAAGAAGCCGGTGGTTACAGACAGCTGCCAAGAATTTAATCGATACCAAGAAGCCCCCAACAGACGAAAAGATCAAAGAGCTTTCCCGGCTTTGCATGGTCGAATCTAAGAAGGAAGAGGATCCAGGCTTCGGTATCGTATCGCCAGGCTCGTTGGCACTTGCTGCCAGCCGTCCCGCCATCCGCATAGAAGGGATCTCAGAAGTTCACGGGTTGAATGCGATCAAATCAGGCGCAGCACTCCCTCTTGGCCCAGGCAACATCACGGTGTTCTACGGTCAAAATGGTTCAGGAAAAAGCGGATACGCACGCCTCCTTAAACAGGCATGTGGCTCAAGGTCGAAGGACGAAATTCACCCTAATGTCTTCATTGAAGAACCTGAGGTCTGCAGGGCTAATTTCCAAGTCTCGGCAGGACAAAAAAAAGGAACAATTGAATGGACGCTTAATCAGGGGGCAGATCCTTTACTTCGTCACGCCCAGATATTTGACTCCAGAACGGCTGCCCAATACATGGGCAAAAACGAGGCCAGCTACGAGCCCAGCCAAATGAAATTCGTGGCGTCATTGATCGCCGTGTCAGACAAAGTTAGCCAGCACCTCACTGCATCGAAGAATGCTTTGCTGAGCGTATTGCCACAATTCCCAACGGACTTGGAAGCCACTGAGGAACGTAAGTGGCTTACGAGTATTAAACCTGCAACGAATACGGCTGCTATCGACAAATTCTGTACATACACTCCAGAGCACGACGCTGAGCGGATTGTCACAGAAGGTGCACTGGCCCAGAAGGACGTGGCGGGGCGACTGGCCTCAATCATGAAAGAAAAGCAGGGGTTGGCCACAGTTCGGCTAGCTATGAGCCAACTCAAGGAAAAACTCTCCAACGAAACAGCACAGATCATTGTAAGTGCCAACGCTGATGCAAAGGAAAAGCGGCAAGCCGCTCAGAAATTTGCTCAACAACTCTTCTCCGAAACTCCACTCGAAGGAGTCGGCGAAGCGGCGTGGCAACAGTTATGGGTTCAAGCTCGATTGTTCTCTCAAAATCATGCTTACCCTGGTCAACCATTTCCTGTTGTGGGTGAGCAAGCAAGGTGTGTGCTTTGCCAGCAAGAGCTCAATGAGGACGCTAGCCATCGATTGAGCCACTTTGAGCAGTTTGTCACCGAAGGTTTGGAGCTAGGCGCAAAACAAGCAGAAGACAAACATAAGAGTTTTGTCCTCGCCTTACCCCAATCGCCGAAAGAAGAGGACTGGCTAGCCCATACGGCCCTGATAAAACTGGATCAACAGCAGGCCATCGATCTGCATAAAATCTTGGTGAAAAGACGCTCCGATCTCGAGACCGCTGAACAAATCGAAAATGTTGCCCTATTTGACTGGTCACTGGTAGATCAGGCACTGGCAGAAGTAACCGAGCAGTTAGGCGGCGAAGAAAAGTCGCTGACCGAGCTCTCTCAAGATGGCAAACGGCAGCAAATGGAGGCGCGACTCCGTAAGCTGAAGGCCCTGCAGTGGCTGTCGCAAAACAAACCAGCAGTCCTGGCCGAACGCGACAGGTTGTTGGCTGTCGACCAGTACGGGAAAGCCATACGGCTTGCTGCAACCAACACGCTCACGATCAAGAACAACGAATTGGCGAAATCCGAGGTGGAGGCGGGATATCAAACTCGCTTCGCCGCCGAACTTAAGCTACTAGGTGGCTCGAGGTTGCCTGTAGCCCCTCAAAGCAAAACCGTCGGTAAAGGCAGGACAACATTCGGACTGACGCTCGTTGGCGCGAAAGGAACCCGCCCGCCGGAACAAATTCTCAGTGAGGGTGAGACAAGAATTGTCGCCTTGGCTGCATTTCTAGCTGATATTACTGGTTCAAATCAAGTAGCCCCGTTCATTTTCGACGACCCGATTTCCTCTCTCGATCAAGATTTTGAAGAGCGGGTTGTCGCGCGACTCGTAGATTTAGCGCAGACCCGCCAAGTCATCATCTTCACCCACAGGCTGTCGCTGGTGACACTTCTGGAGTCTGCAGTAAAGAAAGTGAAGGAGCATCCAGATACCCCGGACATCGCCTTTGACGTTCAGACGCTGCGACGTCTCGACAAAACATCCGGCATTCTGACCGGACAAAGTGTTCGAGACTCGAAACCAAAGCCGGCCATCAACAAGCTTCTGAATGAGAGCTTAGCCCGACTCAAGAAGCACCAGGCAGAAGGCGATGCTGAAAGCTACGACCTCATGGCCAAGAGTGTTTGCAGTGACTTCCGAATCATCGTGGAGCGCACTGTTGAGGTGGTGATGCTTAACAGCGTCGTGCTGCGATTCCGCAGGGAAGTGATGACCAAAGGGCTACTGAGGCAGCTAAGCAACATTACTCAGGAAGATTGTGATCTGATTGACGACTTGATGACACGATACTCTGTGTATGAGCATTCTCAGGCTGACGATCTCCCAGCAGTCCCTCCCGAACTTGCTCAACTCGAAACCGATATGCGGTCACTTGCGGACTGGATAGAGGCCTACTCGAAGCGAGTGACCTGACGCACATTGCTAGACATCCGGAAAATAGGGGGCAGAACCTGAGGAATCCCCGATTTTTCTTACGAAAAATCAAGAAGTTGGAATTATTGAAGAAGCCTGCATGAGTCGGCAACTTGGTTTGCACCACACAAAAACAAGATCCCCGACCCATGCAAGCCATCCGATTTTTACACAGAGCGCTCGCTCAAGCACTGCCTTCAATCCATTCTCGTCGCCTGACAACACTGATGAGTTGTGTCAGTTCGTTACTGCAAGGCCGCCGCCTGACGCTGACAGCACTCGGACGTTTTATGCCAGGTCAGGCGTACCCCAAACATGCAATCAAGCGGGTCGATCGGTTGCTGGGCAATCAACACCTCAGAGCAGAGCGCCCGCTGTTCTACTGGGTGATCCTGCGGGCATTGCTGGGGTCGGTGAAGCACCCATTAATCTTGGTTGACTGGTCACGAATTGATGCTCCCGGTAATGCTTTTTTGTTGAGAGCCGCGATACCGCTGGCGGGGCGCTCATTTCCAATTTATGAAAGTGTTCATGAGCGCGAGGGTTGCCCCAAATATCAAAACCGCCTGCTCAAAACACTGGCTGAACTACTGCCCGATGGATGTGTTCCAGTGATGGTTACTGATGCAGGTTTCCGGCGACCATGGATGAAAGCAGTGGCTGCGCAGGGCTGGTACTACGTGGCTCGCATACGAAATCGTGAGCTATATCGTGGTGACGAAAATGAGTGGCTGCCCGTGAAAAACTTGTATGCGTTGGCCACCTCGTCACCCAAGTCGATTGGCCGGGTCGAGATGACACGTAGCGCTCCGCACTTGATCGATTTGTACTGCGTGCGACATTCAGCCAAGGGCCGCAAGCATCAACGAGTTACCGGCTCAATCGCCAAAAGTAAGCTCAGCCG